>DATHPX010000351.1:0-5416 GCA_035483335.1 Caulobacteraceae bacterium | reverse complement strand
CAGGGAGAGGGCGGTGTAGCGCACCCTGGCCGGGAACAGCTCCACTAGGCAGGCGGCGATCGGGCCGTAAAGGGCGGTGGCCGCGACTACGAACACCATCATCACAGCCACGAGACCCCAGAAGTTGATCCGCTTGGGATCGGCCGCCGTGGGATAGCCTTCCGCCTTCAGCGCCGTGGTCAGCCGGGCCTTGACGTCGGCCGACGCCGCCTTGAGCGCCGCCGGCGAAAGCGCGCCGCCTTCCACCGAGGGTACGACGTGCGTTCCGACGCGGACACTCGCCAGCGTCCCCGCCGGCGCCGTCTCAGTGCGATAGGAGACGCCGGCGTTGGAGAGGGTCGAGCGGACGATATCGCAGGAGGTGGCGAAGCGCGCCTTGCCGACCACGTCGAACTGGAACGAGCAGCGCGCCGGATCGGCCATCACCATCACCGGCGTGCGCTGCTGAGCCTGCACCAGGGCGGGGTTGGCGAGCCAGGCCATGGCCTTGAAGCCGGGAAAGAAGCTCACGAGCGCCAGGGTCATGCCGCCCCAGATCACCCACTTGCGGCCCACACGGTCCGATAGCCGCGCGAAGACGACATAGAGCGGCCCGCTGGCCAGGGTCACGAGGATCAGCAGGCCCGTCCCCATCTCCGACGGGACCTTCATGAACCGCTCGAGGAACACCTGCTCGGCGTAGAAGAAGATCGTGTACCAGACCGCCCCCTGGGCGAACATGATCGTCACCAGGGCGATCAGGACGAGCTTCAGGTTCTCCCAGCGGCCGAAAGCCTCGGCCAGAGGCCCTTTGGACACGCGGCCGGCGGACTTCATCGCCCGGAAGGTCGGGCTCTCGGAGAGCTGCAGGCGGATCCAGACCGAGATCCCAAGCAGGGCCGTCGACAGCAGGAAGGGAATCCGCCAGCCCCCGGTCCAGCCCGGATCGGTGAATTGAGCCTGGCCCATCAGGCCTCGGATCAGGAGGATCACGCACAGGGCGCCCCCAAGGCCCGGCGCGGCGGCCACGGCGATCCAGCTGGTGGCCGCGCCGCGCCGGCTCACAGGCGCATGCTCGGCGACATAGACCGCCGCCCCACCCCACTGGCCGCCCAGGGCGATCCCCTGAAGGATGCGCATGAGGATGAGCAGGATGGGGGCGATCACGCCGACCTGGGGCCAGGTCGGCAAGAGGCCGATGGCGATCGTCGCGCCGCCCATCATCGCCACGGTGACCAGGAACGCGCCCTTGCGCCCGCTCTGGTCGCCGAAGCGGCCAAAGATCAGCGCCCCGACTGGCCGGAAGAAGAAGCCGGCGCCGAACAGGGCCAGCGCCGCCAGCAGTCCCGCGGTCGCATCCAGTCCGCTGAAGAAGTTCTTGGCGATCACCGGCGCCAGGGCGCCGAAGACGAAGAAGTCGTACCACTCGAAGATGGCGCCCAGCGACGAGGCGGCGACCACCGTCCCCATCGACGCCTCGCGCAGCCTGCCGTGCTCGTGCGTCTCCGACGCGCCCGCCACCCCTCCGGTCATGTCAGAACGCGTTCTCGCCGGTGATGGCGCGGCCCAGGATCAGGGCGTGGACGTCGTGCGCGCCCTCGTAGGTGTTCACCGTCTCGAGGTTCGCAGCGTGACGCATCACATGGTACTCGCCGCTGATGCCGTTGCCCCCGTGCATGTCGCGGGCGACGCGGGCGATGTCGAGCGCCTTGCCGCAGTTGTTGCGCTTCATCAGGCTGATGGCCTCGGGGACCCAGGCCCCCTGGTCGAGCAACCGGCCAAGCGCCAGGGCGCCCTCGAAGCCCAGGGCGATCTCGGTGGACATGTCCGCCAGCTTCTTCTGCACCAGCTGGCGCGCGGCGAGCGGCTTTCCGAAGACGCTGCGCGAGGCGACATAGTCGCGCGCGGCGTGGAAGCAGAACTCCGCCGCCCCCATCGCGCCCCAGGCAATGCCGTAGCGGGCCTTGTTCAGGCAGGAGAACGGCCCACGCAGGCCGCGCACATCGGGCAGCATGGCGTCCTCGGGCACGAACACGCCCGACAGGGCGATCTCGCCGGTGATCGAGGTGCGCAGGGAGAGCTTGTTCTCGATCTTCGGCGTGGAGAACCCCTCGGCCCCGCGCTCAACCAGGAAGCCGCGGATGACTCCGTTGAGCTTGGCCCAGACCAGGGCCACGTCGGCGATGGGCGCGTTGGTGATCCACATCTTGGCGCCGTCCAGGACAAAGCCGCCCGGGGCGGGCCGCGCCACCGTCCGCATCGACGCCGGGTCCGAGCCGCCGTCGGCCTCGGTGAGGCCGAAGCAGCCGATGATCTCGCCCCGCGCCATGCCGGGCAGCCAGCGGCGCTTCTGCTCCTCCGAGCCGAAGGCGTAGATCGGGTACATCACCAGGGATGACTGCACGCTCATCGCCGAGCGGTAGCCGCTGTCCACAGCCTCGATCTCACGGGCGATGAGGCCGTACGCGATATGATTGACGCCGGCGCAGCCATAGGTTTCCGGCAGGGTGCAGCCAAGGAAGCCCAGCTCGCCCATCTCCGTCATGATCTCGCGGTCGAACCGCTCCTGGGCGAAGGCGCTCACTGCGCGCGGGAGGAGCTTCTCTCGCGCGTAGGCGCGGGCGCTCTCCCCCGCCATGCGCTCCTCCTCGGAGAGGCGATCGGCCAGATCGAGCGGATCGTCCCATTGGAAGGTCTTGTGGGTCTGGCCAGCGTCCAGGGGCATGAAGAGGGCCTCACGAGAGTTCGTGCGTCTTATGGCGTGACGAGCCGGGTTCGCCTAGCCGCCGCGGGCCCCTAGAGCACGTCCCGTTCAGGCGGGATCGCCTGAGCGGGATCAACGTGCTCTAGATTCAAGGAATTGAGCGCGTTCTCATCGCAAAACCAGCACCCACTTTTGCGGAACGCGCTCTAGGCCTCGGAGGCTCGCGAAACCGCAATGGAGGCCTTCTAGGGCTCCGCGGATAGCCGGGCCGGGGAGCCAGCTCAGTAGATAAGCTTGCGGAAGCTCAGCATCACCGTCCGGCCCACCGGGTCGATATAACCGGGCTGATAGCTCAGTGGCGTCAGGCCAGCGGCGTTGCGCACGGTGATCCTCTGGTCGAGCAGGTTGTCGATCGACAGGCTGACGCGCACCCCCTTGAGTATGGGATGGCTCCGGAACGCCCAGGGCTGTTGGCCGAGGTTGTCGAAAACTCTGACGTTCAGAGTGGTGATCCCGGAGAAAGCCAGGGCCCCGGTGGGGGAGTCGGTGGCGCTGACATAGGTCGCGCTCTTCCAGTCCGCGCTCAGACGCGCGCCGAAGCCAGTGTAGGTGAAGCCGAGCTGCCCCTCGATCTCGTTGCGGTACTGGCCTCCGGTGGACGAGGCCGGCGCGCCGTTGAGCATGTCCAGCGTCGGGCCGCCGGGCGCCAGAAGAAGCTCATCCTTGAAATAGATCGTGTGATAGACGGCCACCTGCAGACGGCCGGGCGTCGGCCGGTCGAGGCTGTAGCCGAAGCCGCGACGCCCGCCGCCTCCACGGCCGCCGCCGCCGCCAAAACCGCGGCCGCCGTAGGCCGCCGCCGAGGCGCCCCCGCCGGCCCGGCCGCTGTCGGAGGGCAAGGGCGCCGGCGACTGCCCGCCGCCGCCCGAAGGCGGTGCGCCGCCCTGGCCGGCCTCGGGCCCACCCGGCGGAGGGCCTCCGGGAGGCGGACCGCCGGGCCCCTGGCCTGCGCCCCCGCCGCCCGCAAGAAAGGCCCGCCGGCCGAAGCGTGGCTTGGGCTGCGGCCCGACCGGACGCCAGTAGTTGAGCCCCCAGCGCAATTCGGTCCGCTCGGACCGGGCGAAGTTCACCGGGCGGTCGTCGAACTCCACCAGCTCGCCTTCGGCGTTGCGCAAGAAGCGGCTCGGAAACGCGTTCTCGATCTGCGAGGTCACCGCCGGGAAACTCTCGACCGGGTTGTCGATGTCGCTTTTGATGTAGTTGGCCGTGACGGTGAGGTTCTGCTTGGTGAATGGCTTCACCGTGAGGCCGATCTTCAGCACGTTCCGGTTGTCCGCCTTGAGCGCGGGGTTCCCGCCGGTGATCTCGGTCACGTCGACCGACTGGCCGGTCACATAGTCGAAGATCGGCACGTTGGGCGTGATGACGATCGGTCCGCCCAGCTGCTGGACCGTGGGCGCCTGCTGGTCGTTCGTGTGCGAGACGATGAAGTTCCAGCCGGGGATCGGCGTCCAGTTGACCCCATAGCCGGTGGAGACGAGCCGACCGTAGTCCGAGAGGCGGTCGATCGCCGTGTTGCCATTGATCGACAGCTCGCCGAGGAACGGGAGGAAGCCCTCGTCCCGGCTGGCCAGCGGGACGTCCAGGCTGAGCTGGGCGTTCAGGTCGTTGCGCGTCAGATAGACGGACTGGGTGGCGGCGCCGCGGGCCGAGTAGGATGCCTGCCAGCTCTGGGTGTCGCCCCCCTTGGCGCTGACGTAGATGTCCCCCGCCGGCTCCTTGACCAGCGGCCCGTTGGCCAGGACCTGGAAGTTGCCCGAGTCGGTGATCGACCGGGCGTAGCTCTGCGGCGTGGCCTGAAGCAGGTTCGACGGGAGCGCCGCGAAGGGATTGAACGTCGTCGATCCGGCGTCGAGCAGAACCTGCATCGGCGTGGAGCTGAACCCCGTGTCAGTGTCGGTCTGGCTGTCAGAGTGGTCGAGGGCGCTAGTGAGCGATAGCCTCCAGCTGCCCACGTCCTTGTTCAGCGTGCCGCCCAGGTGCGCGCTCCAGGTGTTCACGTACTGGCGCAGGGGCTGGTCGACATAGCGGTCATTGACCACCGCCTGGCTGAAGGGCGAGAACGGATCGTCCGTCGGGATCGTCAGGGACAGGCCCGGCAGGCCCTGCATTGCGACGCTTTGGCTGGCGCTGAGTGTGCCGTTGATCGTGCCGATTATGCCGTGGGGCAGGGGATGCGTCAGGACCGCGTTGGCGGTCAGGCTCTGCGTCTCGGGCGAGAGCGTGCGGTCGTCGGCGACGTCGGTTGTGTTGGGCGGGCGCAGGAAGTCCTGCAACATCGGTCTGCCGGTCACCCCTGGGGGTACGCCGGCCACGGTGACGGGCCGGCCCGCCAGAGCGCTGAGGGCGGGATCGATCTGCGCGCCCGGCGTCGTCGAGGCGATGTTGCCGATCAGGTCGTACGGTTGGGCGGGCGTCGGCTCGACGATCCCGCGGGCGGCGTCGGTGATCTCGCTCGAGCCCTGGTACTTGAGGTCGAGATTGAGCCGGTCGTCGCGCCGGATGTGGATCATGTCGGCCTCGGCCTGGCCCGTGATCTCGCCCCCTTCGGTCGGAGCGCCGCCCTGGCCCTCCAGGGTGGTGGCGTGGAAGCGGCGGCGCAGGACGATGTTCACCACCCGCTGGTCGGCGGTGTAGCCGTATTTGAGGGACACCTCCTCGGGCAGGATATCG
>DATHPX010000350.1:0-23629 GCA_035483335.1 Caulobacteraceae bacterium | reverse complement strand
CGGCCTAGCATCCCCCGCTCTCGACGGGCGCGATGCGCAGGCGCCAAGCTGGCGCCATGCCTGTTCGAGCCTTGCCGCGGGGCGAAGGTTCGCACGACTGTCTCGGACATGGTGCAAGTTCGGCGTCCAGGAGGAGCCATGACACTGATCGTTGCAGGGGCCACGGGCTATGGCGTGTGGCCGGCCAACACCCTCGAGGGCGCCGCGGCGTGCCTGGATACAAGCGTCGACGGCATCGAGATCGATGTTCAGCTCACCGCCGACGGCCACGTCGTGGCGCATCACGACTACTGGCTGAACCGACACGCCACCCGCCTCGATGGCGAATGGCTCGGCGCGCGCGGACCGGCGCTCAAGACGATGACGCTCGAAGAGCTGCGCCGCTACGATGTGGGTTCGCTCAGGCCAGGGTCATCCTATGCCGACCGATACCCCGCGCGGACCGCGATGAACGGCGTGCGCATACCCACTCTCCCGCAGATCCTCGACCTCCTTCGCTCCGCGGGTGAGCAGCGTCCGTTGATCTATGTGGAGATCAAGACCGATCCGCAGGATCCGGAGGAGGCGCCGGACCCCGAGGCAATCACCCGCGCGACCGTCCGAGATCTGGAGGCGGCGGGCTGGACGGACCACAGCAAGATCATCGCCTTCGACTGGCAGGTGCTTCGTCTGGCGCAGACGCTCAATCCCCGGATCGCCACCGCCCACCTCACCATCCCCACAGCCATGGCCGACACGGTGCGACGCCTGCCAAACGGCGATTCGCCATGGGCTGACGGCTGCGATCCGCGCCGGTTCGGCGATTCCGACCTGGCGGCGCTCAAGGCGCATGGCGGGCTCGAATGGTCGCCGCACATCGCCGACGTCACGCCCGAGCGACTGGCGGAGGCGCGCGAGTTGGACCTGCGTGTCGGACCGTGGGGCGTGTCGACCGTCCAGGAGATCCGACGACTGATCGCAGACGGCGTCTACAGCGTCACGGTGTCAGGACCCGATTGGGGACCGGACGCGACGGGAGCCGAAAGGCCTCAGGCGGGGTAGCTCCGGCGCGGGCGCAGTCGGCCTCGGGCGGCTGAACGTGGCTGCGATCTCCCTCAGCCCCCCGACCCTGGCCGCAGCGCACTGACTTGCGGCGGCATCGGATCTGCCTCGTCGCCCCGCGCGCGAGCCTGGGCCAACATCAAGGCGACAGGAATGGCGCAGGGATCGAAGGGCTTGGTGACGGCGAGCCAGGCGCCGAGCCCGTGCAGGGTGGCCGGGCTCTCCGAGCTCGCGATCACGACGATGGCGCCGCACAGGGTCGACAGCGCCTGGGCGACCTTCCGGCCGTCCCCAGGCGCGAGTTTGACGTCGACGACAGCGAACTCGGGCCGCATCGAAGTTCCGGTTTCGATAGCCGCGACCTCGGAGGTGGTGATGGCGCAAACGTCGAATCCCGCCTCGATCAGAGCGTCCTCGATCGCAAGGGCGATGAGGCCCTCGTCCTCGACAAGCATGACGCGGGGCCGGATGGCTGACGGGCGAGTGGAAACAGGAATCAGCTCTGGAATGCTTCTCTCCAGGGGAAGACAGGTCCGCAACCGATTGATGATCGGGGACCAGACGGGCGCCTCCTGAAGCGCCGCTTAACTTGGTCCGTGTGAACCGCCCATGAACCGTTGATGGCGAGGCGATGGTCACGTTGAAGCGTGATTGCGACGATCGCCTCGCCCCGCCAGCAGCGCGGCGCGCCGCCCCGCTTGACGACGCCTCCGCCCGGCCCCCATAGCCGCGACGCCTTCAGGAAACAGACGAGGAGAGCTGAATGTCCGAGATCCGCTTCGACGGGAAAGTCGCCATTGTGACGGGCGCCGGCGGCGGACTTGGCCGCCAGCACGCGCTGGAACTCGCTCGGCGCGGAGCCAAGGTTGTGGTCAACGATCTTGGCGGCGCCATGGACGGCTCCGGCGGGTCGTCGGAGGCCGCAAAAAAGGTCGTGGCCGAGATCGAGGCGGCCGGGGGCGAGGCTCTCGCCAACGGCTCTTCCGTCACCGACGACGCGGGCGTGGCGCGCATGGTCGCAGACGCGATGGATCGCTGGAGCCGGGTCGACATCCTCATCGCCAACGCTGGCGTGCTGCGGGACAAGTCGTTCTCGAAGATGGAGGTCAACGACTTCGAGTTCGTCCTGGACGTCCACCTCATGGGCACGGTCAAGCCGGCCAAGGCGGTATGGGAGATCATGAAGGCCCAGAACTACGGCCGGATCGTCGTCACCACCTCCTCGTCCGGCCTCTATGGCAACTTCGGCCAGACCAATTACGGCGCCGCCAAGCTCGGGATCGTCGGCTTCATGAACACCCTCAAGCTCGAGGGTCAGAAGAACAACATCCACGTCAACGCCATCGCGCCGGTGGCGGGCACGCGGATGACCGAGAGCCTGATGCCTCCGGAGATCGTGGCCCGGCTGGCGCCCGAAGCCGTCACGCCCGGCGTGGTTTTCCTCTGCTCGGAGGAGGCGCCGACAGGCGCGATCCTGACCGCAGGCGCGGGCGCCTTCGCCATGGCGCGGATCGTCGAGACCGAAGGTGTCTTCCTGAAGGGCGCAGATCTCTCCGTAGAGGGCGTGCGCGATCATTGGGCGCAGATCGCCGACGAGACCGGCCAGAAGGCCTATGTCGCAGGCGGCGAGCAGACCCAGAAATTCTTCCGGAAGATGTCCGCCGTCTGAACCAGCGGCCAAAGGCCCCTTGCGCCGAGCAAGGGGCCGCGCTCTTTTTGAATATCGAGAGGCGCGACCGAAGCGCCCGCGGAAAATGAGATCGAGGCGAGGACCCAGGACAGGTGAGCGTGAGTCAGACAGACACGGATTTCCGGCTCTCGACGCCGCGGCTCCTGGGATTCGCCACGCCCGGCTTCTGCGTGGGGGCGCTCGCCATCGCACTGGGGGTCTACCTCCCGCGCTTCTATGCAGGGCACATCGGGCTGGGCCTGGCGGCGGTGGGTGCGGTCTTCTCGGCCATCCGCCTCGGCGACACGCTTCTCGACCCGTTCATCGGGGTGGCGATGGACAGGACCCGGTCCAGGCTGGGGCGGTACCGGCTGTGGATGGCCATCGGCGCGCCGGTTTTGGCTCTCGGCGTCTACATGCTGTTCGAGCCGCCGGCCGGCGTGAACTCGGTCTATCTGCTCGCCTGGCTGCTCGTCTATTACATCGGCACCTCGCTCATCACCCTCTCCCACGCCTCGTGGGCTTCGGTGATCGCCTCGAAGTACCATGAGCGTTCGAGGGTTTTCGGCGCGATCCAGTTCGTGAGCGTGCTGGGCGCCTGCGCCGCGCTGATCCTGCCGATCGTGATGGCGAAGCACGACGGATCGAGCAGCGCGAACGATGTCGGCGCGATGGGCTGGCTGGTGCTCCTCGCGATTCCGATCGGCGTCGGACTCGCCATCCTGCTCACCCCGGAACGCATCGTCGTCGAGCGAGCCGGCGAGCGTCACAGCCTGCGCGACTACCTCGAGATGATCGTGCGGCCGGACATGCTGCGGATCATCGTCGCCGACTTCTGCCTCGCGCTGGGCCCCGGCTGGATGGCGGCGCTCTATCTGTTCTACTTCCACGATGCGCGCGGCTTCACGATCAAGGACGCGAGCGCGCAGCTGCTGATCTACGTCCTCGCGGGCGTCTTCGGCGCGCCGATCCTCAGCTGGGTCGCGACACGGCTGGGCAAGCACCGGACGCTGATGGTCGCGGCCATGACCTATTCGGTGGGCCTCGTCGTCCTGTCGTTCGCCCCCAAGGGCGATTTCCTCATCGCGGCGATCATGATGTTCCTGCTCGGCTTCGCGGCCTCGAGCTTTCCCCTGCTGGACCGGGCGATGGTCGCCGACGTCGGCGACGCCGTGCGCCTGGAGAAGGGAAAGTCCCAGATAGGCCTGCTTTACGCCATGATCACGACCACCCAGAAGGTGGCCGGGGCGCTCAGCATCGGCTTCTCCTACACCGCGCTCGGCTGGATCGGGTACAAGGCCAAGGAAGGCGCGGTGAATACGTCGGCCGCCATCTCCGGAATGGAGATGGTCTACATCATCGGACCGATCGTCTTCGTGATGCTTGGCGGCGCCTGCTTCATCGGCTACCGGCTCGACTCGAAGCGCCACGCCGAGATCCGCGCGCAACTGGCGATCCTGGACGCGCAGAAACCCGAAGCGCCCGTCCTCGAGGGCCTGGACGGCGAACAGTCCGTGCCAGCGCATATGCCCGACGCCGTTTGAATTCCGCTTGCGCGGCGGGGGGATCGGACATTTGATTGACAGTGGTGACGAACTCGTCGTCGATCACCCGATAAAAACGAGAAGACCGAGGAGACGCCTTTGACCCTGGCCAAGACGGCTGCGCCGACTCGCGCGTCCACGCCTCTGCCGACGCTCTTCGCCTTCGCCCTCCCCGGCCTGCCCCTCGCTGGCATGCTCGTGGTCTTCGGGGTCTACCTTCCGCGCTTCTATGTCGGCCTCGGCGCCGGCTTCCTGGCGGTCGCGGGGGCCATAGCCACGGTCCGCTTCGTCGACATGTGGTTCGATCCCCTCATCGGCATGTTGATGGACCGAACCAAGACCCCGATCGGCCGCTATCGACCCTGGCTCCTGCTGGGCGCGCCTATCGCAATGCTGGGGACCTGGAGGCTGCTGAATCCCGGCGACGGCGTCGGCACGCCCTATCTCATCACCTGGATGCTCGTCACCTACGTCGGCGTCTCCATGCTCACCCTGTCAATGGCCGCCTGGTCGGCGGTCCTGGCCACCAGCTACGACGAGCGCTCGCGGGTGTATGGCGTGACCCAGGGCCTCGCCGTGATCGGCTCGGTGGGCCTTCTCCTCCTGCCGGTCTTCACCCACGGCAAGGTGGTGCTGGGCAAGGCGGCCAGCATGCCGATCATCTGCACGATCATACTGGTGGCGATCCCGGTCGCGGCGCTCGCCTGCGCAACGTTCGCGCCCGAGCGCATCACAGCCCGACCTGTCCGCGCGCGGTTCGGTCCCAGGGACTTCGTCGGGGCCCTGGCCAATCCGTCCTTGTTTCGCCTGGTCCTGGCCGATCTGGTGCTGACCTTGGGACCGGGCACCACGGCGCCCCTCTATGTCTACTTTTTCCACGATGCGAAGGGGTTCTCGACCGCCGAGGTCAGCATCCTGCTGATCTTCTATATCGGCGCGGGACTGGCAGGCGCCCCGATGTGGGGACGCATCGCCCGGCGGTTCGGCAAGCATCGGACGGTGCAGATCGCCTGCGTCTGCTATGCGATCTGCCAAACGACGCTGATGGCCCTGCCGCGGGTGTGGCCCGGCCACACGCTGGTCCAGATCCTCCCGACCGCCGCCGGCATGTTCGCCGTCGGCTTCTGCGCCAGCGCCTTCATCCTCCTTATCCGGGCGATGGTGGCGGACGTGGTCGACGAGGTGCGGCTCTCCAAGGGGGTCGACCTCACGAGCCTGTTCTTCTCTCTCGTCACCACGACCACCAAGATCGGCGCTGTGATCACTGTGGTGATCGTGTTCCCGGTCCTCAAGGCGGTCGGCTACAACGGCAAGGAAGGGGCGGTGAACACGCCCCACGCCATCTTCGGGCTGGAGATGTGCTACCTCTTCGCACCGATCATACTGGTGTTCTTCGGCGGGGCCCTGTTCTTCGGCTACCGGCTCGACGCCAAGCGGCACGACGCGATCCGCGAAGCCCTCGATGCGAGGGACGCCAGCCTGTCGGTCGCGGCTGCGGAGGAAGCCCTGGTCGGCGCGCCCCAGCGCGTCTGATCTTCGGAGCGCGTTGCGCAAAAGTGGGAACTGGTTTTGCGCGTAGAACGCGCTCAAGCTTTTGAATCTAGAGCACGTTTATCCCGTTCAGGCGATTCCGCCTGAACGGGACGTGCTCTAGGCGCCCTTAGGGAGCGGCCAGGCGTCGGCCGATGTCCATGAAGACCCTGGACACCGGGCTATCGGGCTCGGTCGCCACCAGGGGACGGCCCTCGTCGGTTCCGACGCGCAGGGCGATATCGATCGGGATTTCTCCGAGGAACGGCACGGACAGTCTCTCCGCCTCCGTGCGCGCGCCCCCATGGCCGAAGATCGGCAGGCGGGCGCCGGTGGTCGGGTCGGGGAAGTAGGCCATGTTCTCGACAACCCCAAGGATGGGCACGGGGGGATTGATCTTGCCGAACATGGTCACCGCGCGCCGGGCGTCCACCAGCGCCACCTCGGAGGGCGTCGAGACGATGATGGCGCCGTCCACGCTCAGCTTCTGAACGAGGGTCAGGTGAACGTCGCCGGTCCCGGGCGGCAGGTCGACCACCAGCACATCGAGGGGACCGCGCGCGTCCCAACGGACATCGCCGATCATCTGCCGAAGGGCGGACGACGCCATGGGGCCGCGCCAGATCATCGCCTGGCGCTCGTCGACCAGGAAGCCGATGGACATGACAACCAGGCCCCAGACGACGATGGGCTCCAGCTTGCCGTCGACGAAGGCCGGCTTCTGCGAGGCCCCGGTCATTCGTGGCGCGGAGGGCCCGTAGATGTCCGCATCGAGCAGGCCCGTCCTGAGGCCCAGGCGCGCAAAGGCGCAGGCGAGGTTCACCGCCACGGTCGACTTGCCGACCCCGCCCTTGCCGCTCGCCACCGCGATCACGCGCGCCACCCCCTCCAGCCGTTCCGCCGGCGGCATGGCCGCCGGATCGGCGCGCGGATCGGAAGCCACCTGGGCGCCCCGACGGGGCGTTACGGTCGGCGCCTGGGCGGTCAGGACCACCTGGGCACGCGTCACCTCGGGGACCTGCAGCAGCGCCCGCTCCGCGGCGTCTCTCACCGGTGCGTAGGCGGCGGCGTCCGCGGCGGCGACCTCGAGGACGAACCCCACGCGGCCGTCTTCGACCGTGAGGCCCTTTACGAGGCCGGCGGCGGAAAGACCTTGGCCGCTCCTTGGGTCGGTGATGGAATCAAGGGCGCGCAGCGCGGCTTGTCGGATGGAGTGCGTATCGGGGGTCATCGCTTCTTAAGTTGCTTTGCGGCGCGGACCGCCTCATATCCGGCCGAAGGAGCCGCTTTACAACCTCCGCGCAGCCGCTCCGCCTCTCGCGCGGTCCCATCGGGAGAAAGCGCCTCTCGCTCGTCATGCCCTGGAACGACAACTCCAATCCCGGACCGTGGGGCGCCCCTCCGCCGGGGGACGAGCCGCGCAGAAAGCCCGAAGACGGTTCCAGGCGCGAGCCTCCTCGCCGTCAGGGTCCGCCCCCGCGGGGCCCGGACCTGAACGAACTGCTGAACCGTCTGCGAAACGAGGCTGAACGGCTCCTGCGGGGGCCAGGCGGCCGGGGGATCCGCGCGCCGGCGGTCTGGGCGATCGTCGCCCTGGTCGCGCTGGGCTGGCTGCTCACGGGCGTCTTCGTCGTCCAGCCCAACGAGGAAGGCGTGATCACGCGCTTTGGCGTCTATTCGCGCTCCGTCGAGCCAGGCCTGCACTTCCACCTGCCTGCGCCGATAGAAGCGGCGCAGCTCGTTTCGGTGACGAACCAGAACAAGACAGTGATCGGGGGATCTCAGGCCTCGCAGGAGCCGGACGAGAGCCTGATGCTCACCGGCGACGAGAACATCGTTGACCTTTCCTTCACCGTCCAATGGCACGTGTCGGACGCCGCCAAGTACCTTTTCGACATCCGCGATCCGGACGCCGCCGTGAAGTCGGTCGCAGAGAGCGCGATGCGGGAAGTGGTGGGCCGCAACAAGTTGACCGACATCATCACCAGCGGGCGCGAGGCCGTGCAGAGCGAGACGCTGGACCTGATGCAGAAGATCCTCGACCGATACCAATCGGGCGTGACGATCGATGCGGTGCAGATTCAGAACGCCAATCCGCCACCCGAGGTCGTCCCCGCCTATCAGGACATCGCCCGCGCGGGACAGGATGCGCAGTCGTACATCAACGATGCGAACAAGTACCGCAACCGCGTGGTCAACGAAGCCAAGGGCGACGCCGCCAAAATCATCCAGGCCGCTGAGGGTTATCGCGAGCAGGTGGTCAAGGAGGCGGAAGGTCAGGCCGCGCGGTTCGACCAGCTTTACGTCCAATACCGTCGCTCGCCACAGATGACGCGGGAGCGGATCTACATCGAGACGATGCAAAGGATCCTGACCCACTCCAAGAAGGTCATCGTCGATTCCAAGTCGGTCAACGCGCCGATCATCCTGCCGCCTGACCTCTTCAGATCCTTGGCTCCGCCTCAGCCGCCGGAGGCCCCACCTGAACAGCAGGCCCAGCCCTCGCCGGGCCAGGACCAGGGGGCGCCGCAGGGCCAGGACACCCAGAGCCAGGGGTCGCCGCAATGAACCGGCGCTTCCTCATCTGGGCCGGCCTCGCGCTTGTGGCTCTCGTCGTCGTCGCCAACACTGGCTTCATCGTTTCGCAGACCCAGCAGGCGATCGTCGTGAATCTCGGTCAACCCGTCCGGGTCATCAACGAGCCGGGTCACTACAACCCGGGGCTGAAGTTCAAGGCGCCCTTCGTCGAATCGGTCGTCCTGCTCGACAAGCGCAACCAGGCGATCGACGCCCGCCGCGAGGAGGTCATTTCGCGCGACCAGCAGCGGCTCGTGGTGGACGCCTTCGTCCGCTACCGCATCTCCAATCCGCTGGAATTCTACCGCACCCTCCGCAGCGAGACGAACGCCGCAGGTCTGATCGAACCGCTGATCAACTCCTCGCTGCGTGAAGTGCTCGGCACGACGACCGCGGCCGACATCATCAGCGGACGACGCGACGCCCTGATGGCCCAAACCCTCGGCTATGTGAGGGCGCGAGCCGCGCGATCGCACTATGGGATCGACGTGATCGACGTGCGGATCAAGCGGGCGGACCTGCCTGCGGCCAATCAGCAGGCGGTCTACCAGCGGATGAAGTCGAACCTGGAACAGCAGGCGGCCCAGATCCGCGCAGTGGGCGAACAGAATCGCCGCGAGATCGTCGCCGAGGCCGACAAGGAGGTCACGGTCACTCTCGCCGACGCCACGGCGCAGGCCTACGCCACGCGCGGGCAGGGCGACGCCCAGAGCGCCAAGCTCTTCGCCGCCAGCTTCGGCAAGGATCCCAGTTTCGCCGCCTTCTACCGGTCGATGCAGGCCTACGACGGCGCCTTATCCGACACCGACACGACCATGGTCCTCTCGCCCAGCAGCGACTTCTTCAAGTACTTCCAGAAGGGTCCCAACGCGCGGTGATCGGCTGGAATGCGACGTCCCTCCCCTTCTGGGGAGGGTGGTCGAGCGGAGCGAGACCGGGTGGGGAAGTTTGGATCATCCCGCACTGCCGGTGTCCTTCCCCAGCGTTCCCCACCCGTCCTCCTTCGCCCTGTGGGCTCCGGAGGACACCCTCCCCAGAAGGGGAGGGACAAGGTCAGTGCGCCGCCGCGGTCGCGGAGGGGGAGGGCTTGGCCTCGACGACCAACTCCCACGCCTTGTCGGGCCTGAACCAGCGCTGTGCGGCGGCCTGGACTTCGGCGGCGGTGATCGACTCGTAGTCGGGGAAGGTCGAGCGAATCAGGTCGAGGCGCCTTGGATCGGCCTGCGCGTTGGCCAGGCTGATGATCCAGTACTCATTGCCGAGCTGCGCCCGGCGGATGCCGGCGATCCTCGGGTTCTTGGCCCGGACGAGTTCGTCTTCGGTCACGCCTTGGGCGGCGATGTCGGCCGCGATCTGCTTGGTCGCCTCGAAGAAGCCGGGAATGTTCTCCGGCGGCATCTCGACCAGGTTGATGGCGAGACCATAGTCGGGGAAGGTCTCGGAGAGATCGACGTTGGTCTCTGGGCTGTAGGTCTTCCCTTCAGCGATCCGGATCTTATCCAGCAGGCGGTTCCCCAGCACCTCGCCGGCGATGATCGCCGCGCGGGAACCCTTCATGTCCTGAAAGAAGCCGGTCTCGGGCCAAGCGAGGACGGCCACAGCCTGGTCTTTGCGACCTGTATCGAACCGCATCACGGGCGCACCGGTTGGCGAAGGAAACCGCACCTCCAGGTCCTCTCGCGGAACCTTCGGCTCGACGGGGCGTGGCGGCAGGGCCCCGAAGGTCTGGGCGGTCACCTCGATCGCGCGCTCGACGCTCACATCGCCGACGATGGTCACCTCGATGCGGCCATGGGCCAGGGGACCCTGCAGAAGCTGGCGCACTGCGTCGGGCTTCGCCGCCAGAAGCTGCTCGCGGGAGGGGAAGGCGAACCGCTGGTCCCCGCTGCGCAGCAGACTTCCGGAGTCGCGGAAGAAGACGCCGTTGGGCGTCGCCTCGATCTGCGGAAGCTGGCTGAGGTAGCTCGACCGCAGGCGCTCGAAGGCTTCCGGGCGGAAGCCGGGGTCGGCGACATAGGCCGTGAGGAACTGCATCTGCGTGGTCAAGTCTTCAGGGCGGGTGACGCCGTTGAACTGGAAGGCGTCGTCCGCCAGTTCGAAGTTGGCGTTCAGCACCTTCCCCGCCAGCGCCCGCGCCGCATCGTCGGCAGTGAGCTTGCCAAAGCCCCCTGGCACGAGAGCGCCCGCGGCCCACTCGTTGTCGGGACGGTCCTTCGGCAACTCGAGCCGGCCGGAACCCACGTTCACGGCGACGAGAACCTGGTCTTTCCGCAGCTGGGTCGGCTTGACGGTCAGCCGCACGCCGTTGGCGAAGGCGACCTCCGTCACCCCCAGGTCCGCGATCTCCCTCCGTGAGGCGACCACACCCGGCTTGCCAAAATCCGTATAGGGCCAGGTCACCGAGGCCTGCGCCGCCGCCGGCGCGAGCGGAGCCTCCTGCGCCAGCTTGAACACCTGACTCACTGCAGCCTCGCCCCCCGCCACCGGCTGCGGGGCGGCGATCGCGACCAGCGGGCCGGAGCCGGCGAAGATCCCGCGGATCGCCGCGTCGACCTTCTCGGGCGTCAGGCCCTTCACCGCGTCCTCGTACACCCGGAGGTCCTCGGATGGCGCGGTAAAGACCTCGTTCTCGTCGACGGTGCGTACGAACTCGTCGGCAAGAGCCGGGGTCGGCCGCGTGGCCGCGCCGGCGACGGCGTTTCGCAGGGTCGCGCGGTACTCCTCGGTCACCCGTTGCAGCTCGGCCGGCTCGACGCCGTAGGCGACCAGCTGGCGCACTTCGTGCTCGATCGCGGCCAGGGAGCCCTGCCAACCGTCAGGCGGCGAACTGGCTTCGATGACGGCGACCTTCCCCGAATCGAACAGGTTCTCGAAGGAGGCGCCCGCGTTGAGGAAAGGGGGATTGGCGCTCTGGGCCAGCCGGTTCAGCCGGTTGTTGAGGACGGCCAGGCCGAGGTTTTCAATAGTCTCGCGGATCTCCTTGGCCTCCGTATCGGGGGAGGCGTCGTAGGGCCGGACCCAGGCCACGATCGCCTGGGTCGAGGCGCCAGGCATCTGAACTTCGCGCACCGTCAGACCCCGCTTTGTGACCTCGCCGAGGTCCGGGGCGGACGTGGGTGGGCCGACAGGCGACCAGTCCGAGAACAGCGCCTTGACGCGCGTTTCCATCTCCGCCGGATCGAAATCTCCGACGACGATCAACGTCGCCCGGTCCGGCCTGTAGTTTGCGTCATAGAACTTGCGGATGAGGCTCGCGGGCGCGTTCTTGACCACGTCCACCGTGCCGATCGGGAAGCGGTCCGCCGCGAGCTGTCCCTGGAGGAAGAGCTGCAGTTCGGCCTTCTCCGCCCGGTAGTTCGGCGTGTCGCGAAGGCGTTCCTCGGAGAGGACGACCCCCTTTTCGGTCGCCAGCTTCGAGGGATCGATGAGCAGGTTGCCCGCGGTTTCGCGCATCAGCATGAGCCCTGTGCCGAGGGTCTCGGGATCGCTGTGCGGGATGTCGAGCTGGTAGACGGTCTGGGTCCATTCCGTCTGGGCGTTCGTGTCAGGTCCGAAGGCGAGGCCCTTCCGTTGCAGGATCTTGACCATCTCGCCGGGGGGCACGTTCTTCGAGCCCCTGAAGGCCATGTGCTCGAGCACGTGGGCCAGGCCCTGCTCGTCGTCGCTTTCCTCGAGCGAACCCGAGCCTATGCGCAGGCGCAGGGCGGTGGCTCCAGCGGGCGTCGCGTTGCGCATGATCGCGTAGCGCATGCCGTTGGGCAGCACGCCGAAGCGGGCGTCGGGATCGGGCGCGAGATCGCTGGAGGCCTGCGCCCATCGCGGAGCTTCCGCGGCGGCCGCGCCAGGCGCAGGCTGCGCGGACGCCGCCCCGGCGAGCGACACGGCAGCGATGACCGCCAGGATCGGGCTCTTTGAGGTTCTCATTGGGACTCCGCGAGGCGGCGCAGGACAGAGTGTGGGGCGTTGGCCAGCTCCGCCTAAAACAAACCCCGTTCGGACGGAACCGTCCGAGCGGAGGTGATTTGCTCTAGATTCAAAAGCGTAGAACGAACGTCCGCTTCTGTCCCATGCGAACGCATCAGGCTCTAGGTGGGGACCTTGGCAAAGAAATGTCGCGTCTGCCGGCTCGCGCGGCGACCAGTTTTGACGCGGCGTTGACGCTCGCCTGACGCCGCCCTGACGGGGACTCCCGAGAGTGCCGCCGTGGTCCGGGCGCTCTGGGGGTTGAGCGCCCGTCCGCGGCGCACCGGCGTGGCCCCCGCAGCCCTGGCCGCGTCGGCGCCCAACCCCCGGGCGCCTCCCGGCGTCCGGGGGTTTCGTGCTAGGTGCTCGTCATGGTCAAGGGTGGTCCACAGGATCGCCCTCAGAGGCGCCATGGCGAGAGTGCTGATCATCGAGGACGACGAGGCCACCGCAGCGGAGATCGCCCGCGAGCTGGGCCAGTGCGGATTGCAGCCCGAGCACGCCTCGACCGGAGAGGACGGCCTGCAGCGAGCCCTCGCCGAAACCTTCGACGCCATCACCCTCGACCGGATGCTTCCGGACATGGACGGCCTGGCGGTCGCCGAAACCCTGAGGTCCCGTGGGGTCGACACCCCTGTGCTGGTCATCAGCGCGCTCAACGATGTCGATGAACGGGTGCGCGGCCTGCGGGCGGGCGGTGACGACTATCTCACCAAACCCTTCGCCCTCAGGGAGATGGCCGCTCGGGTCGAGGTGCTGATACGGCGCCGGCAAGCCGACTCCGCGCGCCTGCTGCTCCGCTACAAGGACCTCGAACTGGACCTCATCTCCCATATAGCCCGCCGCGACGGGCGCGAGATCCGGCTGTTTCCCAAGGAAAGCAAGTTGCTCGAGTTCTTCCTGCGCAATCCCGAGCAGGTCCTTACCCGGACCATGATCTTCCAGACCGTGTGGGGATACGACTTCGATCCGGGCACCAACCTCATTGACGTGCACATCCGTGGGTTGCGCCAGAAGCTCGACGCGCCTGGCCAGCCGTCGATCCTGCAGACTGAGCGCGGGGCGGGGTACCGCCTCTCGTGCTGAGGAGCGGTTTCTGGCGGACGACAACCTTTCGCCTGTCCGCCCTCTATGGCGCGATCTACCTCATCGGCATCGTCGTCCTGTTGGGCGTCGTCTACGCCGCGGTCGCCGACTCGCTCACGCGCCGGTCCGAGAACGCCCTGCGCGAGGAGATGCGGATGCTGGAACGCGCAGGACCGGCCGCAGTGCTCCATCGCCTCGAGAGCGAATCCGCTCGCGAACCGCTCATGCGCTTCGCCCTCTATTCGGCGATGGGCCAACGGGTCGCGGGCGACAGTCCCCTGGGACCCGATCAGATCCGTCCGGACGGGCGGGTGCGATGGGTGGCGGCTGTGGACCAGGAGCCTCCATCCCAGGCGCTGGCGGAGCGCGCGCCCTGGGGCGAGATCCTCATCGTGGCGCGCGACGCGCGGCAGCTGGTCGCCCTGCGCCACATCGTTCTCACCGCCCTGATCGGCAGCGGGACGGTGCTGGTCGTGCTGGGCATCGGCATGGGGCTGGCGCTGAGCCTTCAGCCCCTGCGCCGAATCCAGGACATGCAGGTCGCCAGCGAGGCCATCGGCGCGGGCGATTTCACCCTGCGCCTGCCCGTCAGTCCGGCCCAGGACGAGATCGACGCCCTCGCGGGCATCGCCAATCACATGATGGACGAAGCCGAGCGCCTGATGCTCCACGCCCGCACCGTCGGCGAGGGCGTCGCCCATGAGCTGCGGTCGCCTCTGACCCGCCTGCGCGCCCGCCTCGACCACGCCGCCCAGGACTTCGCGCCCGACGATCCGCGCCGTGAGCTCCTGGCCGCTTGCGTGGCCGAGGCAGACTCCGTGCTCAGTCGTTTCAGCGCCCTGCTGCGGATCGCGGCCCTCGAGACGAGGGGTCGGCGTGTCGGGCTTGGTCGCGTCTGCCTCTCCAACCTCGTCGACCAGGTGGACGAGCTCTTCGAGCCTCTGGCGGCCGAGCGCGGAATTTCACTGAACGTGGTCGGCGAGGCCGGGCTGGAGATCGAGGCGGACGGGGAGCTTCTGTTCGAGGCCCTATGCAACCTGGTGGACAACGCCCTGAAATTCACTCCGGCCGGGGGGCGGGTGACGCTTGGCGTCCGCACCACGCGGGAGGGCCCGCTACTCGAGGTCGCCGATAACGGCCCCGGCATAGCCGAAGCCGAGCGCGCCTTGGTCACAAAGCGCTTCTACCGAAGCCAGGCGCACGCGGCGCTGACCGGTTACGGCCTGGGGCTGAGTCTTGTCGCCGCCGTGGCCGACCTGCACGGCTTCGAACTCACCTTCGACGACGCCCATCCCGGAACCGTCGTGCGTCTCATCTGCCGGGCGTGAGCGCCAACCCGCTTAATGCCCCGCGTGAGCCTCCAGCATCAGAAGGACGAGGCCCGCGAGCCTGGCCTTGTCGAGATCGAAGATGTCGACGGTGTCCACGAGCGCGCGGTGGTGATCCCGCTCCAGCATCGCGCGCACGCGGCCCTGAGCTTCGGCGATGAGGACCAGGACAGGCTCGGCGCCGGCGAGGCCGCTCGCCTCGATCGTGTAGACCGCCTCGGCCACGGGCGTGTGGTTCGACCTGGTCATCCGCAGGCCCATGTCGGTGGCGGCGAGCGTGTCGTTGAACTCCGCCATCACCGAGATGATGCGCGACTCCAGCCGCGGGAGCTCCGCCAGCACCCTTTCGCGCATCTGGCGCCGCGCGCGGTCGCGCTCCGTCTCAGGCCCCTGCCTCAGGCGCCGCAGGCGCTCTACGACCCTGGCCAGCCTGTTCTCGAGTTCCTCGTCCATGACCCCGTCTTATGTCCCCCCGGCGCCCGCACGGGCCAGTTGACTGGCCTGGTGAGACGTCGGGAGATCGGTGACGCTCCACCCGCCTCCCAAAGCCCGCACCAGTTGCACCGCATTGGCCTGGCGGCGCGTCTGCAGAGCGATGTCCTGCTGCTCCGCCTGGAGCTCGGCCGTCTGGGCGATCACCACGTCGAGATAGTTGGTCGCCCCCTGGCGATAGCGGATCAGCGAGAGGCGCGTCGTCGCCTGGCTCGCCGTCACGGCGTCGGCGGAGTCGCGCGATTCCGTGGCGAAGTCGGCGGCCTGGGAAATCCCGTCCTGGACCTGCTCGAAGGCCGCCAGAACGGTGGCGCGGTAATACGCGCTCGCCTGGACGAAGGCGGCCTTCGACGCGGCGAGCGCCGCATGCCGGCGCCCGCCTTCGAAAATGGGCTCCGCTACAGTGGTTCCGATGCTCCAGATAGAGTTGGGCACGCTGATCAGCCCCGGAATCCCGGTGTTCTGGAAGCCGAGCAGGGCGTCCAGGGTGAAGTCCGGGAAGAAGGCGGCGCGCGCGACCCCGATGCCGCGGTTCGCGGCGAAGGCGCGTCGCTCTGCGGCGGCGACGTCCGGTCGACGCTCGACGAGCGTGGAGGGCAGCCCCGTGGGAACCGCCGGAATGACACGCGGCGCGTTGGACGCTGCGAGCTGGAACCCTGGCGCAGCCTGGCCGACGAGACTAGCAATCGCGTTTTCGTACAGGGCCCGGGCCGCCGCGACGTCCGAGATCTGCGTCTTTGCTGACGCTAGCTGGGTGGCGGCGCGACTGACGTCGAGGCCCGAAGCGACTCCGCCTCGGTGGCGCGCCTGGGTGAGGTCGAGCGCCTTCTGGTAAGCGGCGACCGTGTCGACGAGCAGAGCCGCCTGTGCGTCCAGGCCGCGCAGCGCGATGTAGTCGTCGGCGAGTTGCGCCTGCAGGCTGAGCTTGGCGGTGGCCAGGTCCGCCGCGCTCGCCTGGGCCTCGGCGCGTCCTTCGGCCACCAGGTTGCGCACGCGTCCCCAGAAGTCGAACTCGTAGTTAGCCGATCCTGCGAGCGTGTCGGCGGGGTAGAGATCCGGCTCATGCAGGCCACGCAGCGGCCTGTTGTTCGACTGACGATTGGCAGTGACGGAGGCGCCGAGGCCGAGGCTTGGCAGCAACCCCGCCGCCGCCTCGGCCGCATAGGCTCGCGACTGGTCGTACGAGGCTACGGCGGCGGCGAGCGTTGGGTTGGCTGTCGCGACCTCCTGTTCGAGCGTGTTCAGCGTGGGGTCGTTGAACGCGGTCCACCAGTCGCCACGGACCGCCTCGTCGGCCGGGACGGCCGGCGCCCACAGGCCCGACTGCTTGTAGACCGGCGCGGGCGGCGCCGTGAGCTGAGGCGGCGTGTAGTGGGGCGCCAGGTTGCATCCTGCCAGGAGCAGGGCGGCGGCGGCCGAGGTCAGGCCAGCGCCGCGCAGGCGCGAGCGTTCACCCCTCGGCATTGGCGCCCGTAGCCTTCCTGGCCGGCGTCGCCCCGCCGACCCGGACGAGTTCGCCGTTGGCGATGGAGTCAGGCGGGTTGTCGATCACGCGGTCGTTCGGCTGCAGACCCGACGTGATCTCGATGGTCTGACCGAGGTCCCGGCCGACCGTGACACGCGCCAACCTTACCCGGTCGCCCGGCCCCAGCAGTGCGAGCTGGGTTCCGATCTTGCGGAACAGCAGCGCGCTCGACGGAACCTGCAGAACGCCGCCCTGCCGGATGTCCGGCCTGGGCGGGACGACGAACTTCACTTGCGCGTAGTCGCCGACCTTGAGCAGGCCCTGGGAGTTGTCCACCTGAAGCTCCACCAGCACCGTGCCGGAGGTCGCGCTGATCGACTCAGACGTGGTCGCGAGCTTCGCCGGGAACACCTGGCCGGGATATTCCGGGACGGTCAGGCTCGCGGTGATCCCGGGACGGATCCCCGCGGAATCCGCCTGCGGAACATTCACATAGAGGCGCAGCGGATTAACCTGGGCGACGTCAAACAGCTCCGTCGTCGTGGTTGAGCCGGCGCCGGGGTTGATCAGGGCGCCGACGTCCGTTCGACGCGCGGTGACGACACCATTGAAGGGCGCCACGATGCGGGCAAAGGCCTTCATGGCCTGGAGGCGGCCGACATTCGCCTGGGCGGCGTTGACCTCCGCCGTGGTCGCTTCAAAAGCGCCCGCCTTCTCGTCGGACTCCTGACGCGAAACTGCGTCTTCCTTCAACAGCCCGCTCCAGCGGTTGGCCGTGATCTCAGCGAGATTGCGGTTGGCCACCGCCGTGGCGAGGTTCGCCTTGGCCTGGATGAGCTCCGCATCCAGCTCGGGCGTGTCGATGGTCGCCAGCAGCTGGCCCGTCTTCACGTGCGCGCCGATGTCCGTGTACCAGGCGTGCAGGTAGCCGGGCACGCGCGCGAAGATCGAGGCGCTGTAATAGGCCTGAAGAGTGCCGGGATAGACGAGCATCCGGTCGGCGATCTCGGCCGTCGGCGTGACGAGACTGACGACGGGGATCGCCTGGGCGGTCGTCCAGCTTCTGATCTTCCCTGTCTGGCTCGCCCGGCCGGCGATCCCCAGGATCACGATGACAAACGCCAGGGCGAGGGCGATCACCCCCGCGATCGTAAGGGCGCGCCGGCTTGGGCGCGGCGCGTCCGGCGCCACCCGCGCGCGCGGACGGGACGCGTCGTCAGTGGGCATAGGCAGGTTCCTCAGGGGGGATTGGCTGCTCGGCCGGGGCCCGGCGAGGGGCGCCATGGACGAGGCTGAACACGACCGGGACGAACATCAGGGTCGCCACGGTGGCGAAGATCAGGCCGCCGATCACGGCGCGGCCGAGAGGCGCGTTCTGCTCGCCGCCCTCACCCAGGGCCAGGGCCATCGGCGCCATGCCGATGATCATCGCAAGCGCCGTCATCAGCACGGGACGGAAGCGGGTAAAGCCGGCGGTGAGCGCCGCCTCGACAGCGTCGCCGGTGATCTCGAGTTGCTCCCGGCAGAAGCTGACCACGAGGATCGAATTGGCCGTGGCGACCCCCATGCACATGATCGCCCCGATCAGGGCGGGCACCGAAAGCGGCGTGCCGGTCGCGAACAGCATCCACACGATCCCGGCGAGAGCGGCCGGAAGGGCGGTGATGATCACGAACGGGTCGAGCCAGCTTTGGAAGTTCACCACGATGATCAGGTAGATGAGGACGATTGCGCCCAGCAGGCCGAAGATCAGGCCGGAGAAGGCGGTGTTCATCGTCTGGACCTGGCCGCGCAGGGTCACGACGGCGCCCTTGGGGACCTGGCTCCTGGTGTCCTTCAGGATCTTCTGGATATCGGCGGCAACCCCGCCGAGGTCGCGCCCCTGGGGCGTGGCGTAGACGTCGTAGGCCGGGGCGATCGCATAGTGGGTGATCACCGCCTCGGTCTGGGTGCGATTGACGTCGGCGAGAGCCCCGAGGATCTGGTTGGAGCCGTTGGCGGATGTGATCGGAACGTTGCTGAGGTCGTTGAGCGTGTCCACCCGGTACTGCGGCTCCTGGGTGACGATGGGATAGGAGACGCCGTTACGGGGATTGAGCCAGAAGGCCGGCGCTGTCTGAAGGCTGCCGGCCAGGGTGGTCGAGAGGCTGTTGGTCACGTCCTTCTCGGTGATGTTCAGGCGGTCGGCGAGAGTGCGGTCCACGTTGACCTTCAACTCGGGATAGTTGGTCGCCTGCTGCAGGCGCACGTCGGCGATCCCGGTGACGTGGGTCATGCGATCCATGACCTTTTCGATGTAGGCCTCGTTCTGCGCAGCGTTCGGGCCCGTGATCTGTACGTCGATCGGGGCGGGCGCACCGAAGTTCAGGATCTGGCTGATGATGTCGGCAGGCAGGAAGGCGAAGGTGGTCCCGGGGAACTCCCGTGGCAGGATCTGCCGCAGTTTTTTGACGTAACCCGCGGTGGGGGCGTGGCCTTCCTTCAGGGTGACGTAGATGTCGCCGTCCTGCGGGCCGATCGTGCCGGTGTTCTGGAAGGCGAGGTTCAGGCCGCTGAAGGGCAGGCCGATATTGTCCACGATGTCCCCCGTCTGGTCAGGGGGAATGGTGTTGCGGATCGCCTGCTCGATGTCGTCGAACTTGGACGCCGTCTCCTCGATGCGGGTTCCCGTCGGGACGCGCACGTGGATGACCATCTGGCCGGCGTCGACGCTGGGGAAAAAGTTCTCGCCAAGGAACCCAACCAGGCCGAACGACGCCACCACCACGGCCATGAAACCGATCAGGAACACCTTGCGGTTCTCGAGCGCCATAGCCAGCAGTCCGCGGTAGCGCAGGCGGACCCATTCGAAGCGTTTCTCGAATCCATGCTGAAACAAGGCGAAGGGATTGCGCGTGCGAGGCCGTCCGGCCGTCGCGTCGTGCTCCGCCAACGTCTCCCGCTCGAGTGCGCCGTGGTGGCCACGCAGGAGATAGCCGGCGAGTGTCGGCACCAGCGTCCGCGAGAGGATGAACGAGCCGATCATCGCGAACACCACGGCCTCGGCCAGTGGAATGAACAGGAAGCCCGATACGCCCGGCAGGAAGAACATCGGCACGAAGACGATGCAGATGCACAGCAGGCTGACGAACGCCGGCGTCACGATCTGACGCGCGCCATCCATGATCGCCTCGCGGATCGGCTTTCCCTGCTCGAGGTGGAAGTTGATGTTCTCGATGGTCACCGTCGCGTCGTCGACGAGGATGCCAACCGCGAGGGCCAGGCCGCCGAGGGTCATGACGTTGAGCGTCTGTCCGAGCGCTGAGAGGGCCGTGATGGAAATCAGGATCGCCAGCGGGATCGAGATCGTGATGATCAGGGACGAACGCCACGAGCCGAGGAACAGCAGGATCATCAAGCTGGTCAGGGCCGCGGCGATCACGCCCTCGCGGACCACTCCCGACACCGCCGCCTTCACGAAGATCGACTGGTCGCCGAGCAGGTGCACCTGGAAGGAGGGCGGCAGGGTCTGCTCCAGCCGCGGCAGGATATCCTTGACGCCTTGGACGATGGAGAGCGTCGAGACGGCGCCGCTCTTAAGGACGGTCATCAGGACCGAGCGGCCTCCATTGACGCGCACCACGTTGGTCTGTGGCGGCGAGCCATCACGAACAAAGGCGACGTCGCGGACGTAAACGGTCGCACCGTTCACGGTCTTGATCGGCAGGTTGTTGAGTTCCTGGAAGGCCTCCGGACTGTCGTTCAGCTCGATGTCATATTCGAACTGGCCGATCTTGGCCGTGCCCGCCGGGATGATCAGGTTCTGGTTCGCGATCGCCGTTTCGACATCCTGGGCCGAAAGTCCCTTGGACTGCAGCGCCATCGGATTGAGGTCGATCTGGATCTGGCGGATCTTGCCCCCGTAAGGCGACGGCGTGGCGGCTCCGTTCACGGTAGCCAGGGCGGGACGGATGAAGTTCTGCGCGGTGTCGTAGATCCTCTGCTCGCCGAGCGTCGGACTCGAGAAGGCGAGCTGCAGGATCGGAACGGTCGAGGCGCTGTAGTTGAGGATCTCAGGCGGCGTGATCCCCGGCGGTAGCTGCTTCAGAACCGTCTGAGAGATCGAGGTAATCTGCGCGGTTGCGGTCCGGATGTCGGTCCCGGGTTGGAAGTAGACCTTGACAACGCCGACACCGGTCACCGAATTGCTCTCGATGTGCTCGATGTTGTTGACCGTCGAGGTCATCGTCCGTTCGTAATAGTAGATGATGCGCCCGGCCATGTCCGGCGCAGGCAGCCCGTTGTACTGCCAGACCACCACGACCACCGGGATATTGATGTCCGGCAGGATATCGACCGGTGTGCGCAGGGCCGCGAGCGGACCGATCAGAGCGATCAGCACGGCCATGACGATGAACGTCAGGGGTCGCGCCAGGGCGATCCGGACGAGGGCGAGCATGGGACGTCGTCTGCCTCGGCGTTGGCGGCCCGCAGGAAGCTGGCGCGCATGCCACGTTGCCGCGGCCGGCGACTCTTCATCGCTATACCGCCTACAAAGCCAATGAAAACTCTTTCATCTGCGCAATCAAAGGCAAGGCAGCCACAAGACGGCGTGGTCGGCTACTCGACAGCGAGGATGACGTGAGGCGCCTTGATAAGAGCGGTAGCCCGGTCGCCGACCTTGAAGCCCAGGGATTGGGCGCTGCGCCGGGTGACGATCGCGGTCAGCGTCTTGCCGTCAGCCAGTTCGAGCGCGACCTCGCTATTCACCGCGCCCTCCTCCACCGACACGACCGTGCCCGGCAAGGCGTTACGGGCCGAAGTCCGATAGGGCCCGTCTCCTTCGGCCAGGATGACGAAACTCGCCTTGATCAGGGCGATGGCCTCCACCCCAGGGACGAGGCGGAGGTCCTGGGCGCTGCGTTTGCTGACGATAGCCACGATCGACACGTCGTCATGGATCTTGAGCGTGACCTCGGTGTCCACCGCGCCGTGGGTGACATCCGAAACGACCCCCCGAAGGGCGTTGCGCGCACTGGTCCTCATCACCAGCCTCCACGGATCGACCAGGACGCTCCCGGCCTCCTCCCCCAACCTTTGCTCCAGTCGCTTCAGGGTCAAGGCGATCTCTGCCTGGACGTGGCGCAAGGTCTTCAGTGCAGCCGCGCCCTCCGGCGTCAGCCCGGCCGCGCCTCCGGACCGGCCGCCGGCCCGGGCGACGACCAGGGGCTTGGGAAACAGGTTGTTGAGCGCCTGAACCGCGTCCCACGCCGCGCGATAGCTGAGGCCCACCTCCTGCCCGGCGGCGGTGATCGAACCCAACCTGTCGATCGCCTCGAGCAGGCGCAGGCGATCCTCTCCGGCCCTTACCCCTCCGAAGCGCAGGCTGAGCGCGGGTGCTGTGTCCGACATGGCGCGTCCTCGGATTTGCGGCAACGGCTCATTATGCATCATGACCGCATAACGATGGCGACGATCGTCTCGACGGACGGGTATGATCATGACGCGCGAGCTGATGAGCAAGGCGGCGCCGCCTGGCCGATGAGCTTGCGCGTAACCTTCTGACCCGTGTCCCCCTCTGGGCGGGTTTGCGAACCCGCTGTAGCCGTGTACCAGCGGAGCAAGAAGAGGGGGGAACTCCGGCCATGAGACTGATCCTGGCGGCGGGCGCGCTCGCGCTCGCCCTCGGCGCGTGCGGGACCGGGGTCGCCCAGACGCCTCAGCCGGTCGGCGGCGACATTCCCACGACCTTTCATGAGGTCACGGCGCCCTTCGACTTCGAAGTCCGGCGCGTCGACATTCCGATGCGCGATGGCGTCAAGCTGCACACGGTGATCGTCGTCCCCAAGGCCGCCCACGGTTATCCGATCCTGCTCGACCGGACGCCCTATGACGCGGAGAAGGGGATCAAGACCGGCACCCCGCACCTGGTCGACGCGATCCACTCCACCTACGACGTTGCCGTCCAGCACGGCTACATCCTCGTCTTCCAGGACGTGCGCGGAAAGCACGGCTCCCAGGGCGACTACGTGATGAACCGCCCGGTCATCGGGCCGCTCAACCCGACCAATGTCGACCACACGACCGACACCTGGGACACCATCGACTGGCTGGTGAAGAACGTGCCGGAGTCCAACGGCCGGGTCGGCATGATCGGCACCAGCTACGACGGCTTCACCGTGCTGATGGGCCTGATCCACCCGCACCCGGCGCTGAAGGCCGCCGTTCCGATCAACCCCATGGTCGACACCTGGAAGGGCGACGACTGGTTCCACAACGGCGCCTTTCGTCAGGAGATGATGGACTACGTCTACAGCCAGGAAGCCACCCGCAAGAGCGAGCAGGACTGGTTCACCCCGGCCTTCGATGACTACGACAACTATCTGCGCGATGCCTCGGCGGGTGCGCTCGGCGCGACCATGGGCATGGAGCAGCTGGGCTTCTGGCGGAAGCTCGAGGCGCACCCCGCCTATGACGACTTCTGGCAGGGCCAGGCGGTGGACAAGCTGCTCGCGGCCGAGCCCCTGAAGGTGCCCACCCTCTATGTCGGCGGCCTGTGGGACCAGGAGGACATCTACGGCGCGGTCGCCGCCTATGAGGCGACCGAGCCGAAGGACGTCCACAACGACATGAACTACCTGGTGTTGGGGCCCTGGTTCCACGGCCAGGCCAATGGCGATGGGTCCAAGCTCGGCCCGCTCGTCTGGGACGGGGACACCGGCTACTGGTTCCGCCTCAACGTCCTCCAGCCCTTCCTCGACGAACACCTGAAGGACGGCCCCAAGGCCGATATCGCCCCTGTGACGGCGTACGAGAGCGGGACCCGCACCTGGCGTCGCTATCAGAGCTGGCCCCTGAGCTGCGAGAACGGCTGCGCCTCGAAGCCGCAGAAGCTCTATCTCCAGTCCGGAGGCAAGCTTGCCTTCGCCGCGCCGGCTGCCTCTGGCGCGGCGGC
>DATHPX010000349.1:0-3795 GCA_035483335.1 Caulobacteraceae bacterium | reverse complement strand
TCATGTTCATCCTTTTTTCTCGATGCGAAGCGACGCGAGGAAGCTAGGCCAAGCAAGGCGGAGCCGTTAGACGCCGCCGCCGCAACGGAGTGTTCCCTTCACGTGAACAGGCTCCGCCTGTGGGCGGCGGAGAGACCGCCTGGCCGGCCGCACCTCGATCCGCCCTTCTCAAGGGGCCGTCTTCGTCCGCGCGGCGGCCATTTGCGAGAGGAGGATGCGGGTCTGGTCGACGATCAGCGATTTGATCAGGCGCGCGTGTCCCGGACCAAAGCTCTCCCGCCCCAGGTGCGTCAGGACGGCCCGGCGAGCGGTGTGGAACATCATGAGCTGGCCCTCGATCGCAAAGAACCTGAGGCGCGTCTCGAGATCCTCGGCGCTTCGGCCCGTGAGCCGTCCGATCATGGCCGCGCCAACGGCGTGCATCCGATCGAAGAAGCGCAGGCGCAGCAGCGAAAACGCGATGCAGGGGCCGACGCCCGCTTGGCCGGTTGCGAAGAACGCAGCCCAGCCGGCCGCCTCGGCCTCCCCGAACAGGAGGTCGGCGAGGCTCTCGACAATGTCGCAGTAGGCCTCGATCAGGGTCGCGGCGGCCGCGCCCCCGGCCAGCAGGCGTTCGGCTCGAAGCATCTGCGGTTCGACAACGTGACCGATTCGATTGGCCACGTGTTCGCCGCACACGCCATAGAGACCTTCCTTGCCGCCGAAATAGTACTGGAGCGCCGCGGGCCTGACCCCCGCCCGCGCGGCGATCTCCCGCGTCGACACCCCGTCGTAGCCCTTGTGGCTGAACAGGGGGATCGCCGCGGCGACGATGCGCAGACGGGCTTCCTCGCCGCGGGCGTAACCCCTCTCACGAGGCCGCCGCTTCCGGGCCGCCTGTTCCATGGAGTTCCTCCGTTGCGCCCGAGTTGGCCGTGGGCGCCCTTCGCGGAGAAAGCGCGAGGACGGGTCTCGCTTTTGCGGCGCCCCACCCCTCCTTTCTCTCGGGTCTCAGCAGGAGGGGACGCGCGATCTCTACTTCCCTTCGGCGTGGGCGATTAGGCGCGGCGGACCAGACGCACTGTCCCGCCGGAGGGAACAAATCCCGCGCCCGATGGCGCGCCCGCCTGGGTCAGGCGCCCACGCGGATCATGTTGATCAGGGCTCGGAGCGCGGCCGGGACGTGACGATGTCCTGGGTAGAATAGGTAGAGGCCCTCGATGTCCGGGGCCCAGAGTTCGAGCACACGCGCGAGTTGCCCCGAGCGCAGGTAGGGCTCGGCAAGCCGATCGCTGCCGAATGCGACTCCCAACCCATCGGCGGCGGCCTGAAAGGCCAGCAGCGGATCGCTGACCACGACCCGGGCCGGCGGGTCCAGTCTGAACCTTCGGCCCTTCTGCTCGGCCCGCCAGTCGACGAGCGCGCCGTCGGCCCCACGATAGCGGATGCAGCTGTGCCGCTCGAGGTCCTCGAGCGCGCGTGGGGCGCCGCGGCGGGCGATATAGGCCGGAGACGCGACGAACACGCCCCGAGCGGCGCTGGTCACGCGCACGGCGATCATGTCGGCCGCGGCCCACTCGAGCAGTCCGATCGCCGCGTCGAAGCTGTCCGCCAAGATGTCGTGCGGGCTCGAATCGACGCTGAGCTCAAGCCGGACGTCTGGATAGGCGGCCAGGTAGCGGGCCCAGACCGGCGTGATCACGGAGGGCATGGCGCTCGGAACCACCAACAGGGCCAGCCGGCCGAACGGCCGCTGACGCTCCTGATCCAGGGCCTGCACGGCGCCGGAGATCTCGTCCAGCGCCGGCCTCAGCCGCGCCAGCAGCCGCTCGCCTGCACTGGTCAGGGCCACTTTGCGGGTAGTCCGGTTGAACAGGCGCACGCCATGTCGGCCCTCCAGTTCGCGAATGGTGTGGCTGAGGGCGGAAGGCGTCACCCCAAGGCGCTCGGCGGCGGTGCGGAAGCTCAACTCATCCGCAATGGCGACGAAGGCGGCGAGGTCCCTGAGCTCGGCCCGAACCATTAGTGATCTCTCTTCATCAATGAATGAAAAAGAGCGCGTATTTTCATCTGTTCTACGGATGAACACAATCACCGCCATGTCCAGGCGCTCTGACCCGATGGGTCCAACCAGCCGAACAATCCAAACCGACCCCTTCCGCGCCGAACAGCGCCCCAGCCCCAGAGGCCCCCATGAACGCTCCGTTCAGCGCGTCTGACGCGGAAGAGCTCACGCGCGAAGCGACGGACAAGCCGGATCGGCCGAACCTGATGGCCAGGCTGAAGGTCCCGCTGATGATCGGCGGCGTCGCCCTCGTCCTGGTTGGCGCAGGCTACTTCTGGCTGACCAGCGGCCGACGCGAGTCGACCGACGACGCCTACATCGAGGCCGCCGGCGTGGACATCTCCTCGAATATCGCGGGCCGCGTCGTCGAGATCGACGTGAAGGAGAACCAGCTGGTCCGGGCCGGGCAGGTCCTCTTCCGGCTCGATCCGGCCCCCCACGACCTGGCGATTATGCAAGACGCGGCGAAGGTCGACGAGGCGCGCCAGGAGATCGACACGGCCCAGGCCGCCTATCGGCGCCGGCAGGTCGACGTGAAGAACACCCTCGACGCCGCCGCATACGCGGAGCGTGAACGCGGCAGGGAGCAACAGCTGCTTGGCGCGGGCGCCGTGTCCAAGTCGGACTTCGACCAGGCGGACCGTGCGGCGAACAACGCCCGACTACAGGTCCAGGACGCTCAGCAGCAGCTTGCGGCCGCGCTTGCCGCCCTGGGCGGTCGGCCCGACCTTCCGAGGGACCGACAATCCGGGGTCGAGGACGCCCTCGCCCAGCTGGCCAAGGCCCAGCTCGAGAAGTCCTGGACCGTCATCGTTGCGCCTCAGGACGGCCGGGTGACGAAGGTCGAGCAGCTGCAGGCCGGCGACTACATCAATGCCTCGGCGCCGGTATTCCACCTGATCACTGGCGAGCCCTGGATCAGCGCCAAGTTCAAGGAAAACCAGCTGACGCACATGCGCGTCGGCCAGCCGGTCAAGGTGAGCGTCGACGCCTACCGCGACCACTCCTGCGAGGGGCGCATCCAGAGCATCGCCCCAGCAAGCGACCAGACTTTTTCGGCCCTTCCGCCGCAAAACGATACGGGGAACTGGGTGAAGGTGGTCCAGCGCCTGCCCGTGCGCATCGCCTTCGCATGTCGCCCGAACTTCGATCCCGCGGCAGGTCTCAGCGCCGTGGTGAACGTCGACACCGGCTGGCGCCGGCGTCTGTTCGCCGGGCGCTGATCATGGCCGCCGCCGTCCCCAATCGCGGTTTCATCACCGCGGCGATCATGGCCGCCGCCTTGATGCAGTCACTGGACACCACCATCGCCAACGTCGCGCTGCCGCACATCCAGGGCAGCGTCTCCGCCTCCCAGGACCAGATCACCTGGGTGCTGACCTTCTACATCGTCGCGGCCGGGATCATGACGCCGCTGACCGGCTGGCTGTCGCAGCGCTTCGGCGCCCGGGTGGTGTTCCTCAGCTCCGTGGCCGGCTTCACGGTCATGTCCGCCCTCTGCGGCGCGGCCCAGAGCCTGGGCGAGATCGTCGTGTTCCGCTTCCTCCAGGGGATTGCGGGCGCAGCCCTCCTGCCGCTCGCCCAGGCCGTCCTGCTCGACATCAATCCGCCCGAGAAGCAGGGCCAGGCGATGGCCACCTTCTCCCTGGCCGTCGTCCTTGCGCCGATCATGGGTCCTGTCATCGGCGGCTACTTCACCGATGACTATAGTTGGCGCTGGTGCTTCCTGGTGAATGTCCCGGTCGGGATCC
>DATHPX010000348.1:0-2990 GCA_035483335.1 Caulobacteraceae bacterium | reverse complement strand
CGGTCGAGATAGCGCACATAGAGCACCGCGCCGCTGGGCCAGACGAAGCGCGATTTCTGCTCCTGCCAGGTCGCGCCCATCGCGCCGTAGATCTCCCGCGCGCGGTCGATCGTCGGCAGGAGCGCCACACGCGTGCGCCGCACCAGCAGGCCCTTGGCCGCCTTGCCGAACTCCGCGGCGTGGGTGGCGAATTCGCCCAGTGCCGCATCGGTCTTTCCCCCGCCGCGCGCCCCGCCATAGACCACCTCGAAATGGGCCGACTGAACGAAGGCGCTCTGGGGACCGGGCTGGGGCGACCAGCCCGGGACTACCGGCCGTACTTCGCTTTCCATTCTTCCACCGACAGCTGCGGCAGCGGGATGAACACCGGCGCCGACTCGGGCGCGGGTGTTTCAGGGGATGTCGCCGGCTCGGCCTTGGCCGCTTCCAGCCGGTCGCGCCGCTTGGCGATCTCCACCACGAGTTTGCCGGCGCCGAGCAGGCCCACGGCGCTGCCGAGTTCAGCCGATCGGCGCGCGAGCTCCGCCAGCTTCTGGCTTGCCGGGTCCGGTCCTGCGCCCCACGTCGCCGCCTCGCGGATCTCCTTCAGGCGCGTCTTCACCTCGTCGCGCTTGAAGATCTTGGTGTTCCCGCCGCTCGAGGATGAATATCCGGCGCCCTTCAGCGCCTCTTTTTGTGAGCTTCCCGCGGCGACCGCCTGCGCGAGGGCTTCATGGCCGGGGTTCTTCAAAGCCGCCAAACCCACACCTCGCCAGTTTTCATATTGCAACATAATCTCGACCGGCCGTCAAGCCGGAGCTGAGCTAATTCGGCCCGTTCGAGATGACGTCATGATCAAGGCGAATGCCGTCATGCGCCACGCGAATAAAACTGAAGAAGTACCGCCTATTCGTGATCTCTGTCTTGACGTTGACCAGTTCAATTCCAGCGTGAGAGCAACTCTTCGCATGGAGGATCTAGAAATTCGTGAACTGAATCAACGAAGGTCCGCAACGTTGGGAAATATCAACTTCTGAGCCCAACCGGTGGCGACTATGTCGCCTCGCGAGGTAGGTAGGAGACAACTGTTGATCGTTCGCTTTCTCGTCATGGCGGCCCTGGTTCTGTCTCCAGCCTTGGCCGTCGCCCAGGCTCAACCCAGCCAGCCCATGGCGTCCCTGCTGATCCCGATCGAGCCGCCGGATCAGCTGCCGGACTCCGGCACGCAGGGCGGCTACCTCTTCAATCTTCGTCCGCTCGGCGCCGAGCTTGGGCGCAATCTCGCGGACGATGGGGTCTATCTCATCGGCCGGGGGCTGTACGAGGGGCTCGGCAATGTCAGCGGTGGGGTGAAGCGCGGCGTATTCGCCGAAGGATTCACCGCGTTCGGCGCCGATCTCGACCTGGATCGGATCGCCGGCGTCAAGGGCGGCGTATTCCACTTCCTCGTGTCGGACCTGACGGGCCAGTCCTTCGCCGCCTATTCCGGCAGTTCATATCTGAACAACCGCATATTTGCCGGCAATGGTCCGGGGCTTCACCTGAACGAGTTCAATTACGAGCAAACCTTGTTCAATGGCAGGCTGGACCTGCGTGTCGGCCGGATACCCGCCTATACCCAGTTTGATGGGTCGGAGCTGTATTGCACCTTCATCACCAGCCTCTGCCGGACGCCGGCGGCCTACACCTTCAACAGGGGTTATCCCCCCTATCTCACCTCGTCGTGGGCGGGCGTCGTCCAGGTGCGGATCTCTGGTCCGTTCTATGCAAACGTCGCTGTCTTCGAGAACGAGCCGGTCCTCAGCCAGACCAACCACGCCGGCTTCCCCGGGCCCGACTGGGGGCTCCAATATGCGGACGGCGTGACCGTGCCCGTCCAGTTCGGCTATCGCACGACGATCGACAATGACGATTATCCGCGCGCCTTCTCGATAGGCGGCTTCTACAATACCGGCAGCTACGCCGACCCCTTGCTCAACACCAATGGGCTCAACCGCATTCTCTACGGCGGCGCCTCCAAGACCGATGTCGGCGCGAGCGAGATCTATATCCAGGGCCAGCAGATGATCTACCGACCCGATCGGAAAACCGACCGGGGACTGACGATATTCGGCGGCGCGAACTGGGCGACCAGCGGCGAGCCCAACGTCCAGCGCATGATCTTCGGCGGCGCCTTCTACAAGGGCCTCTTCGCCAGTCGACCCCATGACACCGCGGGCGTCGCCATCAGCCTTGTCAACGTGAACCCGCTCATCACCGAGCGGGTGGACAGCATTCTGTCGCGGACCACCGGGGGCGCGGCGAGCAACGCGGAGATCGGCTATGAGGTCAACTACGGGGTCGCCTTGGCGCCAGGCCTCTCGATCAAGCCTTTCGTCCAGTACATCTCCCATCCCGACCAGGCGGCGGTCGCGGCGCCCAGCGGGAACAACACCCACGCCGTCTTCGTCGGAGCCTTACTGGAATGGAACCTCGCGAACATGTTCGGCCTGCCGAATCTGCCCCGATGAACTCTCACCAGAGCCCGGGTTCGGCCGCCGGACACACATCTCTCGAGTTTTCATATTGCAACATAATCTCGACCGGCTGTCAAGCTTCGCCCGGGCGGCGTATGCGTCGCTCACTTTGACGACAGGGACGTGTGATGACTGAGGCGGTGCGGATCGGCGTGGCGGGCGCGCTCGGGCGGATGGGTCGAGCGATCGAGGCGCTGGCCGCCGGCCGGGACGACGTTCGGGTTTGCGCGCGCCTGGACCGGCCTGGCGCGACGGACCCGGCGGCGCACGCCACTCCGCTCACCGACTTCGATGCCGCCGCCAAGGCCTGCGACGTCATCGTCGACTTCAGCACCGCGCCCGCCAGCGCCGCCCTCGCCGCCGCAGCGGCCGCGCGCGGCGGTCCAGCCCTGGTCATCGGCGCCACCGGATTCTCGCCCGCTGAAGACGCCCAGGTGCGTGACGCCGCGCAGCGGATCGCCATCGTTCGCGCCGGCAATTTCTCACTTGGAGTGA
>DATHPX010000347.1:0-2125 GCA_035483335.1 Caulobacteraceae bacterium | reverse complement strand
ACCGAGTCCGGCGGTCGCGTCGGCGGCGCGCCGGCGGGTCCGGGCAAGGCCGGGCTTGCCGGGCCGGGCGCTCCAGGCGGCGCGACGCCCCCGGGCGGGGGTTCCTGGCCGGGCGCCACGGTGGCGGCCTGAACAATGTGCGGCTCCGTGCCGGGACGGAACGCCTCCCGATTGCCGCCGACATAGACGATCTTGGCGTTCTCGGGCGCCTTGAGGTCCATCTTGGGCAGGCCCTTGAGCGCTTCCTGCATGAACTCGATGAAGATCGGAAGGGCGGCCTGAGCGCCGGTCTCTCCCTTCCCGAGCGAGCGGTTGTCGTCGAACCCGACGAAGACGCCGACGACGATCTGCGGGGAGAATCCCATGAACCAGGCGCTGCGGAAGTCGTTGGTCGTGCCGGTCTTGCCGCCGATCGGACGACCGAGCACCTGGGCGGCGACGGCTGTGCCGTGCTGCACCACGCCTTCGAGCATGAGATCGATCTGATAGGCCGTGATGGGATCGATCAGCTGGGTTCCGGCCGGCTGCAGGTCGGGCCCGTCAGAACCGGTGAAAGGTGCATCGCAATCCGGACAGTCGCGATTGTCGGCCTTGTAGATGATGCTTCCGTCGCGGTCCTCCACCTCCTCGATCAGGTGCGGCGCGACCTTCCGCCCGCCATTGACGAGGGATGCATAGGCGCTGGTCATCCGGAATGGCGTGGTTTCGCCTGCGCCGAGCGCCATCGAGAGCACCGGGTCCATGTGGTCGACGATGCCGAAGGCCTTCGCGGTGCCGGCGATCCTGTGCATCCCCACCTGCTGGGCGATGCGCACGGTCATGGTGTTGAGCGAGAGCTCCAGACCGCGTCGGAAGAGCAGGTTGCCGTACGCAACCTCGCGCTCGTAGTTCTCCGGCCGCCACGCCTGGCCGTTGAACCCGGGCAGGCTAATCGGAGCGGCGCTGACGATGCTTGCCGGCGTGAACTGTCCGGTCTCCAGGGCAGTCGCGTAGACGAACGGCTTGAACGACGAGCCGGGCTGCCGATAGGCCTGGGTCGCCCGGTTGAAGTTGGACAACGAGAAGCTGTAGCCGCCCACCATCGCCAGGACGCGGCCGCTATAGGGCTCCATGGCGACGATCGCGCCGTTCACCTGGGGCACCTGGCGCAGGTTGAAACCGCCGCCATCCGCAGGCTCGACCCAGATCAGGTCGCCCTCATGAAGGCCGCGCCCGGCGTTGGCCCAGGCGACGTCCTTCGGGATGATCTGGCCGGCCTCGTTGGTGGCCGCCGTCTGCACGCGCACCTCACCGCCATGAGCCGAAGTCACCAGGGCTGCGAGCCATTTCTTGCGTTCGGACGGAGGACCGGATGCGAGGGTCGCCTGCTGCCAGCCCGGCTGGTCGGCGACATGCCCCCAGGCGCCGCGCCAGCCATGGCGATGGTCGTAGGTCTCCAGCCCGTCCATCAGCGCGATGCGCGCGGCCGTCTGCAGGCGCGGATCCAGGGTGGTCCGCATGTAGTACCCGCCCTGATTCAGATCGGCGCCTACGGACTTGATCTGGATCGCTTCTCGATGAGCCTCGTCCACAAAATAGTCGGCGTCGTGATACTTTGCGCGCTCGGGGGCGGACTCGACCTTGAGATCCTCCTTCATCGCCGCCTGCGCCTCTGCAGTGGTGACCCACCCGAGGCTGGCCATCTCGCCGAGGATCATGTTCCTGCGCCGGATCGCGGCGGCCTTCTGCCGGATCGGCTGATAGTTGTCCGGCCCCTTGGGCAAGGCGGCGAGGTAGGCGCACTGCGCCAGCGACAGATCCGAGATCGACTTGCCGAAATAGTTATAGGCGGCCGAGCCGACCCCATAGGAGCGATAGCCCAGCCAGATCTCGTTCAGATAGAGTTCGAGAATCTGCTTCTTCGAGATCACCTCCTCGAGGCGTGTGGCGAGGATCGCTTCCTTGATCTTGCGCCCGACGGTGACCCGGTTGTTGAGGAGGACGTTCTTCGCGACCTGCTGGGTAATGGTCGAGCCGCCCTCCGGGCGACGGCCCTGCAGCACGAAGAAGACGTCCTTGAACATCGCCCGGGACACGCCCCCGACGTCGACGCCGCCATGCTCGAAGAAATTGTGATCCTCGGCGG
>DATHPX010000346.1:0-21262 GCA_035483335.1 Caulobacteraceae bacterium | reverse complement strand
GTGAGTTCTACGGATTGTAGGCGTTTGATTTCGTCGCGCAGTCTCCCCGCTTCTTCGAACTCCAGGTCGCCTGCCGCGGTGCGCATGCGCTTCTCCAGGTCGGCGATGTGGGCGCGGATGTTGTGGCCGACGAACTCCTTGCCGTCTTCCGACAGCCCCGCATCGACCATCACATGGTCGCGCTCGTACATGCTGCCCATGATGTCGGCGATGTTCTTCTTCACGCTTTGCGGCGTGATGCCGTGTTCCTTGTTGTACGCTTCCTGCTTCGCGCGGCGGCGGCTGGTTTCGGCCATCGCCCGCTCCATCGAGCCGGTGATCTGGTCGGCGTAGAGGATGACCTTGCCGTCGACGTTGCGGGCGGCGCGGCCGATGGTCTGGATCAGCGAGGTCTCGGAGCGGAGAAAGCCTTCCTTGTCCGCATCGAGAATGGCCACCAGGCCGCACTCGGGGATGTCGAGGCCCTCGCGCAGGAGATTGATGCCGATGAGCACGTCGAAGGCGCCCAGGCGCAGATCGCGGATGATCTCGATCCGTTCGAGGGTGTCGACGTCACTGTGCATGTAGCGCACGCGCAGGCCCTGCTCGTGCATGTATTCGGTGAGGTCCTCGGCCATCTTCTTGGTGAGGACGGTGACCAGGGCGCGGTAACCGTGGCGGGCGACATCGCGGCACTCGGCGATGACGTCGTCCACCTGCGAGAAGCCGCCCTTGGAGACCGGCCGCACTTCGACTGGCGGGTCGATCAGGCCGGTGGGTCGGATCACCTGCTCGGTGAAGACGCCGCCGGTCTTCTCCAGCTCCCACTTCGCTGGCGTCGCCGAGACGAACAGGCTGTCGGGGCGCATCGCCTCCCACTCCTCGAACTTGAGGGGGCGGTTGTCCATGCACGAGGGCAGGCGGAAGCCGTACTCCGCCAGGGTGAACTTGCGGTTGTAGTCGCCCCTGTACATCGCCCCGAGCTGCGGAATGGTCTGGTGGCTCTCGTCGACAAACAGCAGGGCGTTGTCAGGGATGTATTCGAAGAAGGTCGGCGGCGGCTCTCCCGGGCGACGACCGGTGAGGTAGCGGGAATAGTTCTCGATGCCGGCGCAGCTGCCGGTGGCCTCGATCATCTCGATGTCGAAGGTCGTGCGCTGCTCCAGGCGCTGGGCCTCGAGCAGCTTGCCGTTGGCCACCAGCCAGTCCAGCCGCTGCTTGAGCTCGGACTTGATGGCGGTCACGGCCTGGCGGAGCGTCGGGCGCGGCGTGACGTAGTGGCTGTTGGCGTAGACCTTGATGGTTGGCAGGTCGGCCGTCTTCTTGCCGGTGAGAGGATCGAATTCGGCGATCGCCTCCACCTCCTCGCCGAACAGGGTGATGCGCCAGGCCCGATCCTCGTAGTGGGCCGGAAAAATCTCGATGGTGTCGCCGCGCCGGCGGAACACGCCACGCTCGAAGGCCTGGTCGTTGCGTCGGTACTGCTGGGCCACGAGGTCAGCCATCAGCTGTTTCTCGTCGATCCGGTCGCCGACGCTGACGCTGAAGGTCATTGCCGTATAGGTCTCGACCGAGCCGATGCCGTAGATGCAGGAGACCGAGGCGACCACGATCACGTCGTCGCGTTCCAGGATCGCCCGCGTAGCCGAGTGGCGCATGCGATCGATCTGCTCGTTCCGCGACGAGTCCTTCTCGATGTAGGTGTCTGTGCGGGCGACGTAGGCCTCGGGTTGGTAATAGTCGTAGTAGGAGACAAAGTACTCGACTGCGTTGTTGGGAAAGAAGCTCTTGAACTCGCTGTAGAGCTGCGCGGCGAGCGTCTTGTTGTGGGCCAGGATCAGCGCCGGGCGCTGGGTGGCCTCGATGACCTTGGCCATGGTGAAGGTCTTGCCCGAACCGGTGACGCCCAGCAGCACCTGCTCCCGCTCACGCGCTTCAATGCCCGCCACGAGCTCCTCGATCGCCTGCGGTTGATCGCCCGCGGGCGCGTAGTCGCTGACCAGCTCGAAGCGCTTGCCTCCCTCGCTCTTCTGCGGTCGTGCGGGACGATGCGGCGCCCAGAGGGCCGACATGGCCGCGTCGTAGTCAGGGACGAAGACGGCGGAGATGTCGGAGACACTCGCGGCGGGAGAACGAGGCATGAACGGAAGATAGGTGAACGCGGCCTTTGCGGCCAGGGGAGAGAGCTCGAAGACCCTGATCTAGGCGGTCATCGCAGCCAACTGGTCGGCTACAGCCAGAGCGGCGCTGTAACCCGCGTGCACCGCGGCATCGTAGGCTTTCCAGTCGCGCAGTTCGACGCCTTCCAGCTTGGGCGCGATATACAGGTCGAGGGCCGCGCGGTTCGCCTCGTTATGGTTCCCGGCGCCCACCGTCGCCGCGCGCATGAGGATGGAGACGATCGGCGGCCCGCGCCGCCAGGCGCCGGACGCCAGCCAGCTGAAGCCCGAGGGTTCGAGCTTGAGGTCCTCCGGCCGAAGGCCTTGTGATTCGGCGACGTTGACGCCGATCGTCCAGCCGTCGTGCTGGGCCTGCACGAGTTCGGCGGGCATGTTGTCCACCAGGGCTCCGTCCACGAGGACGGACCCGTCCTCGATCACCGGCGGGAGGATGCCGGGCAGGGAAAGGGATGATCGAAGCGCGCGCCGCAGCAGTCCGCGCCGGTGAACGAAGGCGCAGCCTCGCGTTAGATCGGTGGAGACGCAGGCGAAGGGACGCCACAGGTCGCTGATCTGGGCGTCGCCGAAGTGCTTCTCGAGCCGCTCGTCGACTTCTCCGCCCCGGCTCATCGCGATCATGGGGAGGGGGGCGATGTCGCCCAGGGGGCTGGACGATACGAAAGCGTCGTGCAGGCGCTCGTCCATTTCCAAGAGCGACCAACCCATGGCCACGCCCGCCGCGATGACCGCGCCCATGGAGGTCCCGGCGACGAAGTCGATTGGGACGCCCAACTCGCTCATTGCGCGGATGACGCCGACATGGGCGTAAGCGCGGGCGCCGCCGCCGGAAAGGACGAGGCCGACCGATCGGCCGGCGTAGATGCGGGCGAGGCGGGCCAGATCGGCTGTCGAATCGCGACGGACGTGGAGCAGCCGCGAGGCCGGAGTGGCGCTGAGCCAGACGTCGGCGCCGGTCACCCCCTTCGCCCGCGGCGGATGGACGAGGATCACGTCCAGCAGGCGATGGGCCTCGATGGTCCCAGGCCCAAGGGGCAGGGTGGCGCCCTGGGGGGGCCCGGGCGTCGCGAGAATGACGAGCCGGTCGATCTGCCGGGCGCAGAAGGCGATGAATTCGGCCTGGTCCCGCTCTGCGGCCATCAGCACCAGATCGTGCGTCTCTTCGAGTTGCGAGAGCCGCGCGGGCTCCCAGTCGGCGGCTTCCGATCCGATGACCACGGTGCGGCGATCGAGTCGCCTGAGGTTCTGGGCCAGGCGCTCGGCGAAATCCCGCGCCGCAAGTCCTTCGGACGCCGCGACGAAGCCGATGATCGAGGTGCTTCGACTGGCGTCCGGCTCCGCGGCTCCCAGGCGTTGCAGGGCCGAGCGCGCCACCTCGGCCAGCACGTGCGGATCGCGTCGAAGCAGGCGCTCCGCCTTGCGAATGGGGAGGGAGCGTAGTTCGGAGTCCCTCAGCGCAACCAGGCTGGTGCGGTGCACCCCGTCGCCCAAGGCTTCGACCCCGCCGAGCATGGCGCCGGGGCGGTGCACCGCCACCAGGCGGGATGCGCCGTCGGGCCCTGGCTTGAGCTCGGCGATCCGCCCGGCCTCCAGGCGATAAAGGGCGTCGATGGGTTGGCCGGGGCGGGCGAGGGCCTCCCCGCCTCTCAGCGTGAAGGTCGGGCCGGCCCGATTGAACACCCGCGCCAGCGCATCTTCAGCCATGTCGCGATCTTTGGCGGCCAAAGCCGCCAAGTAAAGCCATCCGCTCGCGCTGGCGGGCGCGCTTCCCGCGCCGTAACCTTCCGGCGTTGGGTGGCGAATGAAAGGCGTGGGATCGATGGGCGCCTCAGAGCCCGAGCTCCGGACGCTGATGGTGGCGGCTCTGGATGGAGACGCGCGGGCCTATCGCGCGCTGCTGGGCGACCTGCGCCTGCGGCTGGGGGCGTTCTTCGTGCGCCGGCTCGGCGGGTCCCAGGCCGAGGCGGACGATCTGGTCCAGGAGACGCTCATCGCCATCCATACGCGCAGGGAGACCTATGATCCTCGCCAACCGTTCACGCCCTGGCTGTTCGCCGTTGCTCGTTACAAGCTCGCCGATCACTTCCGGCGCTTGGGCCGTCGCAGCGCGGAGCCTCTCGACGAAGAGGCGCTGGAGCTTGCGGTGGAAGGCGGCGCAGAGGCGGCGGACGCACGGCGAGATGTCGAGGTCGCGCTGGCGGCCTTGCCAGAACGCTCGAGAGGACTGCTGCGAATGCTGAAGATCGAGGGCGCCACGGTGGCCGAGACGGCTGCGCGGTTCGACATGTCCGAGGGCGCTGTGAAGGTGGCCGCCCATCGGGCGATGAAGAGTCTGGCGCAGCGCTTTGGCTCCGGAAAGCTGGCCGATGACTGACGACCTGCTCGACGCCCTCGCGCGCGACATCGCCTCACGACCTGCGCGCCGTGTGGGGCCGCGCCTGGCCCTGGCCCTGGGCGCCGGGGCCTTCGTCAGCATCGTTGGGGTCATGCTTCTGCTCGGACCCCGGGCAGACCTTTCGAAGGCGATGGGTTCGGCGATGTTCTGGACCAAGCTGTTCTACGTCCTGGCGCTGGCGGCGGCGGCGCTCGGGTGCGTCGAGCGGTTGGCGCGGCCGGGCGGCGAGGTGCGCCGTCGCGTCGGCTGGCTGGCCGCGCCCGTCGCCGCGATGGCGCTCGCCGCCCTGGCGCAATGGATCCTTGCCCCCACGGCGATGCACCAGACGCTCTTGATGGGCAATTCGGCCGCGGTCTGTCCGTGGCTGATCCTAACGGCCGCCGCGCCGATCTTCGTGGCTCTCGCCTGGGCCATGCGCGGCCTGGCGCCCACGCGCCTGCGGGCGGCGGGCGCCATGGCCGGGCTCGCGGCCGGTGCGGCCGGTGCGGCGGTTTACGCGCTCCACTGTCGAGAGATGGGCGGCGCCTTCGTGCTGATCTGGTACACCCTGGGCGCCCTCGCGCCTGCCGTCTTCGGCTGGCTCGCCGGCCCCACGTTGCTCCGCTGGCGCTGAGGCTACGCGGCGCGGCGGAAGCCGTAGCGGGCGAAGATCGCTGCGGCCTTCGGACCTTCCATGAATTGCAGCACGGCCTCGGCGTCGGGGTTGTGTGAGGCGGCGACCCGCGCGACGGGATAGACGATCGGCGGATGGGTGTTTTCGGGGAACAAGCCCACGATGCGCACCGCCGGCTCGACCTTGGCGTCGGTGTCGTAGACGATACCCAGCGGCGTCTCGCCCCGGGCGACGAAGGCCAGGGTGGCGCGGACGTTTTCGCCCCGAGCGAGATGACCCTCCACGCTAGGCCACACGCCCAGCGCTTGGAGCGAGGCCTGCGCATAGCGGCCGGCCGGCACGTCCGGTCCCGCGACCGCCAGGCGGCCGCCACCCAGGGCGGCGGCGAGAGGCATTCCCCGACGGATCTCGATTTTTACCGTCGAACTCGCCGGCGCGATCAGCGCCAGATGGTTCGCCAGCAGGTTTCGCCGGCTCGAAGCGACGATCAGGCCGCGCTTGGCGAGCTCATCCATCCAGTCGACGTCCGCGGAGATGAAGATGTCTGCGGGCGCGCCTTCCTCGATCTGCCGCGCGATCACGGAGGAAGAAGCGTAGGAAATACGCACGGGCGTTCCAGTGGCGTCCGTATAGGCCTTGCCGACCTCGTCGAGGGCGTTCTTCAACGAGGCGGCGGCGAAGATCGTCACCGGCTCGTGACCGCCCTTGGGCTGGGCTGCGAGAGGGGTGGCCATCGCGGCGGCGCCGAGCAGGAGCAGCGCGTCGCGGCGGCGCCAGTGCAGGGGTGTCAATTCCGCCTCCTCTCGACGCGTCTTGTTGTCAGGGTTCATAACGCCACTTGCCGGTACGGCTCCAGCCCTTCGGGCGAAAGGGGATGATCATGAGGAAAGCGTCGGGGGCGGTCCTGGCGGCCGTGTGGGTGCTGGTCGCGGCCGCGGCGCAGGCTCAGAGCGTCACCGTCAAGGGGCCCGATGGTCAGACGCGAACGGTCCCGGCCGCCGAGATCGCCGCCATGCCCCATCAACAGGCGCTTCTCGCCGGTGAAGGCGGCGCGCCGCCGCGCGCCTATGAGGGCGTGGCCCTGACCGACCTGTTGCAGAGCGTCGGCGCCCCGGCCGGGCGGGCGCTGCGCGGTCCCGCCCTGGCTAGTGTGGTGGTGGTGAAGGGAGCAGACGGCTATCGCGCCGTGTTCGGCCTCGCCGAAACCGATCGTGGGATGCGCCGGTCGGTTCCGATCCTGGCCGACCGGACCGCCAGCGGCCCCCTGGAGGCCAAGGAGGGTCCCTTCCGCGTCGTGTCACCGGGCGACCTTCGGCCTGCGCGCTCGGTGCGCCAGGTCGTATCGATCGAGGTTGAGTCGGCTCCCTGACCGCTCGGCGGCATCATCCCTTGTGGTCTGATGCCGCAGAAACCGGCATGGCGACAGGCGTCGGCGCCAAAGAATCGCGCTGATTCAGCAGTCACCGGCGTCTGGTAAGGTAAAAGGCGCCGATTTGGCAGCCATCCCCTTGGTCTGCCAACTTTGGGTCTTGGAAAATCGGATTAGCCTCGTGTGCGTTTAGTCGACCTCATAGAGGCGAGTCACGACTCATGTCCGTCCTGGAAACCGATATCATCGACTACATCTACCTAGACGATGACGCGAAGACTCCCGTGCTGGTGGTCTCCGACCCTCTCACCTGGAAGCCGCCCGAGGATAAGCATCATCTCGATGTGCTGCGGGAGAAGCTGAATGCGCAGATCGCTTTCGTGGAAACGGGGCAGATCAGGGGGGTCTGGCCAGCGTACGCGGGAGGAGCTGTGCGCGTGGAAGTCATCGCGAGGTGTCCCCTCACCGAGTTGGCGGCGCACTTCTACGTTCTGGCCCGCGGCGTAATGTCCAACGCCAACATGGATTTGCGATTTCAGCTGCTCGATGCCTGAATCGACCGTCGGGCGCCGGATGGTCCGAAAAAAACTTTGCCTGAGGCTCGCGCAATCGGCTCGCGCGCCGAGGTCCTCGACAAGGTCGCAATTCTTTCAATCTCGTCAATGATTTGAATTTGAATAACCGGCGATCGGCCTTGACTCCGGGGCCGAAGCCGCGTCGGCAGATGTGTGCGGTTGCGCCGCACCGTCCGACCAATGAAACTTGCGCCCCCCATTCCCACGTAGTAGACGACGTTCGGTTCCGCCAACGTGTACCGGCCGAACCCCGTCTGCAAGGTCTTCCGCCCGCGAGATTAGCGGAGTGCTTGTAGGCCGACTGTCTGGGGCTGTATTCGCCTCGTCTCATAGGACACGAAATCTTGGACTTTACTTTCAGCCCGCATGCGAAAGCGTGCGCGCAGGTTGGCGCGCCTCTTGCGGCCGCCGCTATGGGATTGACCGTGGCGGCGATCGTGTGCAGCGCGACTCAACCGCGGTTTTCCGGCCAGAACGTCGACACGAGCCGGTTGGTTCAGTTTGCATCATCGACGCCGGCGGCCACGCCGGCAGTTCCGGTGGATGTCGCTCCGACGAATCAGGTGGCGCAACTCCACGCCGCCGCGGCGTGGACTCGCCCGGCGCGCGGCCAAGACCTCGATTGTCTCTCGAAGGCCGTCTACTACGAAGCGAGGGGTGAGAGCGCAGCCGGTCAGGCCGCCGTCGCCCAGGTCGTGCTCAACAGGGCGCACGACCCGGCCTATCCGAAGAACGTCTGCGCCGTCGTGTTCCAGCCGGCGTCCGACGGAGGCTGCCAGTTCAGCTTCGTTTGCGACGGCGCGATGGCCCGTCCCCTCGAACCTATGGCCTGGAGGCGCTCACGCGAGGTCGCGGCTCGCGCCTTGCGAGGCTATGTCATGGCCGCCGTCGGTCGCGCCCTCAACTTCCACGCCGCGGACGCTTCGGCGAACGCGGCAGCTGGCACTCCGGTCGCTCGGCTAGGTAACCACGTCTTCTTCGTCGCGGCGTCGCATCCCCTTGCCGGTCATTCCGGCGGCGGCGTGCGTCACCTGGCGCGCGCAGCGCCTGCGACGGTCGAGGAAGGTCCCGCCGCACCGGATGTGACCCGGCGGTTCACCATGGCGCTCGGCGACCTGGGGCTGTTCGGCAAATCTGCCGCGCCACTCCCGGCGTCCGACGAGCGGCTGGCGAGCGCGGGGGACAACTCCGGCGCTGACTAGATCGCCCTCAGGCGGCGTCGAGGCCGATGTCCAGGACGGGGGCGGAGTGGGTGAGGGCGCCCACGCTGATCAGGTCCACCCCGGTGCGGGCGATCGCTGACACCGTTTCGAGACTGACGCCGCCGGACGCTTCGAGCACGACGCGTCCGGCGGCCAGGGCTACGGCGGCCTCGAGGTCCGCCAGGCTGAAATTGTCGAGCATGACGATGTCGGGAGCCACCTCGAGCGCTTCGCGGAGCTGATCGAGGCTGTCGACCTCCACCTCGAGCTTCACCATATGCCCGGCCGCGGACCGGGCTCGACGCACGGCCTCGCCGACGCCGCCGCAGGCGGCGACGTGGTTGTCCTTGATGAGGATCGCGTCATCCAGGCCAAAGCGGTGGTTGGCCCCTCCGCCGCAGCGCACGGCGTACTTCTCCAGGGCGCGTAGCAGGGGCGTCGTCTTGCGGGTGTCGATAATCCGCGCGCGCGTCCCGTTCGCCTGGGCGACATAGACCGCCGTGAGGCTGGCGATCCCCGATAGGCGCCCCATCAGATTCAGCGCTGTGCGTTCGGCGGAGAGGATGGTGCGCGCCGATCCGTGGACCGTGGCGATCGGCTCCCCCGCCGCGAGCGTCGCAGCGTCGGCAAGATGAGGTTCGAAACGCACGTTCGGGTCCAGGGCGGCGAAGGCGAGGCGGGCGCAGGCGAGGCCCGACAGCACGCCCGGCTTCCTCGCCACGAACCTCGCACTCATGCGGGTCTCCGGCGAAATGCACGCCTGGCTGGTGATGTCGCCCGCGCGGCCCAGATCCTCGGCGAGGGCGGCGCGGACAATCGGCTCGACCAGGAGGTCGGGGAGGGGATCGAGGCTCACGCGGCGCGCTGGCGACGGGCCGCCACGTCCTGAAGGGTGCGCCGGGTGTGGGCGGCCTGCGCGAAAGCCGAGGGATAGTCGGCTCGGAAATGCGCGCCGCGGCTCTCCCGGCGTGCCAGGGCTCCCTCGGCCACCAGGCGCCCCGCAATGAGGGGCAGGGCGGAGCCGTGCAGGGTCTCGGCGGCAGATAGCCAGGCGAGCAGGCGCGTCAGACCCGTGGCTTCCCGCACCACGCCCGCGTCACGTGACATGCGTCGGCGCAGGTCGAGCAGGGTTGACTCTGGCAGGTCCGGCGGCGCGGCGGGCGTCAGTGTGCGAGCCGAGACCGGGGTCGCGCCTCGCGCCGCACGGCCGGCGCGCGCGCCAAAGACTGCCGCTTCGAGCAGGGAGTTGGACGCCAGGCGGTTGGCGCCGTGCACCCCTGTCGCCGCGCATTCGCCGGCGGCGAAGAGACCGGGCAGCGTGGTCGCCCCGGTCAGGTCCGTGACGATGCCACCCATGTGATAGTGCACGGCGGGAAGCACGGGGATCGGCTGGCTACGCGGATCGACCCCGCCGGCGATACAGGCGGCGAAGACGGCGGGAAACTCGTGCGCCACGTCGGCGATGAGCGGCGCGCGTGCATCGAGGAACGCCCCCCGGCCGGCGCGCCGCTCCGACTCGATCGCTCTGGCCACAACATCCCGCGGCGCCAACTCGGCGGCAGGGTGATAGCGCAGCATGAAGGGGACGCCAGCGCTGTCGATCAGTCGCGCGCCTTCGCCTCTCAGAGCCTCGGTCGCCAGCGGCGCCGGGTCGGCGCCGATGTCGATGGCCGTGGGGTGGAACTGGACGAACTCGGGATCCAGGATCTCCGCGCCGGCCACCGCGGCCATGGCCAGGCCCTCGCCGCGCACGGCCGCCGGGTCGGTTGTGATGGCGTAGATGCCCCCGATCCCGCCGCTGGCGAGCACCACCGCCGGCGCGTGGATCTCGACCAGGGAGCCCCCGGCCTGGGCGAGGACGCCGTGTGTGCGTCCCTCGGCGTCGACGATCAGGGCGAGGGCGCGGACGCCTTCGCGGATCTCCACATGCTCGGCCGCGCGCGCCGTGGCGATTGCCGCGGTCATGATCGCGCGGCCGGCTCCGTCGCCTCCGACCCGCGCCACGCGGGCCATGGAGTGCGCAGCCTCACGGCTCTGGACGAAGCCGCCGTCGGCGCGGCGATCGAAGGGCGCGCCAAGATCCGCCAGGGCGCGGACGGCGTCCGGTCCCTCGGTCGTGAGGATGCGCACCGGTTCGGCCTCGCACAGACCGGCGCCGGCGGCGCTGGTGTCGGCGGCGTGGAGCGCCGGGTCGTCGTCATCCGCCAGGGCGGCCGCCATGCCCCCCTGGGCCCAGGCGGAAGCGCATCCTTCGCCGAGCGGGACGGGGCTGAGGACCAGCACGCGGCGCGGCGCGGACGCCAGGGCGGCGGTCAGACCGGCGAGGCCGGCTCCGATCACCACAACGCCATCGAAGTCGACCCGGTCCGCGCGAGGCGCTGATGGAGAGAGAGTCATGACCTTGCGCCTAGATCAGCTCGACATCCACGTGATGTCGCGCCTTGACCAGGTCATAGCGCGCCGGAGTCGCAGGCGGCGGTAGGTCGATCATCCGCTGGACTGCGGCGCGGGCGCGCGCGGCGATGGCGGGGTCCACCGTCACCTCGTAGCGTTCCTCGACGAGAGCCTGGTGGATGTTCTCCAGGCTGATCCGCTTCATGTGCGGGCACAGGTTGCACGGCCGCACGAACTCGGTCTCCGGGGCGTCGCAGGCGACGTTGTCGGCCATGGAGCACTCGGTGATCAGCACCACCCGTCGCGGCTTGCGGCGAGCGACGTATTCGCTCATGGCTGCCGTGGAGCCGGCGAAGTCGGCCGCCTCGAGGACCTCGGTCGGGCATTCGGGGTGGGCGAGGATCTCGGCATCGGGCCAGGCGGCTCGCAGCTCGGCGATGTCGGCCGCGTCGAAGCGCTCGTGGACCTCGCATCGGCCCTTCCAGGCGATGATGCCGACCGGGGTTTGGCGCGCCACGTTGCGCGCGAGGAACTCGTCGGGAAGCAGAATGACGCGATCGACGCCCCACTCGCGGGCGACCGCCTCGACGACCTGCACCGCATTGGCGCTGGTGCAGCAGATGTCGGTTTCCGCCTTCACTTCGGCGGTGGTGTTCACATAGGTGACCACCGGCAGGCCGGGATAGCGGGCCTTGATCAGCTTGACGTCCTCGGCCGTGATCGAGGCGGCGAGAGAGCAGCCGGCGCGCAGGTCTGGTATCAGCACCTTCTTCTCCGGCGAGAGGACCTTGGAGGTCTCGGCCATGAAGTGCACGCCGGCCTGGACGATGATGCTGGCGTCACAGCGCGCCGCTTCACGCGCCAGACCCAGACTGTCGCCGACGAAATCTCCGACGCCATGGAAGATCTCCGGCGTCATGTAGTTGTGGGCGAGTATGACGGCGTTCTTCTCGCGCTTCAGGCGATTGATCTCGGTGATCAGGGGCGCCTGGAGACGCCACTCCAGAGGCGTCACGTGCGCCTTGACCTTCTGCCACAGGGCGGCCGTCGCGTCCTCGACGGCGGGCGTGAAAGCGAAGGATCCGTCGGCCATCTGCCTCACCTATTATGCTCGAATTGAGCATATCTAGAGCCTGCGGATAGCGCCGAGCTCCCTCCCGCCGACGCTTTCCCTTGGGTGACTTATGCTTACTCTGAGCAAAAGTCGTGAACGGATATATGCCCGCGTCCCTGGCAGGGAAAGGGGCGTTTCACAAAACTGCGGCAAATGTGATTGCGACGGATCAAACCCGCACAGAGCTGATCCTCCCCCGCGTCGCGGGGAGGATCGCCTACCAGGTGCCGATCTTTTCGGCCTCGGCGTGGCTGATCGGGTGGTGGGCGCGGGCGTGGTCTTCTTCGGCAAGCAGGCGGACCGCTTCTAGCGCGGCCATGCAGCCCATGCCGGCGGCGGTGACCGCCTGGCGATAGACGTCGTCGGCGACATCGCCCGCGGCGAAGACGCCTGGGACCACGGTGCGAACCGAGCCCGGCTCCAGGTCGAGATACCCCCCGGCCTTCATCGGCAATTGGCCGGCGAACAACTCGGAGGCAGGCGCGTGACCGATGGCGATGAAGACGCCGTCGCAGGCGAGCTCGCGGGTCGCGCCGGTGACAACGTCCCGAAGGCGCACGCCAGTGACGCCGACCGGATCGGCCGTTCCGAGGATCTCGTCGATCGCCTGGTTCCAGATGACCTCGATCTTCTCGTGAGCGAACAGTCGCTCCTGCAGGATGCGCTCGGCGCGGAATTCGTCGCGTCGGTGGACCAGGGTGACCTTGCGCGCGAATTTGGTGAGGAAGAGGGCCTCCTCGACAGCCGTGTTGCCGCCGCCAACCACCACGACGTCCTTGCCGCGGTAGAAGAAGCCGTCACAGGTGGCGCAGGCCGAGACACCGAAACCCTGGAAGTGCTGCTCGCTTTCCAGGCCGAGCCACTTGGCCTGGGCCCCGGTAGCGATAATCAGGGTCTCCGCCAGCCAGCGCGCGCCGGAATCGCAGGTCACCAGGAAAGGCCGCTGCGATAGGTCGACGGCGGTCACGATGTCGTCCACCAGTTCGGCGCCGACATGGGTCGCCTGGGCCTGCATCTGATCCATCAGCCACGGGCCCTGGATCACCTCGGCGAAGCCAGGATAGTTCTCCACGTCGGTGGTGATGGTCAGCTGGCCGCCTGGCGTCAGCCCGCGGATCATCACGGGCGCGAGCAGGGCTCGCGCCGCGTAGACCGCCGCCGTGTAGCCGGCCGGGCCGGCGCCGATGATGAGGCAGCGCGTGGCGCGTGGATCACTCAAGACGTCAGGCCTTCTTCAGACCCACTCGACCTTGAGGATCTCGTAGGCCTTGACCCCGCCGGGCGTGTTCACTTCGACCACGTCCCCGGTCTCCTTGCCGATCATCGCGCGGGCGATGGGCGAGGCGATGGAGATTTTCCCTGCGCGCACGTCAGCTTCGTGTTCGCCGACGATCTGGTAACGGGCCTCTTCTTCCGTGTCCTCGTCAACGACGCTGACCGTGGCGCCGAACTTCACCTGCGTGCCGGAGAGTTTGGACACGTCGATGATCTGCGCGCGCGCCATCCGATCCTCGATCTCGGCGATACGGCTCTCGATCCAGCCTTGGCGCTCTTTGGCCGCATGGTATTCGGCGTTCTCCGAGAGGTCTCCGTGTTGTCGGGCCTCACTGATCGCCGCGGTCACCGACGGCCGCTCCTGGGTCTTGAGCCGCCGAAGTTCAGAGTCGAGGGACTGAAATCCCTCCGCCGTCATAGGAACTTTTTCCATTGCAGACTTGAAGCTCGTTTGGTGCTGCGAATATCCGAAAAAACCCCGCGGCGCCGCAACACGGCGCTCCGACGGGGGGCCTAAGAGGATAGGTGTCCGGGGTGGGTGTGGCAAGACCGCCCCCCGCTGCACCTGACGCCGGGTCAGCGGATCGAGATGCCTCCGTCGATCACCAGCTCCGTCCCGGTGACGTAACGGGACTCCTCCGACGCCAGCCAGAGCACGCCTTGTGCGATGTCCTCCGGCACGCCTTTCACGCCCAGGGGCACCGCCATGGCGGAGAGGGCGTCGAGGTCCGGCGGCGCGTTTGAGCCCGTGGCGCCGCTCGCGCCGATGCCGAGCCAGATCGGCGTCTCGATGATCCCCGGGTGAACCGAATTGACCCGCACACCGTCCTTGGCCGCCGCGCATTCGAGCGCCACCGCCTTGGTGAACAGGCGCACCGCCCCCTTGGTCGCCGAATAGGCGGCCAGGGTGGGAGATCCCTTCAGCCCGGCGACCGAGGACATGTTGACGATCGATCCGCCGTTGCCGGCCTCGCGCATCAGGAGCAGGGCGTGCTTCATGCCAAGGAAGACGCCGTCCACGTTCACCGCCTGCTGACGGCGGAAGTCCTCGAGACTCATGGTCGTGATGCTGGGGCTGCCCAGGCCGATGCCGGCGTTGTTCACCAGGACGTCCAGGCGGCCGAAGGCCTTCCTGACCTCGGCCATGACCTCCACCCACGCTTCCTCGCTGGTCACGTCGTGATGGAAATAGCGGGCCCGGCCGCCGGCGCCGGTTATCTCGGCGACGATCTGCTGTCCCTTGTCGTCCTGCAGGTCGGTGACGGCGATCGTGGCGCCCTCTGCAGCCAGCCGTTTGGCGCAGGCCGCGCCGATTCCGCTCGCCCCGCCGGTCACCACGGCGACCTTTCCTGCAAGTTTGGCCATCAGGCTCCTCCCTGTGTCCCGCCATTGGTTGTGGAGGCGGGCGTCGTGTGGGTTGTGTTTCGGTGGGCGGGAAGCGCGGCGTCGAACGCCGGTCCCCTTCACGCGATACCTAGACCTTTCGGCGTCTTACGGCGATAGGCCTCGCGCCGGCGCCCTTGCGGGCGCTGGACGTACGCTCCTGGTCCGGCCTAGCGGTGCGCGCATGATCTCGACCCTAACGGAGGCGACGCCGGAGCGGCTCGCGGGCTTCGACGCCATCATCGACGTCCGCAGCCCCGCCGAGTTCGCGGACGACCACGTGCCCGGCGCGGTCAACCTGCCCGTCCTCAGCAATGAGGAGCGCGCGCAGGTTGGGACGATCTACGTGCAGGAGAGCCGCTTCAAGGCCAGGCGGATCGGCGCGGCCATCATCGCCCGCAACGTCGCCGGCCACCTGGAGAACGCCCTGGCGGACAAGCCGGGCTCGTTCGCGCCGCTGGTCTACTGCTGGCGGGGCGGCCAGAGATCCGGCGCGATGGCCACCATCCTCGACCAGATCGGCTGGCGCGTGAGCGTCCTTGCAGGCGGCTACCGAACCTATCGCCGGCGCGTGACGGCGGCGCTCTACGAAGCCGAGCCAGGCCTGCGCGTCGTGCTCCTCGACGGGCAGACAGGCGTGGCGAAGACCGACATCCTGGGACGCCTGGCCGCGCGCGGCGTCCAGATTCTCGACCTCGAGGGGCTGGCGGCGCACCGCGGCTCGCTGTTTGGCGCCCTGACCGAACCCCAGCCACCACAGAAGCTTTTCGAAAGCCGCGTGCTTGCGGCGATGGAGGGACTCGATTCCGGCCGGCCCGTCGTCGTGGAGGCGGAGTCGAGCAAGGTGGGGGAGCTTAATCTCCCGCCGACCCTATGGAAGGCGATGACGGCGGCGCCGCGCCTCGTGCTGTCGGCTCCACGCGAGGCGAGGGCGGCCTATCTGCTCGAGGCCTATGGCGACGTGGCGGCCGACCGCGAGCGCCTCTTCGACATTCTCGCCCGTTTGCCGCCGCACCACGGAAAAGACCAGCGGACGGCGTGGCGTGATCTCGCCGCAAAGGGCGACTTCCGTCTCCTGGCGGAAAGCCTGATCGAGGCCCATTATGATCCCGGCTACGCCCGTTCGGCCCGCCGCGACGAGCGGGAGATCCTTGGCGAGGTCGCCCTCGCGGACCTCTCGATCGCCAACCGCGAGGCGGCGGCCGACCGCATCCTTGGTCTTCTTCCTACGGTAGGCACATGCCCGACGACCTCTCCGCGCCACGCCTGACCAGCCTCGCCCACGGCGGGGGCTGTGGCTGCAAGCTCTCCCCGAAGGTGCTGGCGGATATTCTTGCGGGCATGCCGGCGGCGCGAGCCTTTCCCGACCTGATGGTGGGGACCGAGACGGCGGACGACGCGGCGGTCTGGAAGCTCAATGAGAACCAGGCCCTCGTCGCCACGACCGACTTCTTCATGCCGGTGGTCGATGACCCGCGCGACTTCGGGCGCATCGCGGCGGCCAACGCCCTGTCGGACGTCTACGCCATGGGCGGACAGCCTATCCTGGCCCTGGCGATCGTGGGCATGCCCGTGAACGTCCTGTCGCCGGAGACTATCCGAGCCATATTGGAAGGCGGCGCCTCGATCTGCGCCGAGGCTGGCGTGCCGGTCGCCGGCGGCCACTCGATCGACAGTGTCGAGCCGATCTATGGCCTCGTAGCCCTCGGCCTCGTCGACCCCAGGCGCGTGATGAAGAACAACGGCGCGCAGCCCGGCGATGTCCTGGTGCTCACCAAGGGGCTGGGGGTCGGCATATTGTCGGCGGCGTTTAAGCAGGGGCGGCTCGACCCTGCCGGCTACGCGGCGATGATCGGCTCGACGACCCGGCTGAACACCCTGGGCGCCGAACTGCCGTCCATCGATGGCGTCCATGCGGTGACCGACGTCACCGGTTTCGGCCTTCTCGGCCACGCGCTGGAGGTCGCGCGAGGTTCAGGCGTGACGGTTGAAATCCGCTCGGATGGCGCGGCTCTCCTCGCAGGCGTGGAAGAGCTTGCGCGCTCGGGCGTCCGCACCGGCGCTTCGACGCGAAATTGGGAGAGTTACGGCGCCGAGGTCCGGCTGCCGGAGGGGTTCAAGCCCTGGCGGCGCGACCTTCTCACCGATCCGCAGACGAGCGGGGGGCTGCTGATCTCCGTCTCGCCCGGAGCCGCAGACGAGCTGCTCGCCCTCGCCAGGGCGAAGGGATTTGACGCGGCGCGCGTGGTCGGTCGGGTCGTCGAAGGCGCGCCCGAAGCCAGGGTGGTCGTCTGAGAAGGGGAGTCCTCCCCCACGCTTTGCGTGAAGGAGGATCCTGCGGTCTGAGCCTCAGAAACGCCAGTTCAGGCCGACGCGGACGACGTTCGCCGTCGCCTTTTCATCCACGTTGGCGTTGAAGAGGGTGAAGCCTGGGCCGCCGATCGTGCCGCCCGTGCCGTTCACGGTGGAGTCGCCGAGGTTCACGTAGAGGTACTCGACCTTCATCGAGAGATGACGGGTGAGCGCGTATTCGGCCCCGCCGCCCACGGTCCATCCAACCTGCATCTGGCTGGGTGAGAAGAACGAGGCATTGCCCACGCCACCGTTGAAGCAGCTCGAGCAGTTCCAGTTGCTCGAGGTGTTCACGCCGCCATAGGCGAAGCCGCCTGTCACGTAGGGCAGCAGCCGGTTGTTGAGCATGGTGTGGCCCAGGCGCGCGCGCACGGTGCCGAGGTAGTCGATGCGCGAGCTGAAACCGCCGTCAAAGGACGAGCCCGTGCCTGGGAATTCAGAGAAGCCGGTCTTGCCGCCGAGGTCTGATGCGTCGATGTCGGTTTCGAGGCCGGCGACGAAGCCGTCCTTGGTCTCATAGTTGTAGCCGAGGGTGACGCCGCCCATGACGCCGCTCGAATCCTGGCTGAAGTGGCCGCTGACCGGGTTCGTCCCGGCCGCGTCGGTCGTGCCGGAATAGGGGTAACGGAAGTTTCCGCCGCCGTAGCCGAGGTTCACACCGGCGTAGGGGCCGGTCCAGGTTCCCGCATCATTGTCCTGAGTCAGGGCCGGCGCCGCGGCGAGGGCGGTCGCGACGGCAATGGCCGACGTCAGGCAAAAGCTACCAATCTTCACGCTTCGAACTCCATGTTCAGTTCGACGACGCGCCCCCTTCGATTGAAGTCGCGTACGTCTTGAGAACGCCCACCCAGGTTTAGCCCAGAGGCTCCTTGGTCGTGGCAAACGATCACCATTGAATTTCGAAGCAGAATGATGGGCGTGCGGGGAGTCCTTCGCCGAGGTGTGTGGTATTTCTGCCAATAATCTCACCGCATTCAGACCTCAATCGCCCGATTGAATTTCAAGTTGCGGCCAGATAGAGGCCATGATGAGGAGAATATGGCGGGGTTGGCGGTGAAGAAATCTGAATTATATTTAATAATACAGTCTCGGAACTGAATCGACACCTGTGCGAAACCGGGCGTCGTTCTCAGTTTCCAAGCGTGGCAGGCAATGAAAAAAAGGCGCCATGCGCGCCTTCATCCGACTCGGCCTCGCCGCCGCCCTCGTCGCACCCACGTTCGCCTCGGCTCAGGCGATGGATTCAACGTTCGCCGAACATGAGAAGGCGTGGACGACACGACCGGAGTTCTCGAGTGCGCTGGTGGATCACCTGCCCGCCGGCGGCGCGGTTCCCTCGCCGCGCGATGTGCTGGGCCACGACATCGGGGCGCCCCGCGTGCTCGACTACTACGCGGATATCCTGAAGTACTACCGCGCCCTGGCGGCGGCCTCGCCCAGCGTGAAGATCATCGAGACGGGCAAGACGGAGGAAGGCCGGCCCACCGTGATGGTGGTCATCTCCTCACAGGCCAACATATCCAATCTCGATCAGAACCGGCGCAACCTCGTGCGCCTGGGCGACCCGCGCTCACTATCGCCGGACGAGGCGAAAGCCCTGATCGCCAAGACCAAGCCGATGTACGTCCTGCTCGGCGGGCTCCACAGCGGCGAGACCGGCCCGCCGGAGATGCTGATGGAGCTGGCCTATCGCCTGGTGACCGAGGACTCGCCGCTCATCCAGCGCATCCGCGACAACGTCATCGTCGCTATTAATCCCGCCACCGATCCGGACGGGCGCGATCGCTACACAGACTGGTACTACGAGAACAAGGTCGACGACACCAATGATCTCGATCCGGTTCCAGGCGCGCCCTACTGGGGAAAGTATATCTTTCACGACGACAACCGGGACATAAACTACAGCGGCTATAGCGCCACGAACCTTTTGAAGTGGTATCTGGAGTGGCGGCCTCAGGTCATGCACGACCTGCACGAGTCGGTGCCATTCCTCTACGCCTTCAGCGGCCAGCCGCCCCAGAACCCGGATCTCGACCCGATCCTCTACGCCGAGCTGCCCTGGTTCGCCGACTTCGAGATGGCGCAGCTGACCAAGATGGGCATGCCGGGCGTGTGGAACTTCGGCTACGTCGACGCCTGGTCGCCCGGCTACGTCGCCTTCATGTCGTCCAACCACAACGGCCTGGTGAGGTTCTACGAGACCTTCGGCAACGGCGGAGCGACGACGGAGCTGCGGCACGTCAAGCCGGTGGATGGGCCGGGCCAGGACCAGCACGCCATGGACCAGACCAAGCGGGAGTGGTTTCGGCCGAACCCGCCGTACAAGACCGTCGAATGGTCGATGCGCGACAACACCAACTACATGCAGACGGCGATGCTGACCGCGCTCCAGCTCACCTCGCAATTCCCCGACCAGATCCTCGAGAACTTCTACAAGAAGAATCTCGACTCGCTCGAAGCGGGCCGCACGAAACCGCCCTACGCCTTCATCATCCCCGGCGCCCAGCTGGATATGACCCGCGCAGCCCTGCTTGTGAACATCCTTCGCCTGCAGGGGATCGAGGTCGGTCGCACAGAGGCTCCGCTGAACCTGGCGGACGGCGCGTTCCCGGCGGGATCCTTCGTGGTGAAGCTCGACCAGCCCTATGGCCGGCTCGCCAAGGTCCTGCTGCAGAAGCAGGACTTTCCGGATCCCAAGCTCAAGACGTACGACGACTCCGCCTGGACCATGGGCATGATGGCCCATGTGAAGGTCTTGGCGATCAAGGACCCCAAGGCGCTCGAAGCCGCCGCGCCGCTCGTCGAGCGCGACCAGCCGGCGGGCGCCATCGATCCTCCGGGCGCGCGTGCGTATGCGGTTCTCGACCACGGATCGATCGAGCTCGCGCGCCTGCGATATCGCCTGAAGGACACCCTGATCCGCATCGTCGAGCAGACGTTCGTCGCAGGCGGGAAGTCGGTCCCGGCGGGCTCGTTTATCGTCGACGGCTCCGCCTATGAGAAACTCAAGGAAGAGGCGGTCCCGCTCGGCCTCACTGTGGTGGCGCTGGAGGCGCCCCCCACGGTTGCGACCCACGAGGCGGCCGCTCCTCGCGTGGCGGTCTACAGCACCTGGGGGTCGACCCAGAACGTCGGCTGGGTCCGCTATGCGTTTGACGAGTACGGGACGCCCTACAGCCTGATCTTCAAGGACGACGTCCGGAAGGGTCGCCTTCGCGCTCGCTATGACGTGATCATCGTGCCCAGCCAGGGGCGCAATTCCCGCGCCCTCGTGTGGGACGTCCCGATGCGCGGCAAGCCGCTGGCCTACGAGAAGACCGCCCGCTACCGCAATCTGGGCGACTACGGCGTCTCGCCCGACATCCGTGGCGGCATGGGTCTCGAGGGCCTCGAGGCGCTACGCCAGTTCGTCCAGGAGGGCGGCGTCCTCATCACTCTGGGCGACTCCAGCGCCATGCCCGCCGATTTCGGCATCGCGCCTGACGTCCAGGCCGCCCCCGCCTCGAAGGACTTCTACGCCCCCGGCCCGATCGTGCAGGCCAAGATCACCAAGCCGGGCAATCCCGTCTTCTATGGTTATGACGATGCGAGCTTCCCCGTCCGTTGGGCGACCAACTCCCTCTTTTCCGTTCCCGAGCTGCATCGCGACGAGGTGCTGATGGAGTTCCCGGGAAGCAAGGCCGGCGTGCTGAGCGGCCTGATGACGACACCTGACGAGGTCAAGCATCGTCCGGCGATCATCGATCAGCCCCTCGGAGAGGGGCGGATCCTGATGTTCGCCACCAACCCGATCTATCGCGATCAGACGTTCGGCGAGTACCGCATGCTCTACAACGCCCTGTTCAACTATCGGCAGCTGGGACTGGGGACGGAGACGCTGGAACCCACTGGCGAGGATGCGGCAGGGGAGGGCGACACCCATACGGAGAGCGGCGCGGACTGGTGACAGGGCAGGCCTCACGCCAGCAGGGCATGGGCGATCTTCTCGCGCGTGAACGGTGTCTGACGGATACGCGCGCCCAGCGCGTGCGCGAGGGCGTTGCCGATGGCGGCCATTGCGGGGCCAAGACTGACCTCGCCCGCTCCAAGCGATGGCTGGTCCTGCGCCATCACCAAGTCGATCTCGACGGACGGAATCTCGCTGAAGCGCAGAATGGGATAGTCGCCGAACGTGGTGGAAGCGACGCCCCGGCCGCCTAGTTTCACCTGCTCCTTCAGGGCCCAGCTCGCTCCCATGATCATCCCGCCCTCGAGTTGGTTGCGACAACCGTCGGGATTGATGACCTGGCCGCAGTCGGCAGCACACCAGAGGCGGTCGAGACGCGCCTCCGTCTCCACGGTCACGGCTGCGGCGACGGCGATATAGGCGCCGCGGCCACGGTATCGGCAGTAGGCTAGGCCAAGGCCCCGGCCGCTCCCCGGTTGTCCGCGATC
>DATHPX010000345.1:0-20135 GCA_035483335.1 Caulobacteraceae bacterium | reverse complement strand
CGCGCGAGATGTTCCGGGCGGCGTGCGCAGGGCTGGGGGCCGGAGGCGACTGGCGCCAGAGCCTCGACCTGCCGATCGAGGTCATCAGCCGCGCCTCGCGCGCCGCCGACCTGATCGTCGCCAGCGCTCCCGATGGGCCGGGCAGCGGGTATCGGGACGCCCGCCCGTCCGACCTGGCCCTCCTCACGGGCCGGCCCGTCCTGGTGGCCCCGTCTCGCGAGAAATCCCTGTCCGCCCAGCGGGTCGTCCTGGCGTGGAAGGACACGCGCGAGGCCCGTCGCGCCATGGCCGACGCCCTGCCCTTCTTCCGTCGCGCCAAAGCGGTGCTGGTGCTCGAGGTGGCGGGGCGGCACCTCGAGGACGCCCAGAGCCGATGCGCCGATGTCGTGAGCGCCCTCGAGCGGCACGGCGTGCAGGCCGAACCTTCCGCGGTGGGCGCCGTGGGCCAGACCGACGGCGAGGAGATCCTCAACCAGGCGTCGGCTTTCGGCGCCGACCTGATCGTAGCGGGCGCCTATGGCCACCCGCGTCTGGGCGAGATGATTTTCGGCGGCGTGACCCGGACCCTGCTTGGCCAGCACGAACTTTTCGTGCTGCTCAGCCACTAGCGCCCTGATGACCTGGCGCACACTGGCGCTCGACCTGAGCCCGAGCGGGAGCAGCGGGGGCGTCCGACAGGCCGCGGCGCTGCTCGCGGAACGCTTCGAGACCGCGGTGCTCGCCCTGGCGGCGCTCCGACCCGCCAAGGCGGTCGCCGGCGACGGCTACTCTGCCGGCGAACTCATGGCGCTCGAGCGGGACACGTTCACCGAGCAGCTGAACCAGGCCCAGGCGGCCTTCTGGGCTCAGGTCGCGCCGGCGTCCCGCCATCGCGAGTGGAGAGGCGTCGTGGGCTTCGATCCGCCGGCTTCCTGGATCGCCCGCGAGGCGCGAGGGGCCGATCTGATCATCGCCGCGCCTCCTGAGGGCGGGATCCTCAAGGGCGCGAACCATGTGAACCTGGCGGACCTCGTGATGGCTGCAGGGCGACCGGTGCTGATCGCCCCTTCCGAAGGCCGGCCGTTCGGCCTGGGAACTGCAGTGGTGGCGTGGAAGGACACCCGCGAAACGCGCCGTGCGGTGTCCGACGCCCTGCCCCTGTTGCGGGCCTGCAAGCGAGTGGTCGCGGTCACCATCGCGCCGCGTACGGGCCTGGAGGCGGCTCGCGGCGAACTCGCGGAGATCGGCGGTTGGCTCGCGCGATACGGAGTGACGAGCGAGCTGAGGGTCGAGCGCTCGCATCGCGACGACGCCAGCCGGCTCGGGATGATCGTCGCGGACCTGGATGCGGATGTCCTCGTCGCGGGGGCGTACGGGCGTGCGAGGATGAGGGAGTGGATACTCGGCGGGGTCACCTGCGATTTTCTGCTCAATCCTGATCGCTGCGTGCTCGTTTCGCACTGATCGCGCGGCCTTGCGCCGCGTTGAGCGGATGCGACAAGACAGGCGATTCCTCGGACGCTATAGGACTGCCCCGTCCGCGCCTGCGCCGACAGGCCGGATCGTGCCCCTCGCACGCTCCCTCCCTCTGTAGCCGATCAGAACCGCATGAACCCGTTTGACCCCCATCTAGCCCATGCCTTCGTCGTCGCGTGCGGCTTCCTGGCCTCCGCCGGCTTCATGCGCTTCGTCATGAAGAAGCCCGCGTCGGATCCGGCGAAGCGTCCCAGGGACTAGAGCAAACTCCGACCGGACGAAATCGTCTGGTCGCAGATTATTTGCTCTAGATTCAAAAGCTTGAGCGCCGTCTGATCGCCCAACCCGTCCCCACTTGGGGGACGGCGCTCTGACGGCCTCCTCCGCCTCTTTCGAGGCGCGCTCAAGCAAACCCCGTTCAGGCGGATCAGGCTCTAGAAGGACGGCTGGCTGATCGTCGCGCGCTCCGGTGTCGGTGCGGGCTCCTCCTCGAGCTCCGTAGCGCCCTCGCCCAGCCCAGCCGGGAGTCGAGCATTCTCGAGCCACGCCAGGACCGCGAACAGGGGCGCAAGCCACTCGATCCGGGTCTGATAGCGCGGATAGACCCCCGATAGCGCGCCGCACAAAAGGGCGTTGGCGACAAGCAGCATGAGGACCGCTGTCACCGCGACCGCAAGCCGGGGAGACAGGGGTGCGCGGTGGAACACCGCCCGCACAGTCATGCGCGATAGCAGCAGGCGGGCCACGAGGTAGGCGGCCGACAGGCTCATCGCGAGGTTGAGCACCACGTCCCAGCCCACCTGCAGCGGCGTGGGATAGCAGTAGTTCGGTCGTCTCACGCAGAACCGGACAGGGCCGAACGGAGGATCGAAACGGGGGCCGTGGGCGACCAGAGTCCGATCCGAATAGCCCAGGGTGTCGACGACAGTGACCACCGCCAGTTCGTGAACGCCATCGACGAACAGGTCCCAGGTTGTGGCGAGGGGATGGGCCTCGAACGCGTCGACGACGAACCGCGACTCCTCGTGGATCAGAGCCAGGCGGGTGGCGTAGTCGGCCGGTTCGAACACCCCCTTTTTGGCGGTGACGGCCCAGAGGATGTCGTTGGCGTCGGTAAGAGGCCGGTCCTTGAACCGGCAGAGGACGTAAGGCGAGCCATTGGCGCAGGCGTCGCGGAGGAAGGCGCGGCCGGGTCCGTCCGCCAGAATGCGCGCGGTGAAGAATGGCGGTCGGGCCAGCTCTCGATGCTCCAGGGCGCGAATGGCGAGCGGATAGGCGGCCGCCGCGACGGCCGAGGCGCCGAGCGCGGCGACGACGAGCGCCAGTCCGGCCTTCGCCGGCCGGGCCGGCAGGGCCTTGGCGGCCAATGCGACCGCCGCCACAGCGATGAGGATAAGGATCGCCGGCGGGTTGGTCGCGTGGAACGTGAGCGCGGCCGTCAGAAGGACGACAAGGCCTCCGCGCTCCCACCGCCCAAGGCGATCGAAATAGGCCAGCAGCAGGATGGCCGCCATTGCGCCCAGACCCAGAAAGACGTCGGGCATGAGGAAGTTGACGAAGAACGGAAGGGTCGAGGCGAGCGTAAGGACGCCGATCGCCAGGGCGAACTGGCGAAGGCGAAAGCCCCTTTGGGTCACGCGCAAGGTCAGGGCGGTCAGACCGCTGGCGGCAAGCGCCTGGAGCGCGGCCATGGCCCAGGCCGATCCCAGGGCCGTGACCAGGAAAAAGAGCTCGCCGTAGTAGGGCGAGCGCGCGCCCGCCATGGTGAAGAAGTAGGCGAGGTCGTGATGCCGAATGACGCCGAACCCATGATCTAGGCGCAGCCCGGCCTGCTCGGCGAACCACTGGCCGATCAGGTGATAGGCCGAGGTGTCGGGGAAGACGCTCGGATGGCCCGCGATGAAGCTCGGCGTCATCAGCGCCGCGGCTCCAAACAATACGGCCACAAGGGCGATGAGACGGCGCCCGATCATGCCGGGGCGGCCTCTCGCGAAGGCGACTCCCGCCTCAGGCGGCCGGCCTCAGGACGGGCTTTTCGGCCACGCGCGCGGGCTTTGCGCCGGCCTTGGACGCCCGCGCCAGGAAGCCCGCCTCGGCGCCTTCCAGGATCGCCATCAGGAACCCTCCAAGGACGGTCTGCGCTCCGAGAGTCATCAGCAGCGCTCCAACGACGGCAGGCAGGACGTGGGCGGCGCGAGAGAAATCGCGGCCCGCCCAGGCCGCCACCACGACCAGCAGTTCGAGAACTCCCAGAGCGGCGAGGCCGATCCCGCCCGCCAGCATCGTCTCGAGCGTCACGAAGGGAGAGGCCCACGACACCCATCGGGCGGGCGCCCGGTAGCCCGATCGCACCTGATGAAGGTGGGTGGTCATCCCCAGGATCAGGGCGAGGTGCCCAAGGCCCACCAGGGCGCTGGCGAGCACGACCCAATAGTCGCCGAAGAAGAAGTCGGCTTCGCCCCGCACAAGCAGGTTCCACGCGGCGAGGGCCAGGATGGTCGCGCCGCCGCCGACCGCCACCAGGCCTGGCAGGGTGAACAGCCACCAGGGACTCAGCATGAACAGGTAGCGAAGGTGCCGCCAGCCATCGCGCCAGGGGCGCAGGTGGGGCGGCCGATCGCGCAGGTCGGGCGACAGGGTGGCCGGGCGCTCGGCGATCCTCTCGCCCTTGAGCACCGCCTTGATCACCATCTCGCTGGCGAACTCCATCCCGTCGCCGGCCAGGGCGAGGCGCTCGAAGCAGGTCTTGGTGAGGGCGCGAAGCCCGCAATGGGCGTCGCCGACGCGCACGCCGAACAGGACGTTGAGAATCCCCGTCAGGAGCGGATTGCCGATGTAGCGGTTCTTCCACGGCATGGCGCCGGGCTTGATCCCGCCCTTGAAGCGCGAGCCCATGCACAGGTCCGCCCCTTCCACCAGGGCGCCGATCATCGGCGCGGCCTCGCGGAAGTCGTACGAGCCGTCGGCGTCGCCCATCACCAGATAGCGGCCGCGGGCGGCTCTGAACCCGCCCCGCAACGCCGCGCCGTATCCCTTTTCCGGTACAGGAACCACGCGGGCGCCGAAGCTCTCGGCCAGGGCCTGACTGCCGTCGGTGCTGCCGTTGTCCGCCACGACGATCTCGCCGGTGAGGCCGTAACGGTCCTGGATCTGGTCAAGGGCCTCGCGGCAGGCGGCGATGCAGACGGCCAGCGAGCGCGCCTCGTTGAGGCACGGCATGACGAACGAAACGCCGACCTCGGCTCCGTCAAATTGCAACCCTGGGTCGCCGTCCAACATCAGGCTCCTTGAGGCACGTGTCCCGATCGGCCGGGGGGCCGAAGCGCACCACTCACGCGCGGGACGCAGGCGCAGGGTTCGCGCCGGCGCCGGCGCGTCAAGATTTGCGCGCGCATCGCAGATTTCAACCTGGACGTAAAGCCCGCCGGCGGGGAGCCGGCGGGCTGAGGCGGTATCTGCGACATCACGTCAGGGCCGGCGTCAACAGACCACGCCAGATCGTCAGTGATGGTCGTGGTCGCCGTGGTCGTGGTCGCCATGGTCATGACCACCGTGCCAGCCGCCACCGCCGCCATGCCAGCCGTGGTGATTCCAATAGTAGGTCCGGTAGGGAATGTAGACATAGCGGCCGCCCTGCCACACCCACGGATTGTACCAACCGGGAGCGTACACCACCGGTCCAGCGAAGACCGGGGCCCCGCCCGCCACGATGTAGCCTGGCGGGCAGCCGCCGGGAGTCCCGGCCGTCGAGCCGACCGCAGCGCCAGCGCCAGCGCCGAGCACGCCGCCGAGGGCGGCGCCGCCCGCATGGCCGCTGATGCCGCCGCCGAGGATGGCTCCGAGCGCGCCGCCGATCAGTGCGCCGGCGGCGACGTTCTGGTTGTGCTGCTGGACACAATAGCGCGCGGCCCAGGCCTGGTACTGCGCCGCATACTGCTGATCGGCGTAATAGGCCTGCTCGTCATAGCTGGGACCGCCGCCCTGCGGGGGCGGATAGTTCCCATTCGGAGGGCCCGGCTGGTCATAGCCGCCCTGGTCAGGAGGGGGCCCGTAGCCACCCTGGCCAGGAGGCGGTCCATAGCCACCCTGGCCGGGGGGCGGTCCGTAGCCACCCTGGCCGGGAGGCGGTCCGTAGCCCTGGTCCGGCGGCGGCTGATTGTATCCCTCGTTCGGCGGCGGGGGGGGCTGCTGCCCGTACCCGTTCTGATACCCGTAGGGCTGGGCGACGGCGCTCACCCCCGCGGCGGCGACCGCCAGGGCCGAGATCGCGGCCACTGCGGCGGTGCTTCGACTTGTCTTCATTAGGAAGGCTCTCTCTCCACGGTGGAACCATAACAAGCCTGTTACCGTGTCAGGCCTGAACCCTGGCTGAACGATTGGCCCTGTGGTCCGGCTCCCACGACAAGCTTGACTTTGATGTAGGGGACCAGACTGGGCGGGTCACCCCATTTAGGCGCGGCGGTTCCTGCGGGCGGCGAAGCGTCCGGGATCGAGCAGGGCGGCGAGCGGCGCGGGTAGCGGCGAGGGAAGGCCCGTCGCCAGAGCCGCCACATGCTCCCCCAGCAGCGGCGCGAGGCAGAAGCCTCGCGAACCCAGCCCCGTGAGGACGTAGAGCCCGCTCCGTCCGGGGAGTGCGCCTGCGAGGGGAAGATAGTCGGACGTGGCGGCGCGAAGCCCGGTCCATGACCGCAGGGGGGCGCGCGCCAGGCGCTCGCCAAGGGCGGGCAGGACCGAGGTCACCGACTGGAGATTGCGCGCGTCGTCCTCGGGCCGGGCCGCAAGATCGCGGTCGCCACGATCGTGGGTGGCGCCGAACAGCGCGCCGCCCGGCATGGGCGTCACATAACCCCCGAAGCTGAGCGCAGGCGCATCGACGCCAGGCGCGAAGGTCGCTTGGCCGCGGACGGGCATGAGCTCGACGCCGCCCAGAAGGTCGGACGTCGCGGGCCCCGCCGCGACGCAGACCGCGTCCGCCTCGCATAGCGTGCGGCCATCCGCGTCCTCCAACCGCCAGCGGCTCCCGGAGGGCTCGATCCTCACCACTTCGCCCTCGATCGGCGGGGGCGCCCAGGCCGCAAGGATCCGCGTGGGGTCGACCGCGACTGCGCCACGCAATTCCAGCGCCGGGGCGCAAGGCTCGCCAACGTGTTCGCTGGCGACGTCGGAGGTCAGGAGGTCGAGCCAGCCCGGTTCGTAGAGATCCGACCCCGCGATCGCCGCGAAACGGGAGGCGTCCTTAGGACCGACGGGAAGTTGCAGCACGCCGCGGGCGAGCACGGCGCCTGGGATATCGTCATAGAGGTCCGCCGCCCGCGACGCGGCTTGAGCGAAGAGGGCGGCGATGGGACCGAGGCCCGCGTCGAGCCGCGGGCCGGCCAGGGCGGCGGGGACGGCCGAGCCGCCGTCGCGGCGCACATCGACCAGGATCGGGGTGATATTCTGCGCCGCCAGCGCGCGGCAGATGCTGGCGCCAGCGATCCCTCCGCCGACGACGGCGACCCGCCGCCCCGCCGGTTCGCCGGCGGCTCCCGGCAGGCGCGCCTCGAGGCGTTCACGCTTACGTCCGTGGCCGGGCTGGCGCGTCACCTCGAAGCCGGCCTCGGCGAGCGCGCGACGCACGGCCCCCGCCACGGTGAAGCTCGCCGCCCGCGCTCCGGGTCGCGATCGACGGGCGACCAGCGAGAGCACTTCGGGCCGCCAGATCAGGGGGTCGGCGGAGGGCGAAAAGCCATCGAGGAACCAGGCGTCGGCGGCCCCTGACCAGGCCGCGAGCGCTTCGGCCGCCTCGAGTTGGGCCAGATCGATCGTCGCGCCGAACCGGGGTAGCGAGATTCGTCGAAAGCCGCGGGCGCGACCGGGCCAGGCCGAGACCAGGGCGCCCGCGGCTTCGGAGAGCTCGGGCCACGCCGAGAGGGCGCGTGCGGCCTCGGCGGCGGTGATCAGGTCGTTCTCGATAGTGAATATGTGAAGCCGCGCGTCTGGGGACGCCGTCGCGCGCCAGGACTCGAGCAGGGCCGCGATATTGAGGCCCGTGCCAAAGCCGAGCTCGGCGACACAGAAGCTGGATCGTCCGCGCCAGGCCTCCGGCAGGCCGCAGCCTGCGAGGAACACGGCTTTCGATTCGGCCAGGCCGTCCTCTGCGGAGAAATAGACGTCGCCGTGCCGGCGGGATCTGGGCGGGCCGCCGCGGCTCCAGTCGGCGATCTCCGCGCCCTCGGTCGGGCTGGCAGCGCTCATGAAAAAGCAGGGGGAAAAAGAAAAAGGGCCGCTCCGGGTGTCGGAGCGGCCCTTCTAAACGCTGATCCGCCTAAAAGCGGATCGACGATATTATTGGCTCTTGCCGGCCGGAGCGGCGGCGGAAGCGTCGGCCGCGGCGGCCTTCGAAGCGTCCTGGGCCGAAGAAGCGGCGGCGGCGGCGTCCATCGCCGACGAGCTGGCGGCGGCGGCGTCAGCGGCGGCCGGAGCAGCGGCGGTCGAATCGGCCGAGGAGGTGGCGGCCGGCTTCGAGCAGGCGGCGACGGAGATCGCGGCGACGGCGGCGCCGGCGACGAGCACTTTGCGGAGCACTTCGGTCATCTGGTGATTTCCCTTGGGTGAGATCGACGCCCCCATGACGCGCTGACCAGTCAGCACGCCCCGGACGCACGGCCTGGATTATGCCGGGATCGTGATCTGACGCAAGCCAAAGTTCACAGAAGCGTGATCACGATCGTCGCCAGGTCCGCAAACCGACGGGAGCGGGTCGTGCCTATCATCCCCGGCGCCCCTCAAGGAACCCCTTATATGTCCGGGGTCTGTGGAGTCCGGACGAATCAGGCGGTCGCCGCCTTGAGCCGGGCGATCAATTCCGGCGTCAGATAACCGTCTGCAGTCAGACCTTGCGCCTTCTGCCACGCCCTCAGGGCGGCGCGAGCCCGCGCCCCGATGACGCCATCGAGGGGTCCCGGATCGTAGCCGAGGCGCTGGAGCGCTCCCTGGGCGGCGAGGCGGTCGTCGAGGGACAGAGGGGTCTCGGGCGGCCAAGGCGTGGCGAGCGGCGGGCCGCCCGCAAAACCGTCCGCCAGCAGACCGACGGCCAGGGCGTAGGCGAGTGAGTTGTTGTACTTTCGGATCACGAAGTGGTTGGGCAGGGCCAGGAAGGCGGGGCCGCGCGCGCCGCTCGGAAGGAGCAGCACGCAGGTCGCGGTCAGGTCCGCCCCTGACCAGGCCAGTCCGTCCGCGCGATGCGCGCCCTTCTGGGTCCACCAGTCCGGCGTCTCTTGTGGCCCCTCGACAAGGCTGACGTCGAAACCAGGGGAAAGGCGCACCTCGCGCGCCCATCCTTCGCCGCGCCGCCAGCCGGCCTTCGCCAGGAGATTCGCGGCCGACGCGAGGGCGTCCGAGGCGGAGCTCCAGATGTCGACCCGACCGTCGCCGTCCTCGTCCACGCCATCGGCGAGGTAGGCCGTCGGCACCATCTGGGTCTGACCCATCGCCCCGGCCCAGGAGCCCATCAGGCGCGCGCCCGGCGCCTTGCCCGAGGCGAGGATCTGCAGGGCCGCAAGCAGTTCGCCCTCTGCCCAGGGGCGACGCCGGCCAAGGGCGGCCAAGGTCGCGAGGGAGCGAACGACGTCCATGTCCCCCTGGGTCCGGCCGAAATTGGACTCCATGGCCCAGACACCCAGGAGCACGTCGCGCGGGCAGCCGTAGGTCGTCTCGATGGCTGTGAACTGCGGGATCGAGTCGCGCAGCGTCCTCCCCTGGGCGATCCGGCCGGCGGTCACCGAGGCGCGGATATACTCGCCCGCCGGGCGCGCGAACTCGGGCTGCGCAGTGTCATGGGCCATGACGCGGGGGTCGGGCGAAAGCCCCGACAGCGCCTGGTCGAGCAGGGAGCGCGAGACGCCGGACCCGAGTGCGCGGGCATAGAAGTCGTTCAGCCAGTCGATGAAGTAGCCCTCGCCGCTGGCCCCCAGCAGATCCGACGGACGCGGAGCAGACACAGGAGCGGGCGCGTCGACGCCGGGCGGCGGCGCCGGAGTCTGGGCGAAGACGGCCGTCGGCGCGGCGAAGGCGCTGGCGGCCAGGCGCAGGAGAGTGCGGCGGCGCATGTGGACAAACCTACCGGCGAATCACGGCGTTCGTGAGAGAGATGACGCTCCATACGACGCGGATGCCCAGATTGACTCGTCGTCGGGGCCTCCTTATAGACGCGCGCTCTTTTTGTTCCGAACCTTCGCCGCCGAGGCCGCCGCCGTGAAAGTCAGAAGCTCGCTCAAGACGCTCAAGACGCGCCACCGCGACTGCAAGCTCGTGCGCCGCAAGGGCCGGCTCTACGTCATCAACAAGACCGACCCGCGCTACAAGGCTCGCCAGGGCTGAGCCCTCGCCCATCGCGGTGATCCCCGACGCCCCGCTCACGCGGGGCGTTTTGCTTTGGATCCTCCTCCGCGAAGCGGGGGAGGGGACCACGAAGTGGTGGGGGGGGCGGCCGCGACTCAGACGTTGATCAGAACGGCAGGCGGCGTTCGCAGCTGAACCCGATCAAGAACCGCACCCCTCCACCGCTTCGCGGTCCCCCTCCCCCATTCCCCCCGCTCAAGGTCGGGGTCCATGGGGGAGGATTTCACCTCGACGTCGCCAGGCGCAGGAACTCGGTGCGAGTGCGGGCGTCGTCGCGGATCACGCCGGTCAGGTGGCTGGTGGTGAGCCGCGCGCCGGGCGTGCCGACGCCGCGTAGGGTCATGCAGCTGTGCTCGGCCTCGATCACCACGCCCACGCCCTTGGGCGCGAGGACCTGATCGATCGCTTCGGCGATCTCCGCGGTGAGCTTCTCCTGGATCTGCAGGCGCCGGGCGAAACCCTGGACCACGCGCGCCAGCTTTGAGATCCCCACCACGCGGTGGGTCGGCAGGTAGCCGACGTGGGCCTTGCCCACCACCGGCAGCATGTGGTGCTCGCAGAAACTGATCACCGGGATGTCGTGCAGCAGGACGAGCTCGTCATAGCCCGCAACCTCGCTGAAGGTGCGCTCGAGATATTCGCGCGGATCGGATTGATAGCCGGCGAAGAGCTCGCGATAGGAGCGCGCCACCCGCCCGGGGGTGTCGAGCAGGCCTTCGCGCTCGGGATCGTCCCCCGCCCAGCGGATCAGGGTGCGGACGGCGGCCTCGGCCTCCTCCTGGGTCACTGAAGGCCCCGCGACCACGTCGCTCGGAAGGGGCTGACGGACGGAAACGTTCAGCTGGGAGTCTCCTGTGGACAAGGTCGGCGCGAGCCATGACTCCCGCCCAGCAGGCACTTAAGGTCCGGCGACTGGGGATTCAATTCGTCACAGGAGTGTTTCATGGCCGACGGCGGCGCCGGGATCGATGTGGTGCAAGCCGAAGCCCAGGGCCGGCTCAAGAGCGTCATCGAACGCATCGAACGGCTCGAGGAAGACAAGGCGGGCATCGCCGGCGACATCAAGGAAGTCTACGCCGAGGCCAAGGGAGAGGGCTTCGACATCAAGGTCATCCGCAAGATCGTCCGCCTGCGCAAGCAGGACAAGGCCAAGCGCCAGGAGGAGGAGGCCCTGCTCGACCTCTACATCTCCGCCATCGGCGGCCTCTGAGAGAATGCTACTCTGACGGTCATCCGACGGCGCTTTGCTGTGCTTCGGTGCTCACGGCCCTCAAGGCCGCTCCGCTCCGATGCTCGCAAACCACCCCCGGCCGGCATGCGCCGCATGCCTCTGACTCGCCAGAGCGCATTCTCAAACAAGCTCTAACGACACAAGCGCGGCGGCAACAAGCAAACCGCGGAGCGTCACCCTACATCAGGTGTTCTGGTCGCTCGTCGAGGAGCCGGACGTGACGCCACGCGCCTCTCTGATCTCCCTGGCGACCGCCTCTCCTCCGCACGTCCTATCGCAGCTCGCGATCGTCGAGGCGGTTCGCCGCGTGGTCGGCGATCGGATGAAGGACTTCGCCCGTCTCGAGCCGGTGTTCATCAACGCCGGCATCGACCGTCGCCAGTCGGTGCGGCCGATGGAATGGCACGGCTCGCCGCGCGACTGGGCCGAGCGCACCGACGCATATCTGGAAGGGGCGACCGAGCTCTTTGTCGAGGTCGCCCAGCGCGCGCTGGAGCGTGCTGGCCTTGCGGGCGATGAGATCGACACGGTGGTCACAGTCTCCTCCACCGGGATCGCGACCCCCAGTCTCGAAGCGCGCGCCATGGGAAGACTCGGCTTTCGGCGCGACGTTCAGCGGGTGCCGGTGTTCGGTCTGGGCTGCGCCGGCGGAGTGAGCGGTCTTGGCCTCGCAGCCCGCCTGGCGCAGGCGAAGCCAGGCTCCAAGGTCCTCTTTGTCTGCGTGGAGCTGTGCACGCTCGCGGCCCGGCACGATCAGCTCACCAGCGCCAACATTGTCGCAACGGCCCTGTTCGGCGACGGGGCCGCCGCCTGCGTCCTTTCCACCCAGGGCGACGGGCTGACGATAGAGGGATCGGCCGAGCACACCTGGCCCGACACCCTCGACATCATGGGCTGGCAGGTCGATCCGGAGGGGCTCGGCGTGATCTTCGACCGGTCGATCCCCGTGTTCGCGGCCGCTCACCTGCGCGAGGCCATGGAGGCGATGCTGCGGGGTCTGGGCCTCGGACTTGCCGACGTCGGGCGCTTCGTCTTTCACCCGGGCGGCGCGAAGGTGGTCGAGGCGGTGGAATCGGCTCTCGAACTGGGCCAGGGAGCCCTCGTCGAGGAACGCGAGGTGCTGAGGGACCACGGAAACATGTCCGCGCCCACAGCCCTGTTCGTGCTCGAACGCGTCCTCGCCGGCGCTCGTCAGGCGGGCCGGCTCGTGGTCTCGGCTCTGGGCCCGGGCTTCACCGCCAGTTGCGTTTCCTTCACCCCGTGAGGCCGGCGGCCGGTCTTCTCGCTCTGGTGACCTTGCAGCGGCTCGCAGAGCTGGCCCTGGCGCGACGCAACACCCGGCGGCTCATGGCCAGGGGCGCGCAGGAGGTTTCGGCAGAGCACTATCCCCTTATCGTCGGACTCCATGCCGCCTGGCTGGCGGGTCTCTGGATCCGCGGGCGTCGGCGGCCGCTCAATCCCGGCTGGCTCGCGGCCTTCCTGGCGCTGCAGGCCGCCCGCGGATGGGTCCTGGCCAGCCTTCGCGAGCGCTGGACGACCCGCATCATCGTCCTCCCCGACGAGCCGCTGGTGAGTCGAGGGCCATACCGGCTGATCCGCCATCCCAACTACGCCGTCGTCGCCGGCGAGATGGCCGCCCTTCCTCTCGCACTGGGTCTGCCAAGGTTCGCCGCAATAGCCTCGACGGCCAACGCGCTCGTGCTGGCGATCCGCATCCGCGCTGAAGAGCGCGCCCTGGAGCAAGCGGCGATCAGACGAAGCGGTGGGGTTGAGGGGCATTGCACCTAGATTCAAATTCATCCGTCATCCCGGGCCGTAGCGAGCCCGGGGTGACGAGAGAAAAATTGCGAATTTCTTTGAGAGCAACAGCCCCATGAACGCGCCCCTCGCCTCCCCGCCTGCCGCCGACCTGCCGGTCTGGAGCCTCGAAGACCTCTACGCCGGGCGCGAAGACCCGCGCATCGAGGCGGACCTTTCCGCCGCCGGCGAGCGGATGAAGGAGATCGCCAGGCTGGAGGGGATGTTCATCGCCGCGCGGGCCGACGCGCCCGCACTTGGCCGGCTGATCGACGAAGCCGCGCGCCTCAGCGAAGCCGCCGCGGACCTCACCTGGGCGCTTGGCGCCTATGCCAGCCTCGGCGCGGCCACCGCGCGAGACGAGCCGGCGTGGGGCCGCTTCGACACCAACCTGCACACGCGCATCGCGGCCCTCTCGAGCGCGGCGGTCTTCCTGCCGCTGGAGCTCAATGCGCTCGAAGAGGCCGAGATCGAAGCGGCGCTCGCCGCCGTACCCGCGGCTGCCCGCTGGCGGCCGTGGCTCAGGCGCATCAGAGCGGGCCGGCCGCATGAGCTGAACGCCGATCTCGAACGCCTGTTACTGGACAAGGCGCCGGCGAGCGCGAACTGGGTCCGCCTCTATGACGAGACCTTGGGTCGCCTCACCGCCGAAGTCGAGGGCGAGAGGCTCACCCTGTCCGAAGCCCTGAACCGGCTCTCCGACCCCTCCCCCGATCGCCGGCGCGCCTCGGCGCAGGGGCTGGCGACCGCGCTCGGTGAACGCGCCGACCTGCTCGGCCTGTGCCTCAACACCGTCGCCTTCGACAAACAGGTGGAGGATCGCTGGCGGCGCTTCGCCAATCCCGCCGCCTCCCGGCACCTGGCCAACGAAGTCGACGCCGAGGCCGTGCAGGCGCTGGAGACGGCGGTCGCCGGGACGTACGGCTCCCTCTCCCATCGCTACTATGCGCTCAAGGCCCGCGCCCTCGGGCGCGAACGGCTGGATCACTGGGATCGCAATGCGCCGCTCTTCGAGGCCGCACCCAGGATCTACGATTGGCGAGAGGCGAGGGGGATCGTGCTGGACTCGTTCGCAACTCTGGCGCCCGGCCTTGCCGACCGCGCCGCCGTCTTCTTCGAAAAGCCCTGGGTCGACGCCCGCCCGAGGCCCGGCAAGCAGTCGGGCGCCTTCTCCCATCCGGTGACCGCGCCCCGCCACCCCTACGTCATGCTCAACTATATGGGCGAGCGGCGCGACGTGCTCACCCTCGCCCACGAACTCGGCCACGCCGTGCACCAGACCCTGGCGGCGCCCAACGGCACCCTGCTGGCCTCAACGCCGCTCACCCTGGCGGAGACCGCGTCCATCTTCGCCGAGGGGCTGGTTTTCGAGCGGCTGCTGGGCGAGGCCCGCGGCGAGGATCGCAAGGCGCTGATCGCCGGACGGATCGAGGATGGCCTCAACACCGTCACCCGCCAGATCGCCTTCCACCGCTTCGAGAGCAGGTTCCATGCGGCGCGGCAGGAGGGGGAACTCTCACGCGAGGCGATCGAGGCGATCTGGCTGGACGTGATGGGCGAGAGCCTGGGCCCCGCGATCACGCTCAATCCGGGCTATGAGACCTACTGGGCCTATGTCAGCCACTTCGTCCACGCGCCCTTCTATGTCTACGCCTACGCCTTCGGGCACCTGCTGGTCGAAGCCCTGATGGCCGCCCGGCGCAAAGACCCGACGGGCTTCGCGCCGCTCTATGAGACTCTGCTGGCGGGCGGCGGGACACGGACCTATGTCGAAGCCCTGGCGCCGTTCGGCCTGAACCCACGCGACCCCGGTTTCTGGCGCCTTGGGCTCTCTCGGCTGGAGGCGCTGGTGGACGAACTCGAGGCGCTACTCTGAGAGGCGCTCCAGGCTGACATGGCGAGAGATCCCGAACGAGACCGGCTCTCCGGCCGGGTGGCCAGGTTCGCGCGCGTCGGGGCGGGGCTCTCCGGCGCGGCGGCGACCATCGGCGCCAACGCCTTCTTCGGCGCCGGCGACCTGGACGCGCGCAACGCCCGGGCGATGAAGGAGGCGCTGGGCCGCCTCAAGGGACCGGTGATGAAGGTGGCGCAGATCATGGCCACCATCCCCGACCTGCTGCCGCCCGAGTTCGCCGAAGAGTTTGCCCAGCTGCAGACCAACGCCCCTGCCATGGGGCCGGCCTTCGTGCGCCGCCGCATGGCCGCCGAGCTGGGCGTGCACTGGCAAAAGCGCTTCGGCGCCTTCGACCTGCATCCTGCCGCCGCGGCGTCCCTCGGCCAGGTCCACAAGGCCGCGGCCGCTGATGGAACGTCCCTGGCGGTCAAGCTGCAGTATCCGGACATGCAGAGCGCGGTGGAGAGCGACCTCGCCCAACTGCGCGCCTTCATGAGCGTGGTCCGGCGCCTCTACGCCTCGCTCGACACCCGCGAGGTGGTGGAGGAACTCGGCGAGCGCCTGCGCGAGGAGCTGGACTACGATCGCGAGGCCAAGGCGATGATCCTCTACCGGACCTTCTTCGCCAGCCGCGACGACATCCATATCCCCGAGCCGATCGCCGGACTTTCCACCGGCCGCCTGCTGACCATGACCTGGCTCGACGGCGATGGGCTGCTGGCGCTCAAGGCGGCCGACCAGGAGACGCGCAACCACGTCGCGAAGATCCTGTTCGAGGGCTGGTGGACACCCCTGATCCATATGGGGGTGATCCACGGCGATCCGCACCTGGGCAACTACAGCTTCGCCGACGGCGGACGGCGGCTGAACCTCCTGGACTTCGGCTGCATCCGGATCTTTCCGCCGGCCTTCGTCGGCGGCGTGGTCAAGCTGTTCCACGCCATGTCCTGCGGCGACAAGGCCGGCGAGGCGGAGGCCTATCGCGCCTGGGGGTTCAAGGACCTCTCGCAGGACCTGATGGACGTCCTGGGGATCTGGGCGCGATTCATCTACGCCCCCCTGCTGGATGACCGCGTCCGCACCGTCGCCGACGGCGTCGCCCCTTCCCAGTACGGCCGGCGCGAAGCGTTCCAGGTCAAGCAGGCCCTGGACCAGAAGGGTCCGGTGACCATCCCGCGCGAATTCGTTTTCATGGACCGCGCGGCGATCGGCCTGGGCGCCGCGTTCCTGCACCTGGCTGCGGAACAGAACTGGCGGCGCCTGTTCGAGGCGTCGTTGGAGGGCTTCAGCGAGGCGGCGCTCGCCGAGCGCCAGGCCAAGGCGCTGGCGGCGGCCGGGTTCTGAGGGGGGGAATAAACGCGCACCCCGCCCTATCCGCCGTGCGCCGGCTCTTCCTCTTTTGCGGGCCAGCCCGATTGAAAGAGCGAAGGGAAGGAAGAGAAGAGCCGGCGGGACGCCGGCGGTCCCAAGCGAAGAGCCGGCGAGGACGCCGGCGTTCCGTGTGTTCGCGACAGAGATCGGAGCCCCCTCACTCCCGGTGGGGATTGGGGCTGAACTGGACGAGTTTGCCTTCAGCGCCGTCCCAGGCGTCGGCGTCGGACGGGGGAGTCCCTTTGAGGGTGATGTTGGGCCAGATGCGAGCGTATTCGTCGTTGAGCTTCACCCACTCGGGCGTGGATCGCGGGTCGGAGTCTGGGACGATGGCGTCGACGGGGCATTCGGGTTCGCAGACGCCGCAGTCGATGCATTCCTCGGGATGGATCACCAGCATGTTCTCGCCGGCGTAGAAGCAGTCGACGGGACAGACTTCCACGCAGTCCATGTACTTGCACTTGATGCAGGCCTCGAGGACGACATAGGTCACGGTGAGAACTCCGGGACTTCGCCGCGGCTGACCGCGACGCCCAGCTGAAGGCTCTGGGCGATCATGTGCGACCTTGCGACGAAAAGGGCGGCCGCCGGCGGCGGACAGAGCTCCTCCGCTGTCTGCCGGAACAGGGCGAGCCAGCGCATGAAGTGGCCCCCACCGATCTCGGGGAGGCGCGTATGCACGACCATCGGCGTTCCCTTGAACCGTCCGGTCATCAGTAAGACCGACGACCAGAAATCGCACAGCTTGACCAGGTGGGCGTCCCACTCGCCGTCGATCTCCCGCTCGAAGATCGGACCGAGCGTCGGATCGGCGCGGACACGGGCATAGAAGGCATGCACGACCTCGCGGATCATCGGCTCGGTCACGCCCACATGGGCGCCCGGCCCCGCACGCGGGCGAAGCGGTTCGGTTTGACTCATGACGGCTTTCAGTTGGAGGCGAGCGCCCCGACCTTCAATCCGGCATTTTCCCTGTCGCCGCCATCCAGCGCGAGACGGTGGTCTGATGCTCGTCGAGGCGTTGGCCCGGCAGCTGGGAGACGTCGAGCCAACTGGGAAGGGCGGTCTCGATCGAGAAGTTGGACGTGGGGCGGAAGAAGGCGGGCTCGTCGAACGAGCCGACGGTCAGGTCCATGCGATTTGAATCGAGATACCGGAACCCAAGCGGCGTGCCGCAGCTCGAACAGAACGGCCGCCGGGCGATCGGCGACGACTGATACCAGTCCGGTTCGGACGTCCACGTCACATCGGCGACCGGGATGTTCTTGAAGGCGATCGAGACGCCGCCGGTAGCGCGGCGGCAGTAACCGCAGTGGCAGAGATAGGCCTCGTCGTTCTCGATCTCGACGCTGTAGCGGATGCGGCCGCACTGGCAGCCGCCGGTCATGGTGGGCATGGCGCGTCTCCTTGCGCGAAAGTGAACGCAGGAAGCCTCGGTCGGCAAGGCCTGCCGCCCGTCTCACTACTTCCCAGTGAACGTTGGCTTGCGTTTGGCGAAGAAGGCGCTGACGGCTTCCCGGTAATCTTCGGTCATGGTGCTGAGGAGCCACTGGTCGGCGTCCATGTGCATGACGGCGCGGTCCAGGGCGCCGACGACCTGGTCGACGCCCTTCTTGATCATTTGCACCGCGTTGGGCGGGAGGGCCGCATATTCGTCGGCCATCGCCCGCGCCGCCGCGTCCAGTTCCTGGCGCGGCGCTACGAGATCGAGAAAGCCCCACCGTTCGAGCGTGGCGGCGTCGAACAGCTTGCCGGTCATGATCATCTGCTTGGCCCTGGCCGGGCCGACGAGGCGCACGCAGATCGGCAGGGCCTGCCACATCAGGTTCATGCCCAGTTTCACCTCGCCGTAGCCGATGCGCGCGTCGTCCGCGCCGATCCGGAAGTCGCACGCCGAGGCGATGCAGGCGCCGGCGCCCGTGGCGACCCCCTGGACTGCGCAGACCGTCGGCTGGGGGATCTCCTGCAGCGAGCGGATCAGCTGGGCGCCAAACGCCGCCCCGCGACGGCGCATGAGGATCGAGGCCGCCGGACGCGCGCTGGGCGGCGCGGCGAGGTCCGCCCCCACCGAGAAGTCGCCCCCTTGCGCGCGGAAGATCACCGCGCGCGTGTCCTCATCGTGGATGAACTCGCGGCTGATCCGCTCCAGCGCCTGCATCATCTCCAGGGTGACGGCGTTGCGCCGCTCCGCCCGGTTGAGGGTCACGGTCGTAATGGGCCCTTCCCGCGTCAGCTCGATAATCGCCACGTCCATCCCTCCCCTTATTTTTCAGAACGATCGCTTCTCTCTAAGACCGTCATGGCGGGGCGTCAGTCCAGCTCGAAGGCGGCCATGACGGATCTTAGAATGCGAGGGCGGCGTGCTTGAGCCAGGGGGTGAGGCGGACGCGGATGAGCCAGAAGACCATCATCCCAAGCACCAGGAACTGGGGAAAAAGCAGCAAGGCGTCCGGGGCATGCTTGAGAGCCGGAAGAAGCCGCGGCAGTCCGTTGGTGAAGGCCGACCCCGTGGCCAATGTCAGCCCCAGGCACATGCGCCACAGATGCCGCGCGATCCGCCGCGCGCCTGAGATCCCACCGGCGAGCACCAGCCTGGCGTCGGCGATCGCCGCGATGGCGAGCACGCCGGTGAAACAGTAGATCGCGATCAGCACAGGGCCCTTGATCGCGACTGTGCTCTTGAGCAGGGGCGGCAAACCGGCCGCCAGCTGAAAGGACAGGATCGCGAAGGGCGCCAACAGACAGAGGGCGACGACCAGGGCGATCCTTTCGGGGCGCCCGCTCACGCCCTGCTCGCGGCGGACGGTCATCCAGGCCGTCACGACGAGGTAGGCCACGAACACCGCGATAAACAGATTGACGAGGTCGGGGAGCACGACGCCGAGCCAGGCCGCAAACGCCGCCATTACCAGCATCGAGGCGAAGAAGACGGTCCCGGCCGTGCGGTGCAGGCGCCCGCCCTTGCGGGCGAACAGCGTGACCATCCCCGAGGCGAAGGCTGCCACACCCCCGCCGACGTGCAGGACGTAGGCGAGCGTCGTCGTGGCTTGAAACACGACACTGCCGATGGACGAGGCCATGGTCGCGGTCGTCATGGTCGCCTCGAGGCGAAAGCGCCCGAACCCGTCGAACCCGTCTATCCTAGCCGCTGCGCCATCCGAGCGGGAAGAGGTCGGCGGACCGTCGATCAGGCGCGCTGGTGGGGCTTCACGGTCGGTAGCAGCAGACGGGAGGATGACGCGACTGTGCTGAGACAGCTTCCACCGACGCTGGCGTGGCGGAATCCGAACATGGCCGGCGTCTTGGGGGCCTGATCGTCGCCCGTGATCAGCAGCCGGATGCGGTGTCCGGCCTTGAAGCGCCGCGCGTTCGGCACGAGCGGAATCCGATAGCGCACGGCTTCGCCGACAGGGACAGGCTCGAACGTCCGGCAAGACAGGACCGGCGCGCCGTCCCGGCTGGCCGTTTCGTCGACGTGGCGCAGGCCTGCGCGCAGATAGCCTTGAGTGATGTCGGTGACCTTCCCCGCGGGGTCCACGTCCTGCAGGACGGCGATCCAGGCTCGGTCGGGGGCCGTCGTGGTCGCCTCCAACTGCAGTTCGATGTCGCCGACGACGTCGAGGTCCTGAGCCAGGGACGGGGTGTCCCAGGCAAGACTCGCCGGAGGATCGGTTTCGCTGGCCCTGGGGCGGTTGATGCCCGAGCCCAGGGTCATCAGGGTGCGCGAGCCGCCATCCTCGTCTCCCAGGGTCCCGTCGCCTCGCAGGGCGAAGGCTGAGTGGCCAGCGGTAGGGATCGGCCATACTTCGGTTGCGCGCCAGCCCTCGGCGCCAGGCACGACGTAGCGGAATCGAGGCCCATCGAGGATGCCGGTGTCCAGGCCCTTCAGCCAGTGGTCGAACCAGGCAAGGGCTTCGACGTGCAGGCTCTCCCACGGCCAGGTCAGGCCGTACTCGCCCAGCATGACCACCTGCACGCGCGGGCTGTTGGTCAGCTTCTCGAACG
>DATHPX010000344.1:0-18279 GCA_035483335.1 Caulobacteraceae bacterium | reverse complement strand
TCAGCAGGGGATGGGCACGCAAAGCCGACTGCAACCGGCGGACCAACCGATCTTCGGCATGGCGATCATCGACAAGGACAACAACGTGACAATCTCACAGGTCAGGCTGCCCGCTCATTCCGACGAGCAACTGGCCAGGGGACTCGCCTACGAGGGGGCGCTTAGAGCGCACTAGCGACAACAGGGTCCGCAACGGGTCGTTTTCTCCCTTCGGCTTGGCGCCGGAAAGCGGACCTTCGCTAGCCGGTGCTGAATGTCTGGTTTCCGGAAGCGACCTAATGTCCGCTCTTGGCGCAAAGCGGTCGTCTTCGGCCCGCGGATGCAGCGACTGGAATCGACCCTTCGCTGCCCTCCTGAACGTCCGCTTCCGGGTACATGGCGCGGACGGCCGATGACGTCAGCTTTACCGCGGATGACGCCCGCCCCCAGGGCCGCCGCCGAGTCGGCCGCGAAGGCAAGAAGCTTCCCGCTTAAGATTCGTCCCGGCCGATCGTAAGCTGGCGAAAATCAATGAACGACGGATCGGGTGGGACCGCCGATGATCTCGCGTCGCGAAACGCTGATGGCCATGGCCGCCGCCCCGGCGGGTCTTGCCGCAGGCGCCTCTTCGGCTCAGGCGCAGCCGCTCGGCCGCGCGGACTTCGAGGTGTCGGGGGCCTATTTCAACGCGGCGTCGATGCACCCTATGCCGTTGAGGTCGGCGGCCGCGATCCGCGCTTTCACGGCCAGCCGGACGGATCCGACGATCGAGCTGCCCGCTCCGGATGCGCGCGGACTGTTCGCCAGACTGGTCAACGCCACGCCCGCCGAAATCGCGTTCGTGCCGTCGACGACCTATGCCGAGAACCTCGTCCTGGACACCCTCGGCCTCAAGCGAGCTGGTCCGCCAGGTCGGATCGTGACCGACGTCCTCCACTTCGATGGCTCGCTGTACATGTATCAGGAGTTGTCCCGGCGCGGCCTGGACGTCGTGGTGCTGCCCATGACCGCCGGAGGCGGCGTCGATCCAGGCCGGCTGGAGACAGCGCTCAGCGGAAGCCGCTCGGGCACGCAGCTGGTCGCCATTTCACTCGTGTCGATGGTGAACGGCTTCGAACACGACCTTCCGATCGTTTGCGAGATAGCCCATCGCAAAGGCGCGCTCGTCTACGTGGATGCTGTCCAGGGCGCCGGCGCCCTGCCCGTCGATGTCCGCGCTTCGGAAGTGGATTTTCTCGCGGCGTCCACCTTCAAGTGGCTGATGGGCGACTTCGGCTTTGGATTTCTCTATGTGCGCAAGGACCTGCTGCCCAGGCTGCAACGCGACGAATTCGGATTCCGTCAGTTCGGTAGCTTCGACTACCATATCTTCGCGACCGATCCACCCGCGGCCAGGCCCTTCGACGTCACCCCGGACGACGACACAGCCACGGGGCGCTTCGAGATCGGCACCCTGGGCCTGGCGGCCAAGTGCGCGGCCGCCGCGTCGATCGAGACGATACTGGCGACCGGCGTGGAAGAGCTTCAGCGCCGTCGCCAACCCCTCATCGAGACCATCCGCTCGCAGCTCTCGAAGAGATACCAGCCCCTCACGCCGAGCGCCTCGAAGTCTCCCATCATCGCCTTTGGACTACAGGACGCGGACGCCAAGCTCGGCAAACGATTGAAGTCGGCCGGCGTGACGATCGCCCTCTATGGCGATCGGTTTCGCGTCTCCCCGTCCGTCTACAACAACCCGAGCGACGTCGAGCGCCTGCTCGATGTTCTGCTCGGCTGAGCGGACGGACCGGACTCGCACGGCGGACGTTCACGCCTGCATCGCTCCGAGCGCAGCGAGGATAGCGTCGGGCTCCATGCGCGTGCGGTAGTCGACCACACCTCCCTTGGCCCACAGACTCTCCGTAGCGGTAAGCGGTTGATAATCTCGAAGGCTCTGCGCACGTTTCTCGCTCGAAAGGGGTACGACAAATATGGGCGCTTCGAACCGTCGGTTCTGGAGTGTCGACTTCGCGATCCCTTGCGGGCGGTGTTCGGTGCGCCGAGCTCTTAGTTACTGCTCATGACGCGCAGTAAAAACCCTCGTCTTCTGGCTCCGCCGCGGGGGAACGAGCGGATAATCACTAAAGAGCAAATCATTTGTTCTGAACTATCCCGAGCCATTCGACTATTTATCGACGAGAACGACCTTGTGTGCGCCCATCTTCTGGCAAGCGCCGCGGCGGAGAATTTGCGACAACTCGCGAAGAAATCTGGCAAAAGACTTCTTCGTGACGATTTTAATGAGGATCGCATTCTCCCGCAGCGTCGCTCGCACATTGTGGATCGATTGAATGCCAATTTCTTCAAGCATACTCCCAATAGAGCGGACCGTGTATGGGATCGATATCACCCCGCGCTCACCGAATATTTGCTATTTGAATGTTGCGTGGATCTCGAGATAATATTTGGCGCTACTTATTTCGAAACGAAGCTGTATTTAGCGTGGTTCTCTATGCGACATAACGACGTCCTTGTCCACGGAACTCAGTACACAGAACAGCTCGATATGATTATGGGAATGCTCGGCAACGTTACTTCCGACAATTTGCACGAAGCCACCCGGGAATTAGCTGAAATATTCAAGTTAGGTGCGCAGGTAAGTCTGCAGACTGGCCTACCTGTTCTCGCGCAGCAAGGAGTGGTGTTGACGCCCGACGGCGATTCAAGCCGAAATCCAGGGACGCGTTGACACACAGGTGCCGATGGCTGGCGCTTGCTCACTAACCAGGAAGAAACGGCGGCAGCGATATTTCCACCCGCATCGGCGTGGGGCGTTGGCTGATCCCGCCCCCAGCTACCATCGGACTCCGCGCAGGTTCATCTCCATCAACTCGCTGAACTTGCTGAAGGGTTGTGATCGAATCGGCGACCAAAGGACTGCTTTGGAGTCGCTTGCGACTCACCTGACAGCACACTGAGAGAGGGCCCACAAGGCATTTGACGACGGGCGTCAACCGCCTCGGAAGATCTTGAGGGCGTCGCTCAATGCGCCTGGCAAGCCGTACAGGTCCATGGCGGTGATCAGCACCGCGCTCCCCCAGCCAGCGGCCAGCAGGAAGGCGCCGCTGCGCCAGCGCCCCATCAGCGCGCCCTTGCTGGTGAGGTGCAGCAGCGGGAACATGGCGAACGGCAACTGCAGCGCCAGCACCACCTGGCTCAGCACCAGGAGGTCATTGACGCCGCCGCCTCCGCGCACCGCGATCACCGCCACCGCTGGGACGATGGCGATCAGGCGGGTGATCAGCCGCCGCAGCCAGGGCGAGACGCGCAGGTGCAGAAAGCCCTCCATCACCACTTGGCCGGCCAGGGTTCCGGTGATGGTGCTGGCTTGGCCGCTGGCCAGCAGAGCCACGGCGAACAAAAGGCTGGCCGCGAGGGTGCCTAGTAGGGGCGCCAGTGTCAGAAAGGCGACGCGGATCCAGTCGGTGTCGGCGTTAAACGCGTAGGCGACCCCGCCAACGTTCAGGCCTGAGCGGCCGTGGAAGGTGATCGCGGCCAGCACTAGGATCCCGGCGTTGACGAAGAAGGCGAGACTGAGCGCCACGACCACGTCCACCGTGTTCCAGCGGATGGCGACGCGTTTTGAGGCTTCGTCTGACCGCAACTGGCGGCTCTGCACCAAGGCGGAGTGGAGGTAGAGGTTGTGGGGCATCACGGTGGCGCCGATAATGCCTACCGCCACCGTGGCCATGCCCGCTTGCCGCAGACCGGGATCGAGCAAGGCGGCGCCCATCTCGCGGAAGTTCGGGATCGTGCGCGGCAGCACGAACAGCTCAATGAAGAAGCACACCCCGATGGTGGTGACGAGCACGAGCGCCACGGCCTCGATCAGTCGCATGCCCCGTCGCTGCAGCGTCAGCAGCAGGAGCACGTCGCCCGCTGTGATCAGCACGGCCCACAGGATGGGGATGTGAAAGAGCAGGTTGATCGCCACCGCGCTCCCCAGCACCTCGGCCAAGTCGCAGGCGGCGATGGCGACCTCGGCGAGCAGCCAGTTGGGGATCCGCGTCCAGGCCGGATACTCCTCGCGGCATACCTGGGCGAGGTCCCTTCCCGTCACCACGCCAAGGCGGGCGGCTATCACCTGCAGCACGATGGCCATCAGGCTGGCGGCCAGCACAACCCATATCAGCCCGTATTTGAACTGCGCGCCCCCCTGCAGGTCGGTGCCCCAGTTCCCAGGGTCCATGTACCCGATACTGACCAGCAGCGCTGGGCCGGCGAACGCACGATACTGCTTGAGGAAACCGGCGTTGGCGACGGGCGTGCGAACCGAACTGTGCATGTTGGACAGCGACCGATGGCTGCGGCCGGCGTCTTGCTGCTGGTTCGCGTCGGTGATCGGGGTGCCTGCGTCCATCGACCTGACCCTTATTCACGGTCAACAATAGGCGTCGATCGGCGCGCTGTTCGAATCCACATAAGTAGAGACTTCAGCCATGCAAGTCCTACGAATATGTCCGCCAACGACCGGAGCAGGATGCCGAAACGCCCCCGGATCGGCAGACAGCACACGGCCTGAACTGTACTTCGTGTCGCTTCAACCCCGCACGTGCGGGCGGAACCCGAAGATAGGCGTCCGGCCGCGATCCGAATTGCACCCCGGTGCTACGGAGAGCTGATAATCGACGGTCACTTCAGGCGCCTGGCGAAGGGCTGCTTGTAACAGGCCTCGAAGTCCTTCTCGGGGCGGGATGGGGCAGCGTCCCGTCGCCGACGAGGATGCCCATTCCGCCGTCGTTCAGGAATTCCAAGCCGTCGTGGGAGGGGGAGTTGACCGCGCCCGCCACGCCGACCGTGTCGTCCTTGCGCGCCGCGCCTAGACTTTCGGTTTGGGTCGATCTTGCCCCTTGAGCGATGCCACCGAAGGTCGGCTTTCGGGCTCGGACCCAACGTCCGCTCTGGCGCACGTCGGATTTACGTCCCCACCGCCGGTGTTCCTTCGGCGCTCACTAAGGGGCGTTGGCTGATCTGGCCCCCACCTCCCGCCCTCCCCCTGCACAGGGATCTCCATTCAGCTCGCCGCCACGGCCCGACTCGCCGCGAAGTCCCGACCCACCAGGGGCGTCTCGGCGCGCGGACGGTCGAGCCCCAGTTCCGGGAACAGCAACTCCGCCGTGCGATAGGCCTCCTCCAGGTGCGGATAGCCGGAGGCGATCACCGTCTCGACGCCCACCGCCTGGTATTCGCGCAGTCGCGCCGCCACGGTGGCGGGATCGCCCACCAGTGCGGTGCCCGCACCGTCCCTGATCAGGCCCACGCCCGCCCACAGATTTGGGGCGATCTCCAGGGCGTCGCGGCGGAAGCCGTGGAGGGCGGTCATGCGCCGTTGCCCCTCGGATTCGGAGAGGCGCTCCCGTCGATCGCGCGCGGCGGCGATGGCCTCGTCGGTGACCCTGCTGATCAGCCGGTCGGCGGCGTCCCAGGCCTCGGCCTCGGTTTCGCGCACGATCAGGTGGATGCGCAGGCCAAAATGGAGAGCGCGGCCGTGGGCGGCGGCGGCAGCTTTTGCTGCGGCGAACTTCTCCGCCACTTGGGCGGGCGGTTCGCCCCAGGTGAGGTAATGGTCCACGTGCCGGCCGGCGACCTCCAGCCCGGCCGCCGACGAGCCGCCGAAGTAGAGCGGCGGATGGGGTTTGGTCACTGAGGGGAAAGCCATCCGTCCGGGGCTGCGGACGCGATAGTGCCGTCCTTCGAAGTCGATCGGCTGGCCGGCGGCGATGGCGCGCCAGACGGTGAGGAACTCGTCGGTCTGCGCATAGCGGGCGTCGTGGTCCAGCCACAGGCCGTCCTGGGCCAGCTCGCCAGGATTGCCGCCGGTGACGATGTTGAGCAGAAGCCGCCCCTCGAGCGCGCGGTCCAACGCCCCGGCCTGCCGCGCCGCATAGCCGGGGGCGATGACGCCGGGGCGAAGAGCGACGAGGAACTTCAGCCGCCGCGTCAGAGGCGCAAGAACCGACGCAAGCGTCCAGCCATCGAGGCACGAAGGGCCGGTGGGCAGAAGCACGCCTTCGAAGCCGAGGCGATCGGCGGCCTGGGCGATCTGTTGCAGATAGTCGATCTCGGCCGGACGCCATTGCTCCTGCGAGCCCAGATAGGGCCCATCGCCGGAGGTCGGCAGGAACCAGAACATGCGCAGGGGTGTGGTCATCGTGCGGGTCTCGCGTCAGCTCGTCCGCATGGCGACTAGCCGGATGGAGGCTTCGACGGACGCGAGATTTTCTGCGGTGGAGTTCAGGCGAAGCGCGAAGCCTATTCGGCGGCGAGCGTCGAGGCGCCCCGCTGGGCGACGGCCTCGCGGACCAGCGGGATGAGATCGCGCCCATATTCCAGGGCGTCTTCGAGCGGATCGAAGCCGCGGATCAGGAAGGTCGTCACGCCCAGACCCCAATAGTCCATCATTGCCTCGGCGACTTGTTCGGGCGTCCCGACGAGGCTGGTGGAGTTGCCTTGTGCATTGGTGAGGGCGGCAAGCTCGGTCCACAGCCGCTTGTCGAGCACCTTGCCCTTCGCCGCGGCCTCGAGCAGTCGCTGCGAACCGGCGTTCTGCGGCGCGCCGGGCGGCCGGCGGTAGCCGAAGTTCGGGTCTTCTCGCAGCGCCTTGGCGGCGGCGAGGATGCGATCGGCCCGTCCCCAGGCTTCCTCCTCGGTGCGCCCGAGGATCGGTCGGAGCGAGACCGAGAAGGCGATCTGTTGCTCGCGACCGTGGGGCCTAGCCGCCTCGCGGACGGCCGAAATGGTCTCGCGCACCTGGGCCAGGGTCTCGCCCCAGAGGGCGTAGGTGTCGGCATGCTTGCCCGCCACGGCGATCGCCTCGGGCGAGGAACCGCCAAAGAACACCGGGATGTGGGGGGTCTGAATGGAGCGGACCGCGGAGAAGCTGTCGCGCACCCTGTAGTAGGGACCGTCGTGATTGAACGGGCCGGCGCTGGTCCACGCCTTCTTCATCACGTCCAGATAATCGTCCGTGCGCGCGTAACGCTCGGCCTTGCCCAGGAAATCACCGTCCCGCGCCTGGTCGGCGTCCGAGCCCCCAGTGATGATGTGCACGGCCAGCCGCCCCTCGCTGAACTGGTCGAGGGAAGCGAGCTGGCGGGCGGCCAGGGTCGGCGCCACGAAGCCCGGCCGGTGCGCCAGCAGGAAATTAAGCCGAGTGGTCTGATGGGCGGCGTAGGCGGCGACCTGGAAGCCGTCCGGCGCGGCGCTGAAGTAGCCGATCAGGACGCGATCGAAGCCGGCGTATTCGTGCGCCCGGGCGGTCGCCGACACGAACGACTTGTCGACGCCTCCGGCGCCGCCCGGCGCGCGTCGCGTCTCGGACGCGTTCTGCGTGCCGATCATGCCGATGAACTGCAGAGGATGACGGGTCACGGAGGGGCTCCTTGAGCAGGAGGCGGACGGGCGGCGAAGGCGGCGCGCCCAGCGGCTGTGAGGACGGCGTCGCCCTGCGGCGTATGTATGCGGCCGCACAGGACGTCCCGGAAGTGCCTTTGGAGCGGATTGTGGCGGGAGAGGCCTGGATTGCCCGATGCGGCGATCGCCGACTGAAGGACGGATATGGCGTTTTCGGTCACCAGATGCTTGGCGAGCGAGGCGTCTGCCGGGCCAAGGGCGCCGCGCTCGCCGGCCTCCAGCAGCAGCCTGTTCTGCAAAAGCAGGCCATCGATGGTCCCGACGATCTCCTGGAAACGGGGAAGGCTGGAAAGCGGCGCTCCGAGATTGGCGGGCGTACGGGCGGCCGCCCAGTCGACGAAGGCGTCGCGCCCCGCCCTCGCCACGGCGTCATAGATGGCAGCGGTCAGCACTGGCCCCCAAACGGCCGCCACCGGATCGGCGGGCGGAGGGGCGCCCGGGGGCCGAGGTGAGAGGGCGTGCTCGAAGGGGATCGGGGTGTCCTCGAACACCACGTCGTGGCTGGCGCTCGCGCGCAGTCCGGTGTGGTCCCAGGTCTCCTCGATGCGCCAGCCAGGCGCGTCGCGGTGGACGAGGAAGGCGCCAACGCGCGGCTCGTCCTCGTCTGTGCGCGCCCACACCGCCATCCAGGTGAGGGCTGGCGCTCCAGTCGCGTAGATCTTGCGCCCGCTGATCCTCCAGCCCTCGCCGCTGCGCCGGGCGATGGTGGCCGGAAGTCCGCCCCGCGCGGGCGTCCCCAGCTCCGGCTCGACCCGCAGGGCGTTCACAAGCGCGCCGCGTGAGACCGCGTCGGCGACGATCTTCGCCTTCAGCGCATCGGGCCAGTCGGCCCGGCCTGCCGCGAGCGAGGCGTGAATGAGGTACTGCATCGTCAGGACCAGGGCGGTCGCCGGCTCTCCTCGCGCCACCGCCTGGACCACCTTGACGGCCGTCTTCAGGTCGGCGCCCCAGCCCCCGAGGGCCCGCGGCGCGGTGAGGGCGAGCAGGCCCGCCTCGTGCAGCAACTCGAAGTTCTCGAAGGGGAAGGTCCCATCGCGATCATGCCGTTCGGCGGTAGCCGCGAACCGGGCGGTGAGGACAGGAAGGGCCGCCTCGAGGTCGCCGACATCCGGTGTCCTCACCATCTGCAGGGCCGCCGCGGTCATGCCGGACTCTCCGCCAAATGCGCACCGATGAGGGATCGCCGCCACGCCTGTCCGGCCAGCGCCGCACCTCGTGCGAATGAGAACGCATAAGTTCGCCAGACCAAGGGAGATGTCGTCGGCGGATGTTTAGAGGAGCTAAAGGCGCGACGCCTTGCCGGCGACCTTCAACTCCCCGATCATCACAAAACCGACGCGGCTTCAGGGGAGCGCCGCCATGACCGCCATGCTAGCCTTTTGGTTCACCGCCGCCTTGGCGGTGACGACCGCCGGCGCGCCAGAGCCTGCCGACAAGCAAGACGCGATGGCGTCGATGGCGATGCCGGGTCAGCCGGCCGCCCCTCACCCCACGCCGCCGCAGACGCTTGCCGCCTGGTCCCAGGGCGCGCGCCTGTTCGAGGGTCTTGGCGACTTCCACCGGCCGATCACCACCTCGTCGGCCGAGGCGCAGAGCTATTTCGACCAGGGCATGCGCTTCCTCTGGGCCTTCAACCACGACGAGGCCACGCGGTCCTTCGCCAAAGCCGCCCAGATCGATCCTTCGTGCGCGGCCTGTTACTGGGGCGTCGCCCTGACGCTTGGCCCCAACTACAACATGCCCGCGGTCGACGACGTGCGCGGTCGGATTGGCTGGCAGGCGTTGGGCCTCGCCCGGGCTAACGCCGCTCACGCCTCGCCCGTGGAGCAGGCGCTGATCGAGGCGGTCGCGGCCCGCTACGCCGGCGCGCGAGGCCTGGGCCCGACGACGGCGCCGGCGGTGCTGAAGGCCTATGCCGAAGCGATGAAAGGCGTGGCCGCGCGGTTCCCAGACGACCTGGACGTGCAGACGCTCTACGCCGAAGCGCTGATGAACACGAACCCGTGGAGGCTGTGGAACGCCGACGGCTCCCCGGCGCCGGGCACGCTCGAGATCGTGGCGATACTGGAAGGCGTGCTGGCCAAGGCGCCAAACCATCCGGGAGCCAACCACTACTACGTCCATGCGGTCGAAGCCTCGCCCCACCCGGAACGGGCGCTCGCCTCGGCCGAGCGGCTGCGGACGCTCATGCCGGCGGCCGGTCACATCGACCACATGCCGGCGCACATCCTGCATCGGGTGGGGCGCTACGAGGACTCCGCCGAGGCCAATCGGGCCGGGGCGAAAGCCGACATCGCCTATCTCCAGCAGACCAACGCGCCCGACTACTATCCGATGTACACGGCGCACAATTACCAGTTCCTGGCCTTCTCGGCCGCGATGGAGGGACGGCGCGCCGAGACGATCGAGGCCATGCGCAAGGCGCGCCAGATCCTCCCTGACGCGATGCTGCTGGGCATGTCCAGCGTCGAATGGCAGGCGGGCTATCTCTACCAGGCGATGATCCGTTTTGGGATGTGGGAGGCCATCCTGGCCGAGCCCGCGCCCGATCCGCGCCTGACAGGCCTCACAGTCTCCTGGCTGTCCGCCCAGACCAACGCCCTGGCGGCGATCGGCCGGGTGAACGAAGCGCGTCAGCAGCTCGATCGCCTCGATGCTCTGGTGGCCGCGGAGCCGGTCACGGCGGTCGCCGGCAACAATCTGGCCCGCGACGCCTATCGCGTGAGCCTGCTGCGGGCCAAGGCGCGCGTGGCCGAGGTGGGCGGTGATCCAACCGCCGCGGTTGCGCTCCTGCGCGAAGCTGCCAAAGCGGAGGACGCGCTCGCCTATGACGAGCCGGCCGACAGCTTCTTCCCCACCCGCCATCTGCTCGGAGCGCTGCTCCTGCGCCAGGGCGACGCCCAGGGCGCGGAGGCCGTCTACCGGGAAGATCTGCGTCGCAATCCCGACAACGGCTGGGCGCTCGACGGGCTCGCCCAGGCCCTGACGGCGCAGCACCGGCAGGCCGAGGCCGAGGCCGCCCGCCGCGCGTTCGACGTGGCCTGGGCGCACGCGGACGTCATGCCTCCAAGCTCGGCCTACTGAGTTCGGGGCGCATCCGGTCGCGCCTCGTCTCGCGATAAGCAATGCGTGATTTGATTTTTAAGGGATTCACCCCAGCAGCGAACTGGAACCGTGTTTACCCCTGCGGCGTTTTTTTGGCCGTAGGAAGTTGTGATCTCGACGATGAAAACGGAAGTTCTCACTTCTGTTCTGGTGATCGCCGCCAGCGCGGCTCCGGCGATCTGCTCAGCCGCGTCAACGGAGGAGTATATCGTCCGCGATTACAGCAGCTCGCCTCAACGCCAGCCGACGCCAAAGCCACTCTCGATGATGAACCTCTCGCCGCGCAAGCCGCTGGTCCGGCCTTACGGCGAGATGGGAAGAAAGCCTGAGGCGGACCACTTCCCAACCGCTGTCAGTTACAAACCGTTCGTGAAGGGACCTGTGGGAACAGTTGGCCTGGTGCACATGACAGCCAGTCACGCGCTGGATTCCTCCGCGCTCGGTAATGCGTCGGCAGGCCAGCCAGGGGCCCCGAGCGACACCGTGGGCGCCAACCTGCTCTACGCCTTTCACTAGGGCGCCCCAAGTCAGCGAAGTTCCGTCAATCTTTCAGACACGTGACCCTTGCGGCGCGGGGTGTCGGTTCCTTTCTTTGGAGGGATTGAACGGTGGATTCGAAGATGCGCCTGGGGATCTCGACTCTCGTCCTGGTGATCGCCGTGACAGCTGCCCCGGCGATCTGTCCGGCGGCTTCGAGCGCTCAGCCCAACCAGCCGGACATGAGCAATCAGGCCGCAAGGCCGCTGTCGTTGATGGACCTGTCGCCGACCAAGCCTCTTGTGCGCCCCTATCAGGTGGTCGGCGACGAGCCTCAGGAGGACAAGCTGCCGAGTTCGGTGAGCTACCAGCCTCACTCCGGCGGGCCGGTGGGATCGGTAGGTGTGATCTGCCGCCCCATCAGCCACGCGCTCAACGACACCCCGGTCGGCGCAACCTCGGAGGGCCAGCCCGGCTCTGAGAGTCAGAGCCTGGGCGCTAACCTCGCCTACACCTTCCGCTGATCAGCGGCCCGTTGGAACGTCCTTGAACGGAACGTCCTTGTCGAGGCGGACATCCTGGGGCAAGCCCAGAACGCGCTCGGCGATGATGTTGCGCATGATCTCGTCGGTGCCGCCCGCGATCCGCATTCCCGGCGCGCTGAGCAGGGCGGCCTGGAAGACTCCCGCCAGAGGCGAATCCTTCGGATCGCTGATGATCCCATACTGGTCCTCGAGTTCGAGGGCGGTGTTGGCCATGTCCTGCATCAGCGAGGCGGAAACCACCTTGCCGATCGAGCTCTCCGGCCCGGGGGTCTGACCCCGCGAGAGCGCGGTCTGGGTGCGGTAGCGCGTGTACTTCAGGCCCTCGGCCTGGACGTACCAGTCGGCGATCTTCTCGCGCAGGCCCGCGTCCTTCGCCGCCGGCCCGGCCAGGGTCGCGACGTCCTGGGCAAGGCGCATGACCGCGCGCCAGCTTGGGCCGCCAAGACCGCCCACCGCGAGGCGCTCGTTCATCAGGGTCACCAGGCTCACGCGCCAGCCCTCATTGAGGGCGCCCACCCGCTGAGAGTCCTTCACCCGCACGTCGTTGAAATAGACCTCGTTGAAGTTCGAGCCGCCCGACATCTGGTGGATCGGGCGGACGTCTATCCCCGGGCTCTTCATGTCGAGCCAGAACATCGTCAGGCCCTTGTGCTTGGGCGCATCGGGATCGGTGCGCACGAGCAAAAGACCGAAGTCCGAATAGTGTGCGCCCGAGGTCCACACCTTCTGGCCGTTGATCACCCAGTCCTCGCCGTCGCGAACGGCGCGTGTGCGGGCGGCGGCGACGTCGGACCCGCCGCCGGGCTCGCTGAAGAGCTGGCACCAGATCTCCTCGCCCAGCACGGCTGGACGCACGAAGCGCGCCTTGTCCGCATCGTTCCCGGCGGTCATCACCGTGGGCACGCACATGCCAAGGCCGATCAGGAACGGATTGCCGGGCGTGTCGAAATCGGCCTCTTCCTGGGTGAAGATCACCGACTGCCAGGGCGGTCCCCCACCGCCGCCCCACTCCTTGGGCCAGGTGATGGCGGCGTAACCGGCCTCCGCCTTCTTCCTCTGCCAGGCCTTGGCGGCGGCCATGCCTTCGACCGACTCGGAATCGCCCGGGCCGCCCTTGGGGGCGTTCTGCTGGAGCCACGCGCGGGCGCGGGCGCGGTATTCGGCTTCCTCGGAGGTATCGTTGAAGTCCATCGATCGCTCTCCCGGTTTAGGCGACGTTGCGGCGTTCGAGTTGGCTGACGAGCCGTTCCTTCCAGGCCTTGGCGCCGCCGGCCACGAGGCCGAGTTGCTGCGCGCGCCTGTAGAACAGGTGGCAGTCGACATCCCAGGTGTAGCCCATGCCGCCATGGGTCTGCAGGCTCTCCTTGGCCGCGAACCAGAACGCCTCGGTGGCCGAGACGCGCGCCGCCGCCGCGGCCACCGGCAGCTCCGCCGCTCCTGTCGCCAGCGCCCAGGCGCCGTAATAGGCGTTGGAGCGGGCGAGCTCGTTCTTGATGTAGATGTCCGCCAGCTTGTGCTTGATCGCCTGGTAGCTGCCGATTGGCCGGCCGAAGGCGAAGCGCTCCAGGGCGTAGTCCCGCGCCATCTGCAACGCCCGGTCCGCGCCGCCGACCTGCTCGAAGGCCAGAAGGATCGCCGCGCGGTCCAGAACCGCCTGGGCGAGGGCGAGTCCCTCGCCTGCGCCGCCCAGCCGCTCTGCTGACGCCCCGTCGAAGGTCAGCCGCGCTGCGCCGCGCGTCGGATCGAGCGTCTGCAGCGTCTCGCGCCGAACCCCCTGCCCGGTGAGCTCGACCAGGAAGAGGCTGATCTGTCCCGCTTCCCGCGCCAGCACGACGGCGAGATCGGCGATGTCGCCGTCGGTGACGGGCGCCTTCGTCCCGCTGATCCGCCCGCCCTCCACCCGCGCCCCGGCCTGGGCTTCGCCCAGTGGCCCCGGACGCTCCGATGTCGCGAAACAGCCGATGATCTCGCCTGCGGCGATCTTCGGCAGCCAACGCTGCTTCTGTTCATCGGAGCCCGCCACGAGCAGCGCCTCGGTCAGGAAATAGACCGTGGAGGAGAACGGCACGGGCGCGACAGCGCGGCCCAGCTCTTCGGCGATCGCGCACAGCTCGAGCCCGCCGAGCCCCAGGCCGCCGTATTGCTCGGGGATCGTCGTTCCGAGCCAGCCCTGGGCGGCGATCGCCTTCCACAGGTCGGCGTCGTAGGACCTCGCCGGATCGTCCAGCACGCCGCGCGCAACCGACGTTGGGGCGCGCGCCTCGAGGAATTTACGCGCCTCGGACTTGAGGAACTTCTGGTCATCCGAGAAGTCGAAATCCATGACTGTTCCTCACCCCTCCCGCTTACCGTTGACCGAAGATACGCGGCTTTGGCCGCCGAGGAAGTATGACCCTGGGTCAAACGGCGCACCGGGAGTTACGATTCGCGGATCGAACCGGCGGAACTACGGCTCGGTCTTCCCCGACAAGGTTACCCGAAACAGCACCGCCTCGATCGCGAGGAAGGCTGCGACCGGCGCCGCCGCGCCGAGGCCGCCGGCGATCTCACCGCCTATTCGTGCCGCCACGTACAGCAGAATGATCATGCTCATCGCCATGCCTGGCGCGCCCAGGCCGCGCATCGCGGCGCTGCGATGATAGCCGAGCCAGAAAGCAACACGGGCCAGGACCCAGACGACGGTCGTAGCGACGACTGAACGCATCGCCCAGCCGTCGAAGCAGTAGGCGCAGAGACCAAAGAGCGCCGCTCCAAGGACGACCACCTGCTCCAAGGTATTCTGCAGGTAACGCTGGTTTACGCGCAGCCGGCGTGTCTCGAAGCCTGACAGAGGATCAAAGGCCGGCGACGACAGGCGCTCGTGCGCCACCGCTTCGACCCCCGTGACCAGGCAGAACAGGACGGCGAGAGACCAGCACTTCAAGGTCAGGACCATCCGGGCGCCGAGCGTCTCCATTCCGCGCAGCGGTGGCGCCAGATGGTCCACCGCCAGCCACAGAGGGATCGCTACCGCGGCGCCGACCGCGATGTAGAAGACGCCCGTTCTACGCTGCGCCCGAAAGTCCTCGGTCCCCGCTCTCGTGCGATCCATTGTGTTTTGCATATGCGCTGCTCCACCTCTTATTGGCCCCAAGTCGGACGCGGAGCCTTCGACCGACGCGCGTTGACCGCGGCAAGCGCGCAGCCTTAGGCTCCGATTACATAAGACCAGGGAGTAAAGCGCCGTGCCTTACGGGAACAACCGTCGCTTTTGCGACGCCGACAGCCACATCATGGAGACTGTGGACTGGGTTGAACGCCACGCCGATCCAGAGGTGCGCGCGAAGCTGCCGCAGCTGAGCCTGGTGAAATCGGCCACGGCGACCTTCGATTTCATCAACGAGGCCGTCGCCAAGCAGAAGGACCGGGCCGCCAGGGGTAAGGTCCATACCGACGTGGTCCACGGGACCAAGGGCTGGGGCGCGTATGGCGCCTTCGATCCGGACGAGCGCAAGAAGGCGATGGATGACCTCGGCTTCTCGCGCCAGCTGGTGTTCTCCACCTTCTCAGCCGGCCAGTATCTGTCCCACTCCGACATGGACGTGCGCTACGGCGGAATCCGCGCGCACAACCGCGCCATGGCCGAGTTCTGCCGCAACGACGAGCGGCTGATCGCCGTGGGCCAGCTCTCGCTCGCCGACCCCGCCCGCTGCATCGAGGAACTTCGGGAGGGTGTGCGGCTGGGCTGCGGGACGTTCTGGATCCCCGGCGCGCCCGTGGGCGACAAGTCGCCCGGCCATCCCGACTTCGATGTCGTGTGGCGAGAATTCTGCGAGCTGGGCGTGCCCTTCATGCTGCACGTCGGTCCCAACAGCTCGGTGAAGCTCGCAGCCTACGAGAACAACGGCCAGCCGCGTCCGAAGGACATCACCGGCGCGGAGGGCGGGGAGAACCTGCGCGTGCGGGACTTCATGCTGCTCTCAGTTGGGCCGCAGCAGTTCCTCACCGCCCTGGTGTTCGACGGCGTGCTGGAGCGCTTCCCGGCCTTGCGCGGGGGCGTGATCGAACTGGGCGCCGGCTGGGTCCCGGAATTCCTGCGCACCCTCGACCTCAGCCAGAAGATCTTCAAGCGGACCGACCCCAGCATCGCGGCCCTGCCCATGCGCGCGTCCGACTACATCCGCCGTGCGGTGAAGTTCACGCCGTTCCCCGGCGAGGATGTCGGGCGGATGATCGCCGACGCTGGAGCGGAGCTGTTTCTGTTCTCGAGCGATTATCCGCACCCTGAAGGAACGGACGACCCGATCGGGCGGTTCGAGCGCACCTTCAAGGACGTCTCCGAAGAGGCGAAGGAGAAGTTCTACTACTCGAATTTCCAGGAGATGATGGGCGCGGCCTAGGGCCTGATGCGTTCGCACGGAACAGATGCGAACGTTGAATCAGGCCCTACACTTTTGAATCTAGAGCAAATTATCCCCGTTCAGACGCCGTCTGAACGGGGTTTGTTCTAGCGGGGCGGCGGGGAGCGGCGCCGCTCGCAGGGAAGCGGCGCCGCTCTCTTTCAAAAACGTCACATTTGATCCAAGACTAGGCGCAGTGGGAGCCCGGAGACTGGTTCTCAACTCGACGGTTTTGGCGTTCGCCAGCTGCGGATCGGTCACTGTGGCCGGTTCGGCTGGCGACGGCGCAAATCGTGAAGAGGAGCAGGCGCGCGTGCCGATCACCCTCTCCGTCAACGGTCAGACGCAGAGCGTCGACGTTCCCCCCGACATGCCTCTGCTCTGGGTGCTACGCGACGTGCTGGGCCTGACCGGGACCAAGTACGGCTGCGGCATCGCCCAGTGCGGCGCCTGCACGGTCCATCTGGACGGCAGGCCGCTGCGCTCGTGCGTGCTTCCGGTGGGCAGCGTGGGTTCGCGCGCGGTGACGACCATCGAAGCGGTCGGACAAACCAGCGCCGGCGCCAAGGCGCAGAAGGCCTGGCTCGCGGTCGAGGTCGTTCAGTGCGGCTACTGCCAGTCCGGCCAGATCATGTCCGCGGCGGCGCTGCTGGCGCGCAACTCCGCGCCGACCGACGCCGATATCGACTCCGCGATGGGCGGCAATATCTGCCGCTGCCACACCTATCCGCGCATCCGGCAGGCCATCAAACAGGCGGCGAAAACATGAGCGGGCCAGCTCCGGACGTGGTGCGGCTCGTCACCGACCGGCGTCGTGTCGTCCTGGGCGGAGGACTCCTCCTCGGCTTCGCCATCGTCTCGACCAAGCCCTACGCGCGAGGCGGGCAGGCGAAACCAACGGCGCCGCAGCCTGCAAGCGCCGATGCAGCGCCCCAGCCATTCGGCGCGGCTTTCAGCGGCCGCAACCCCGAGGCCCTGATCCACATCGCGCCCCAGGGCGGCATCACCCTGATCATGCCCAACGCGGAGTGCGGACAGGGCGTCTACACCGGCGAGGCGACGCTGATCGCCGAGGAGCTGGGGGTGGGACTCGACCAGATCCAGGTCGCCGCGGCGCCGCCCAGCGAGGCCCTGTACAAGCAACCCTTGCTCGAGCTCCAGGCGACGGGAGGCTCGACCTCGATCCGAGGCGCCTGGACGCCATTCCGGCAGGCCGGTGCGATGGCGCGCATCATGCTCGTCCAGGCGGCGGCCCAGGCGTGGGGCGTGCCGGAGAGCGAGTGCGTCGCAAAGCGGGCGGTGATCACCCATGAGGCCAGCGGACGCTCTGCGCCCTACGCGACATTCGCGGAGGCGGCCTCGCGCCTTCCCAAGCCCAGCCAGGTCGCGCTGAAGCCGCCCAGCCAGTTCGAGCTGATCGGAAAGCGGCTCCAGCGGGTCGACACCCCGGCCAAGGTGGTGGGCGAAGCCAAGTACGGCATCGACATCATCGTGCCCGGCATGAAGATCGCCACCATCGCGGCCTCGCCCGTGCTCGGCGGTCGCCTGGCCAGCGTCGACGACACCGCCACCCTCGCCATTCCCGGCGTCCGGCAGGTCGTCCAGCTGCCCAACGCCGTGGCCGTGGTGGGCGATCACTTCTGGGCTGCGAAGTCTGGTCTCGACGCCCTGAAGATCACCTGGGCGCCCGGCGCGAACGCCAATCTGTCGACCGCCGACATCTGGGCCAGCATGGACCGCGTCGGCCGCGAGGGCCCGGTCGCTGTGGCGATGACCCGCGGGGTTCCGGACCAGACAATCCAGCACGCCCAGAAGCGTCTGACCGCGGTCTATCGCCAACCCTTCCTGTGCCATGCGCCCATGGAGCCGCAGGCGGCGGTGGTCCACGTCCGCGGCGGCGGCGCGGAGGTCTGGTGCGGCACCCAGGTCCCCACCCGCGCCCAGTCCGTGGTGGCGAAGATCGTCGGTTGCCCGGTCGAGCAGGTGACGGTGAACAACCAGCTGATCGGCGGCGCCTTCGGCCGCAAGCTGGAGACCGACTACGTCGAGCAGGCCGCGACGATCGCCAAGGCGTGCCCCTACCCGGTGAAACTGGTGTGGACGCGCGAAGAGGACATGCAGCACGACAACTACCGGCCAATGTATGTCGACGTGCTGTCCGCCGGGCTGGACGGCGCCGGGCATCCGGCGGCCTGGACCCACCGGATCGTGGGCGCCTCGGTGACCGCGCGATGGGTTCCTGAAGGGATGCGCCCCAACGGCGTGGACCCGGACGCCGTGGAGGAGGCCGAGGATCCCGTCTACGGCCTGTTCCCGCACATGCGCGTCGAGTTCGTCCAGTG
>DATHPX010000343.1:0-6716 GCA_035483335.1 Caulobacteraceae bacterium | reverse complement strand
TTCGGCGAGGTGCTGGCCGCCTCGTCGCGCATCACCCCAGGCGACTACGACAGCTGGTACGAAGCCTGGAACGGCGCAGCCGACCGCAGGGCCGCCGAGGGTGAGGACCAGCTGTCGCGCGGCCATCGCATAAGCGCCAGGGACAACCTTCTGCGCGCGTCAAACTACTACCGCAGCTCGGAATTCTTCCTGCACGCCAACGCGAAGGACCCACGCGTGAGCCGCGCCTATCGCCGCTCGGTAGACTGCTACAAGTCGAGCGCCAAACTGTTCGACCCGCCCATCGAGCCGGTCGAGATCCCGTATGAGGGAACTACCCTGCCGGGCTATCTGCACCGGCCGGACGCCTCGACCCGCGCACGCCCCCTGTTGATCATGCACACCGGCTTCGATGGCTCGGCCGAGGAGATGCACTTCAACGGCGCGCGCGCCGCCGTCGAGCGCGGCTATCTCGTCCTCGCCTTCGACGGGCCGGGGCAGTTCGGACCGATCCATCGCCAGGGCCTGCCGTTCCGTCCGGACTGGGAAAAGGTGGTGACCCCGGTGGTCGACTTCGCCCTCAAGCAGCCTGGCGTCGATCCCAGGCGCATCGCCCTGATGGGCGTGAGCATGGGTGGGGAGCTGGCGCCACGCGCCGCGGCCTTCGAGCCGAGACTGGCGGCCCTGATCGCCAACGACGGCCTCTACGACTACATGGCGCCCTATCTCGCCAGCGTTCCCGCCCCCCAGCGCGCCGCATTCCTCGCCGCGATCGAGTCCGGCGGATCGCCGCAGATCGACCGCCTGATGCAGGGGCTGATGAAGGTCTCGCCGACGGCGCGGTGGTCCCTGATCCACGGCATGTACAGCTTCGGCGCCGCGACGCCGAGCGCCTACCTTCACGCCGCCCTGGCCTACAACCTGAAGGATGGCGTCGCCGAACGGATCCGCTGCCCGACCCTGGTCTGCGACGCGCAGGACGACCTCTTCTTCAAGGGCCAGCCTCAGCAGCTCTACGACCATCTGACGTGCCGCAAGACGCTGATGAGCTTCAGCGACGAGGACGGCGCCGGGTCGCACTGCGAGGTCGCCGCCCAGCGCCTCGCCTTCGCGCGGATGTACGACTGGCTCGACGAAAATCTCCGCCGGACCTGAACCGCCCCGCGCCGTTCGGCGCCGGCGAAACATTTCTTGCGCCAGAACGGCTTAAGGAGGGGCCGCGACGAGGGAGCCCCCGATGCCCATCCACCCCAAGGCGCAGGCCTTCGACACAGCCGCACCCGACTATGTGCGCGGTCGGCCGGACTATCCGCCGGAGCTGCTCGACTGGCTGACCGGACCGATGGGGATCTCGGCCGATACGCGGGTGGTCGACCTCGCCGCCGGCACGGGGAAGTTCACCCGCCTGCTGACGAGGACCGGTGCCCGCGTCATCGCCGTCGAACCGGTGGCGGGCATGCGTCGCGCGCTCCACACGGCCCTGCCGCAGGTCGAAACCCTCGAGGGGACGGCGACATCGATTCCACTGGGTGACGAGATCGCCGCCGCAGTCCTCAGCGCCCAGGCTTTCCACTGGTTCGCCAACGAGGACGCCCTGGCCGAGATCGCCCGTGTCCTCGAGCCGGGCGGTCGGTTGGGCCTGGTGTGGAACGTCCGCGACGACCGCGTCCCCTGGGTCGCGCGGATCGGCGCGATCCTCGACGCCCTTGAGGCCGACACGCCCCGCCACGCCACCGGCGAGTGGCGCCGCCTCTTCCCGGGCCGCCACTTCGGCCCCTTGCACGAGACCGTGTTCGCCCATGGCCACACGGGCGATCCGGAGGACGTCGTCATCGCGCGGGTGAAGTCCGTGAGCTTCATCGCCGCCCTGCCGCCCGACGACCTGGCCCGGGTCGAGGGCGAACTGCGGGCGGTGATCGACAGCGAGCCCACCCTGCGCGGCGCCCGCGAAGTCACCTTTCCCTATGTCACGCGCGCCTACTGGGCCGAGCGGACCTAGGCTTCGTAGAACAGGCGGCGCCTGGGCTCGACAAACGGCAAACCGTCGCCGAAACCCAGGATAGTGCCAGCATCTGCGCAGGAGGCGCTTATTCCAACTCCGGCTGACTCGGTGCGTGCGGCCGCCCTGGCCGCCTGCCTTTGTCTGGGGTCCTCCCCCTCCTCCGCTGGCGTGCGCGTCGTCCATGGGCCCACGCCGATACCGGGCGGCCAGGCCAGGTCGGCAGGCGATCTCACCGTGATCAATGACAGGCTCGCCTTTGGCCTCGCCGTCGAGTCCACCGCGCCGTACGGCGTGCCCAGGGGCGCGCTCGTCGACCTTGCGCCGGTCGTGGACGGACACGTCGGCCGCAACCGCGTCGTGTTCGCCGATTTCATTCCGAACAACTGGTCGGCCTGGCCCAACACCTATCAGCATGTGACGGTCATCAAGGACACGCCGGACGAGGTGGTGATCCAGACCGACCGCGACTGGGGCGCCGCCAGGGTGGTCACCCGCTACAGTCTCGCTTCCGGGTCGGATCAGATCCACATCGTGGTCACCATGACCAACGGCGGCGCCACGCCACTGACGAACCTCAGGTCCGGCGTCACCCTGTGGCCGAACTCCGGGTTCCTGTTCGCCGTGCCGGGGCTGGCGGGCGTCGCCGATGGGCCGGCCGCCGGCGCGCTCTCCGATCGGGTGGTCGCCTATGACGCCGACTGGACCGTGGCCCTGCATGCGCCCTACCTCGACCATGTCGGCTATGGCTCGAAGGATATGTACCAGACCCATAGCCTCGCCCCCGGCGAGAGTCGCACGTTCGAGGCCTGGCTGCAGGTCGGGTCCAGCGGCGATCTCGCCCCCGTGGTCGCCGAGGAGATCGCGCGCAAGCGGCTGGCGTCCGGCGTGGTGTCGGGGGCGGTGGCCGATGCCTCGGGAAGTGGCGTCGACCAGCCGGTCGTCGTCATCCTGAAGAGCGGACAGCCCTATGCCTGGACGCTCGGACACGGCGGCCGCTACAGCATCGCCCTGCCTGCGGGCGACTATGTCGCCTACGCCACCGCAAAGGGCTACTCCCAGACGGCGCCCCACGACCTTCACGTCGAGCCCGGCGGCGCGGTCGTCCAGGACTTCGAGGGTCTGCAGCCTCCCGGCTCCGTCACCTTCCACATTACCCGCAAGGACACCGGCGCACCGCTCGACGCCCGCATCACCATCGAGGCTGGGCAGAAGCCGCTGGTGGAGTTTCTCGGTCGCCGGACCTTCTTCACGGAGCTCGACCGCAAGGGGATCGCGCAGGAGGCCCTGGCGCCCGGCGACTACCTGTTCAAGGCGAGCTACGCCGGCGACGTCCTGGCCGCGCCGGCCCAGATCAAGGCCAGTGTCGTCTCGGGGCGCCCCCAGTCCGCGAACGCCGCGATCGAGGTTCTGTTCGACCCGCGCGCCCAAGGCTGGGCCTCGGCCGACCTGCACCACCATGCCGACCAGGCCGAGGCGGTCACCCCGCCGGAATACCTCGCGCGATCCCAGCTCGCCGCCGGGTTGGACATGCTGTTCGTCAGCGACCACGACTCGACCGTCAATCACCGGGCGCTGCAGGCCATCGCCGACCGACGCGGCGTTCCCTTCATGCCGTCGGTCGAGATCTCGACCTCCTGGGCGCACTTCAACGCCTATCCCGTGCGCCTGGGCGAGCCCCTGAAGATCGACACCAGCCGGACCGACATCGACGCGGTGTTCGCCGAGGCGCGGCGCCTGGGCGCGCAGGTGGTGCAGATCAATCACCCCTTCATCCCCTACGGCTATTTCGCCAGCCTCGATGCGGGGCTCGCCCCGGGCGGCTGGAACCCCGGTTTCGAACTTGTCGAGGTCAACGCCGCCGACATGGCCGACGATGGCAAGGCGCTGGCCAAGCTGGCCGCCCTCTGGAACCAGGGCGACCGCTATTATCTGACAGCGGGCACAGACACGCACGACGTCTGGAACACCCTGTCGGGCGGCGTGCGGGTGTTTGCGCACGTGGACGGCCCCCTGACTCCGGCCGCCTTCGCGACGGCCCTCAAGGCCGGTCACGCCTACGTCACCTACGGGCCGCTGATCTTCCCCGATCAGATGTTCGGCGATGACCTGAAGGTCAGACCCGCGACGGCCTTCAGTCTCGGCTTCGATCTGAAGGCGGTCGACGGGCTGAAGTCGGTGAGCCTGGTCGGCAAGGACGGCGTCGTCGCCACCGACGACCTGACCGCCGCCGGCCGCGAGACCCACGTGGCGTTCTCGGTCTCGACCCGAGGTTCGACCTGGTATGCGCTGAACGTCGAGGACCAGGCCGGCCATCACGCGTACAGCAATCCGATCTGGATCGACGTCGCGCCTTGGCCTCCGGCGGCGCCTTGAGGACCGGCGCTCCGTCCGAGTACGGCGACATCGAGGAGACCATCGCACCTGACGCCATGGCGACGGTATGCGACTGGCTACTGAGTACGACCGCGGGCTGGTAAAGCAGAATGGCGACCTACGCTCCAAACCCCTCCAGCGCCTGTTTCACGCACTCTTCCAGCGTCCTATGCGACGTGTCGATTGTGAGATGGTCGCAATCCCAGGGGTGATAGTCGCGCCCAAGGACAGCTTCCCAATCGGGCAAGACCAGACCAGCAATGTCGCTCGTTCGGGCTTCAACTCTGCGTCGATGCTCGGCAGGGTCACTGCAGACAATCTCCAACCACACCACTTCGACCCCGGCGCGCGCGCCGCTCTCCGCCCAGCCGTTGCGCGCCTCCTGCCAGTCGTTCACGCAGTCGGCGATCACGTCCCGGCCGACGCTCAGGTTGTCGGCGGCGACGGCCTGGGCCGCGCGATAGGTCCAGTCCTGGAGATCACGCGGCGCCGTGCCTGACGCCCAGATGGCCTGGTCCATGGAGTCGATCCGGATCCAGACAGCACCCATCCGGCGCGCCAGCTCCCTCGCGATGCTCGATTTTCCAGTGGCCGGCAAACCGGCCAAGACGATGAGCCTTGCCAATAGCCGCCTCCGTTCACCCCCGCGCCGGGACCCTAGCCAAGGAGAGTTCGCGCGACCAGGAGCCAACCCCAAAAGGGAGCGGAGGATTTCGTGTCGCGCCGCCGAAAATCCTTGAAATTCCCGGGACTTCCTGGGAGTGGCAAAGGTTCAGCAGAGGTGGGCTTGATGAAATTCCTGAAACTGTTGGGCGCCGTACTGGGGACGGCTGTCCTGGCCGCCGCGCCGGCGCTCGCCAATCCGAAAAACGCGCTGGACGCCTATGTGGCGAAGCCCGATCCGGCCTTCGCCTGGAAGGTGGTCGCTCCGGTGTCCGGGCCCGGATATCACGGCGCGGTGCTGGAGCTGACCAGCCAGACCTGGCTCACTTCGAAGGAGGTCGACAAGCCGGTCTGGAAGCACTGGCTGACGGTGGTCGTCCCTGACCAGGTCGACCACAAGACCGCCTTCATGTTCATCACCGGCGGGAACAACACCGACGCCGCGCCTGCCAAGGCGACGGACCGCTTCGCCAAAATGGCGGTGGAGACCCACTCCATCGTCGCCGAACTTGACGATGTCCCCAACCAGCCGCTGCGATTCACCGCGGACCCGAAGCCGCGGGTCGAGGACGAGATCATCGCCTACCAGCAGGCGAAGTTCGCCAAGGACCACGATCCCCTCGACCTGGTGCGTCTGCCGATGGTCAAGAGCGGGACCCAGGCCATGACCGCCGTTCAGCAGTACCTGGCCAGCGATGCGGGCGGGAAGCTAAGGGTCGACGATTTCGTGGTCAGCGGCGGCTCCAAGCGCGCCTGGGTCACCTGGCTGGTGGGCGCCATCGACCCACGGGTGAAGGCGATCATCCCGATCGTGATCAACGTCCTCGATGTGGACGCCACGACCAGGCACCACTGGGAGGCCATGGGCTATTTCTCGCCGGCCCTGAAGGACTATGTCGAGAACGGCCTGATCCCGGCCCAGGTCGGCAAGCCCGGAGTCGAGGATGACAACATGATCGAGGACCCGCTGAACTACCGCGATCGTCCGTCGATGAAGATGCCGAAGTACATCATCAACGCCGTTGGCGATCAGTACTTCCCACCGGACAATACCCGGTTCTCCTACCACCTTTTGCCGCAGACCAAGCGGCTGCGGATGATCCCCAACTCCAGGCACTCCACCGCCGGCACCGACATCGACGAGAGCATGACCGCCTTCTATGACGCGGTGCTGAACCACCGGCCGATCCCCGACTATTCCTGGATCGTGCGGCCGGACGGCGCGATCATCGTGCGCTCGCCCACCAGGCCACTGGAAGTGCGTCTGTGGCAGGGGACCAACCCGAAGGCGCGCGACTTCCGCGTCGACTCCATCGGCAACGCCTTCACCTCCACCATCCTGACCCAGCAGAAGGACGGGACCTGGGTGGGCAAGGTGGATAAGCCGCCGACCGGCTGGACGGCCTATTTCGTCGAGCTGACCTATCCCAGCGCCTCGCCCTACCCGTTCAAGTTCACCACCGAGGTCTCGGTGATCCCCGATACGCTTCCCTTCAGGTGGAAGGACGCCCGCCCGATCATCGCGCCGGACGGGAGGTAGCGTCTTCCCTTGGACACCTCCGACCGGAGTCGTCCGGTCGGAGGTGATTTGCTCGAGATTCAAAAACTTGAGCGCGCGGCCTGCCGTCTAATCGCCTTCGGCCTTGGTGATGGCGATTACCGAGACAAATGAATTGATGGGCAGGGACGCCCTCGAGCG
>DATHPX010000342.1:0-11200 GCA_035483335.1 Caulobacteraceae bacterium | reverse complement strand
ACTCGCAGGTCGGCGTCCAGGAACAGGGTGGCGATCTCGGTGCTTTCGAACAGGTTTCGGAGATCACTGTTCAATCGGGTCATCTGTTCGTTCTTGGACGCTAGCTCGGCGTTTATCGTCTGTACCTCTTCGTTGACCGATTGCATCTCCTCCTTGGAGGTCTCGAGCTCCTCGTTCGAGGATTGGAGTTCTTCATTGACCGACTGGTGCTCTTCGTTCGACGACTTCAGCTCTTCGTTGGCGGTCTCCAACTCGTCGATCGTCGATTGGAGCTGCGTTTTGGCCGTGCGCAACTCCTGTTCCAGCGCCTTGATCGCATCGGAAGCATCTGCGTCCCCGGGCGCGGCGTGGCCGGCAACCGCGCCTGCCTCCCGAAAGATCAGGGCGGTGAATCCGGCGGCCGCCCCATGATCGGCCAGCGGTTCTGCGATCAAGGTGACGAGCCCCGGCCGCCCCTCGATCCGAATGGGAATACGTTCATGGCGCACGGGGGCGCCTGAAGCCCGCGCCTCTTTCAACGCCGCGCGCACAGCCGGCCGCAAGGTCCTGCGCAGGATGTCGAACAGGGCGTAGCTCGGCGCGCCCGCCGACAGCTCGACGTACTGGCCCATGGCGGGACCGGAGAAGCGAACGATCTGATCCTTCGCGTCGATCACGACATGCGGCGGGTTGTATTTCTCCGTCACCTGCCTTGCACGCGTATCGATGCCGTCGACGGTGAGATCCGGCGCGGTTTTGACGGACGCTGCAGCCTCCGATTTGCGGCCCCCGGTCGACAGATCGGGCAGAGGCGCGCGATCGACGTCCCGCCGCTCGAAGATGCGGTGCTTCTTGTCCTGGGCGGCGAAGAGCCGCCCGGCGCGGGTGACCGATTCCGATGAGCCAAGGAACAATCGGCCGCCGGGTTTCAGCGCGTAGTGAAGTGTCCGCATCACCCGATCCTGCATGTCCACGTCGAGATAGATCAGCAGGTTGCGGCAGGAGATCAGATCGAGCTTCGAGAACGGCGGGTGCTTGATGAGGCTGTGCGCCGAGAAGACGCACATCTCCCGAACCTCCGGAATGACGCAGTAGTCGGCGCCGTCCTCGATGAACCACCGCTCGGCCCGTTCGGGGGAGAGCCCCGCCACGGGCTTGCGGTAGCGACCAAGCCGGGCGGTTGCGATCGCTCGCTCATCGATGTCGGTGGCGAAAATCTGCACCTTGGGCCGGGTGCGACGCGCGCCCATCGCCTCGCGCAGCAGGATCGCGAGGGAGTACGCCTCCTGCCCGGTGGCGCAGCCGGGAACCCAGACGCGAATCTGGTCGTCGGCGCCCTTGCCGGCCACGAGGCCCTTCAGCACATTCGCCGCCAGGGCCTCGAATGCGGCCGGGTCGCGGAAGAACTGCGTTACGCCGATCAGCAGCTCGTGGAAGAGGAGATCGAGTTCTTCGGGGGTGCGGCGATAGTGCTCGATGTAGGCGGCCGGCGTATCGGCGCGCAGCACCTGCATGCGACGCTGCAGCCGGCGTATGAGCGTTTTTTCCTTGTACTGACTGAAGTCGTGGCCGCTGCGCGCGCGAAGCGCCGTCATGATCGTGGAGAGATGAGAACCGGCGTCCGTGCGCGTCCCATCCGCGCCCTTGCGCTCGGCCACGCTCGCCAGGTGCGTCTGGTAGTCCAGCAGTCGCGCCGGCATCGCCTCGACTGGCAGCACGTCATCGACCTGCCCGGTCTCGGTAGCGCTCAGCGGCATTCCAGGCATGGCGCGATGATCGCACCCGGCCTGGGCCAAGGTGAGCCCGCCGTTTTCCTTGACGGCGGCCAGACCCAGCGACCCGTCACTTCCTGTCCCCGCCAGGACGACACCGATGGCGTTCTCACCCTGATCTTCGGCGAGCGACTGGAAGAAGGTGTCGATCGGCCGGCGATGGTCGCGCGGCGGCGCGGGCTGGGCCACGCGCAGGCAACCACCCGCGATGGTCAGGGTGCTGTCGGGAGGGATGACGAAGACGCCGTTCGGTTCGATCGGCACGCCATCGATCGCCTCGACGACGCTCATCGAGGTCACTTTGCCGAGCAGTTCCGCCAACATGCTTTTGTGATTGGGCGACAGGTGCTGGACCAGCACGAAGGCCAGGCCGCTGTCGGCGGGCATGACGCTGAAGAAAGACCTGAACGCTTCCAAACCTCCGGCCGAGGCGCCAATTCCGACGATGAGAGGCGCGGCTCCGTTGGTCGCGCGTATTTCGGCCACCCAGGTTTCCGTTCGTTCTTCGGTCGACCGTCTTCAGGCGATCAGGCGGGACTTCGCTGTTACTTTCAAGGCACGGACCCCGCTTCCGTTCCTTCTCGCACGGCAACGCCTCTCCTTCGAGTCCCCGGAAGGGCCCGTGAGGCCCGCGGCAGTGGTCCTGGCGAAAGTCTTAGGGGGGAACGGCGACGCGCCAACTCGGCCGCCCGCGCCGCCAACCCGGAAGCAGACGTTCCGAAGGGCCGCTAGGGGCGGAAAGCGGACGTCGAGTCCGTGCGGCTGGCTTCGCGCCCGACAGTTGCATCAATGATCACAGTGGCCTCAGGGTTTGCACGCATTGCGCGCGCGCGAGCGCGGCATATTGAGGCTTCTCCAACATCGCGACCGTCGCGCTCAATGTTGGAGGCCAAAGATGCCGTTTACGCGCCGCGGTATCCTTCACACGGCAGGCGCCCTAGCGGTCGCTGCGAGCGCCCCGGGAGCGGTCCAGGCCGCGACCGACGACTTCGCGATCGATCAGGTATTCGCCGACTTCATGCGCAATGTCGGCGGGTCGGCGCAGGATGCCGGCGGGACCATAACGTTCACCGGCCGCGACCCGATCGTCGGAAGCCATTTTCGGATCGGCGCCTCGATGGCGGTGCCGGCGATGGCGGCGGCCGTCGGCGCGGCGGCCATCATGCGAGAGCGCACCGGCCAGACGCAGGACGCCAGCATCGACCTACGCCAGGCCGTCTATGGCGTGGCGCCCTGGATGCGCCTGCTGACCGACGAGCTGATGGCGGATGGGATACTCACGCAAGACCCGCTGCCGTCAGGCCTGGCATGGCAGCCGACCTTGAACGGCCGCGCACTCCAAGGGCCACTGCTGCTAGGCAATCCGCTCTCGTTTGGCCTCTTCGAGACCAAGGACGACCGGCTGGTCACGCCGACCGGCATTTATCCCCAGCATTTCGTGGGGTTCCTGGGGCTGATCGGCGCCGACCCCACCCGCCGATCGATTGTAGAGCGCATCAGGACCTTCAACAGCGCCGACCTTGAGCAACGGGTCGGCGAGGCTGGCATGATCATGGGCATCCACCGCACCCCCGAAGAGTGGCTGGCCCATCCGCAGGGCAAGTACCTCGCGACCGTGCCGGTGATCGAGATTGTCAAGATCGGCGACTCCGCGCCGACGCCTTGGACGCCGAACCCGACCGCTCCGCTCTCCGGCGTCAAGGTGCTCTCGTGCACGCATGTCATCGCCAGCACCACCTCCTCGCGGACCCTCGCGGGTTACGGCGCCGAAGTGCTGCATGTGGCGCGCGACCAGGCGCTTGAGCACGACGCCCTGGTCGTGGACGTCAATGTCGGGATGCGCTCGACACTGCTGAACCTGAAGAACCCCGAACAGAACCGCGTCCTGCAGGGACTTCTGCCGCAGGCGGATGTGTTCGTCGAAGGTTTCCGTGGGCGGAAGATGCAGGAGTTGGGTTTCGGCCCCGAGGAGGTCGCGCGCCGCAAGCCCGGCATCGTCTATCTTTCGGCGCGCGCCTATGGCTGGGACGGGCCGTGGCGCGACTTCGCGGGTTTCGACATGGAGGGGCTGACCGTCACCGGCTTCACCATGGTCGAGGGCGGCGGCCAGAGACCGCGGTTCCCGCCGACGTTCGTAATGAACGACTACATCGCCGGCTATATGGGCGCCGCCGGGGTCCTCGCGGCGCTGCGGCGGCGGGCGAAGGAGGGTGGCAGCTATCATGTGCGCGTCAGCCTGGCGCGCGCGGCCATGTGGTTCATGAGCCTCGGGCACTTCCCGAACACCGACTTCGATCTCTCAGGCCCCGACAACCGGATTGGTCCGCCCGAGACGATCCGCGCACAGACACCGTGGGGCGATCTGGAGCGGCTCGCGCCTCTGGTGAAGCTGTCACGCACGCCGACGCGCTGGCGCGATCCACTCGTCGTCGTGCGCGGAGGCGACAAGCCGGTCTGGGCCGCTTGAGCACCGCGTCCCTGCGCGAGATGACCCAGGGTCGCACAGATCATCAAGCTGGCCGTCAAAAGACCTCGAACCTGCGCATCGAGCGGTACCGAAGGTCCACAATGGGTCGAGAGCGGTCTTGGCCCTGGTCACCGAAAGCCGACGTTACCGTCCGCTCGGACCGCCGCCCCGGAAGCGGACGTCAGGAACGGCCGCCAAGGGTGGATATGCGATCTTGATCACGGTCGCGGAAAGCTGACGTTCCCGGCGGCCCTCGCCACGGATCCGGACGCAGACGGGGGGAAATGGTGCCTGGGGGCGGAATCGAACCACCGACACGCGGATTTTCAGTCCGCTGCTCTACCAACTGAGCTACCCAGGCGCCGGACCCTCCGGGCGGGCCGCTGTCTATAGTGAGGGGCCGGAGCCTTGTCCAGGAGACGCGGTCAGTCCTCTTCCTCCGGCTCGCCGCCCTCCTCCTGGTCCTCTTGTGAGCCGCCGTCGATGGCGTACCGACCCGTCAGCCAGCGCTGCAAATCCACGTCTGCGCATCGGCGCGAACAGAACGGCCGGTAGGCCGGATCGACCGGTTTGCCGCAGATGGGACAGCCTGGGGCCTTCATGCGCGCACGACCTCAAAGGGCGTTCCACCGCGCGGCGCCTCCGCGCGCAGGTCTAGGCGCGCGCCCAAGCGTCCGTTCAGCGTCACGAGGGCCGCACGAGCCGCCTCGACCAGCGGCGCCGGAGCGACGCCGACGAAGCGACCTCCCGGATCGGCGAGGGCCTCCCGCTCGAGCGCCCGAAGCAGGGCCAGGCCCAGAGTCAGCGGCGTGGCGGCCCCGCTCTGATCCGCCAGATCCTCGACGACCGGCCGGGCGCGGCGGGGGATCGTCAACTCGAGCGTCCCAAAGCGGCTCACCGCGCCCAGGGCGACCCCGGGGTTGTCGGGCGAAAAGGCGACGCGCGCCGCCGCCAGGAGAGCCGCCGGATCGTGCGCCCGGCCGACCAGGTCAATCACCACCAGACCGCCCAGGCCCTTCAGGCGCAGGGCCCGGGCCGCCTCCGCAAGCGCCTCCAGATTGGCGGCGCGCGCCGCCTTCTTCGGCGTGGCCTCGGCTCGCCCGCCGAGGTCCACGTCGATGGCGGTCAAGGCCCGCGTCGGCTCGATCCAGATCCGGCCGCCGCCCGGCAAAGGGAAGTCGGACGCCACGGCCTCGTCCTGGGCGAGGTCCGCCATGGCCCGGGCGGCGGCGCCCAGGCGGATCTCCGCCTCCGGAGCGAAGGCCCGCAGACGCGCCTCCAGCGCAGGCGCCGCCGCCAGGACCCGCGGCGGTCCCTCAGCGGTTCCCAGCGCCCGCAGGGTCGCCGTCTTTCCGCGTCGCGCCTCGGCGCGCACCTCCAACTCCAGCGCGGCGCCCTGCACAGGACGTCCGGTCTCCTTGGTGAAGTTCAGCACCCCTTCCCGCCCATTCCCGAGATCGACGAAGGCGAGCCCGGCGGCCGCATCGACGGCGCGAACCCGCCCTACGAGGCGCGCCCCGATCCCCTCACCCGCGTCCGCGTCCGCGTCCGCGCGCTCGAGCAGCAGCCGCTCGGGCCGACCCGAGAGAGTCACGACGCCGCGCTTTTCTCCCGGAGCAACGTCGAGGAAGAGGCCCCGCTGGCTCATCGCGCCCGCCAGCCCAAGCCGCGGAGCAGGCAGAGGGACTCGTACAGGGGAAGGCCCACCACGGCGGTATAGGAGCCGACGATATCCATGACGCACGCCCCCGCCCTGCCCTGGATCCGGTAGCCTCCCGCCACGCCGCGCCATTCACCGGACCCGACGAGGGCGGAAACGTCTTCCGCGTCGAGGCGCTTGAAACGCACGCGGGCCTCGGCGAGCCGCGCCGCCTCGCGCCCGTCAGGCGCCCGCACGGCGACGCCTGTAATCACCCGGTGGCCGCGGCCGGACAGGTGGCCCAGCATGTCGCGAGCCTGCGCCTCGTCGTCCGGCTTGCCCATGACCCTGCGGCCCAGGGCCACCACAGTATCCGCCGCCAGGACAAAGGCGTCCGCATGCGCCTGCGCCGCGACGCGGGCCTTGGCGAGCGCCAGGCGCGCGGCGAGACGTCGCGGGGCCTCGCCCGGCGCCGGCGTCTCGTCCAGATCGCAAGGCGAGATCAGGTCCGGGGTGACGCCGGCCTGGGCCAGCAGTTCGCAACGTCGCGGACTGGCGCTCGCCAGAACCAGCCGGGCGCGGAGGGGCGCTTCCGGCGTCATGAGCGGCGGGCAGCCCGCCCGAGCGGGGCGGCCCGGAACGAAGCCCAGGGCGGAGGGATTGTTCGGTTTAAGACGAGGACGTGATTCATGTCGATCGAACCGGATGAGGACGCCGACGATCAGGATCAGGCCGAGACGTTCGACGAGACCAACCTGACCGAGGATGGCGAGGACATCGCGCGCCCCGACATGATGCGCAATGTCTACGACGTCACCTCCGCCGAGGACGACGCCGCCGACGGCGACTTCGGTGACGAGGATGACGACGATTTCGACCCGGACGCCCTCGACGAATCGGAGCGGGAGAGCCTGCTCGAGGAGGACGACGGAATCGACGACGACGATGGCCCGATCACCCGCGATCAGGGCGATCTGGTCTCGATCGACGACTGCCGCCCGTCGGACTTCGAAGGGGAGGCGCAGTCCACCGGACCTGACGACGAGGATTTCGACGAGACCTCCGGCGACGCCCGCCGCGACAGCCGCAGGGATATCGGCCTCGAGGGGACTTTCCGGGACGGCGATGGGCTCCGGTCCAATCCGCGCTCGGATTGACGCAGGGCCGATTTGCTCTCTGCGCTTGAATGTCCGCGCGTGGCCTTTAGGGTGGCTACCGATTTGAACACCTGTTCGAGAGGCGCCAGGGGCGCCTCGATGCGGAGCTCTCCTTAGATGACCAAACGCTTCGAAGGCACCAGCGACTACGTCGCCACCGACGATCTGAAGATCGCCGTCAACGCGGCGATCGCGCTCGAGCGGCCGTTGCTGATCAAAGGGGAGCCCGGCACCGGCAAGACCGTCCTCGCCTACGAAATCGCCAAGGCGCTCGATGCGCCCCTGATCACCTGGCACATCAAATCGACGACCAAGGCCCTGCAGGGCCTCTACGAATATGAGGCGGTGACCCGTCTGCGCGACAGCCAGCTCGGCGACGAGCGGGTGAAGGACGTCTCCAACTACATCAAGCGCGGCAAGCTCTGGGAAGCCTTCGATTCGGACGAGCGGCCGGTGCTGCTGATCGACGAGATCGACAAGGCCGACATCGAGTTCCCCAACGACCTGCTTCAAGAACTCGACCGGATGGAGTTCTACGTCTACGAGACGAACGAAACGATCAAGGCCAAGATCCGTCCGGTCGTGATCATCACCTCCAACAACGAGAAGGAGCTACCCGACGCTTTCCTGCGCCGTTGCTTCTTCCACTACATCCGCTTCCCAGACGAAAGCACCATGCGCGCGATCATCGACGTGCACTATCCGGGCATCAAGCAGAAGTTGGTGGCGGAGGCGCTGCGCATCTTCTACGACATGCGCAAGGTGCCCGGGCTGAAGAAGAAGCCGTCGACGTCGGAGCTGCTCGACTGGCTCAAGCTGCTGATGGTCGAGGACATCGACGAGAACGCCCTGCGCGAACGCGATCCCACCAAACTGATCCCGCCGCTGCACGGGGCGCTGCTGAAGAACGAGCAGGATCTTCAACTGTTCGAACGCCTCGCCTTCCTCGCCCGGCGCGAGGGGTCCAGCGCCAGGCCAGGCCAGTCCTGACGGGCGGGCCTTACCGCATTTTCACTGGACCGGGATCGGTTGCTGGATCGAAACTTCCGCCTCTGGGCCATCGGGCCTGGGGCGGGAGTGTCTCGGATATGACCAGATATCTGCTTGCAGCGGGCCTTGTGGCGGCGTCCCTGACGGGTTGCACGCCGCCGCACCCTGGAGCGCCGCACAGGAACGCGCTGCGCCAGATCTCCGCCCTCACCTGCCCTCAGGAACAGGGTGATCTGCAGCTCAAGCCGGGCACGGAGGCGCCGCGCAGCTGCGTCTACGTCACCGACGAGGGCGACACCGTGACGCTCCAGCTCGTGGACCTGAACGGCGCTAATCCCGACGTCGCGCTCCAGCCCATAGAAGCGCAGCTTGCCGCAGAAGTGCCCGCCGCCAATCGGGACGTCCCACCCTCCGCGCCCACGAAGCCGGGCTCCGACCGCGTCGACATCGACCTTCCCGGACTTCACATCCATACGCGTGACGACGGCCAGGCCAGCGTGGACACAGGCGGCGTGCACGTCTTGGCCAACGACGATCGCGACGGGGGCGCCGGCCAGGCTCAGGTCTCGGTGAACGCGGGCGGCGGCGCCGGCGTGAAGGTGAACGCGCATGAGGGCGGCGCGCAGATCCGCCTGAACGAATCGGGACCCGGCATCCGCCGCGACTTCGTCCTCCAGTCCGAAACGCCTGGCCCCAACGGCTTCCGCCTCGCCGCCTATGAGGCCCGTGGACCCGCAGGCGGTCCTGTGGTGGTCGCCAAGATCCTGGGCAAGGATTCCGATGAGGACGACCTGCGCCACGACGTCCGCCGACTGCTCGCCCTGAACGTCGGGGGCTGAGGCAAGCTCGGCAATTCCGCTCGAGACGCATGTCTTCAATCTGACCAAACCTGCGGCAAGCCATGCTCGTCCTGCGAGCGCTCCTCGGCTACGGCCTCACGGATCCAGGCGCCTCGTTTTCGAGGGTTCCGTCCCCCTGTTCGGTAGTGTAGCCCCAAGAGGTAAGTGTCGTTCTGCGCTTGACTATTCCCATCGATCATTCCAGAGGCCGCCCTCGCCATGATCGAGTTCAGTAGCCGATGCTGCTCACGCATCACGTCCGGTGACGCTTCGCACGGCCGCGTGAAACCATCTCCGCCGTACGCTCGTTCCTGCTATCGACAGCCCCCCGAGCTAGCTTTCCGGCGTGCTGACCTGCGACTTTTTTCCATCGCGGAGACAGGGGGCTGCTAGCATGCCAGCGACGAACGCAACTTCCGAAGCGATTGCGGCCTCTTTCGATGACACGAACGGAGACTTGGGAGCTTTGGAGGTCGTTTCGCGCAGATCGTCGCAAGATCCTCTAAGGGCCGGCGCACGCCAAAGCGATGATCGCCTGCGCGTGATCACCTACTGTCCCCACTCGTTTACAGGGGCCGGCCATCTTCGAACCTGTGCGCGTCTGCTGCAGCACATGCCGAAGGACGAGATCGAAAGCGTGCTCTACGTCGCGCGCGTTCGCCGGCCCGGCCCCGCATCGCTGGAAATTCATGAGGCGGTGCCGCCATGGCTACGGCACACGCCCTGGCTGTTGACCCGCGGGATCGCGCTGCCTCGGGTGGAACGGGCCTTCATGCAGGCCATCGCCGCGAGCGACCCTGATCGGACGATTGTCCATTTCTGGCCCGAACCCCCTGCGCGGCTCGTTCGCTACGCCCGCTCCCACGGCCTGATGACGGTTCGGGAGATGATCAACTGCTACCGCGGGACCGCCAAGCGCATCGTTGACGCCGCTTACCGGGAGGCGGGCGTGGCGCAAGCCACTCATATCACCAGAGCTCAGGTGGAGCTTGAGGATCAGGAGTTCCCACACCACAGCCATTTCTTCGCTTCCCGACAGGTCGTCCCAACCCTCCTCGAGGCCGGGGTGCCCCAGGAAAAGGTCCTGCCCACGAGCTTCGGCTGGGATCCTGCGGATCTCACTCCGCGCGGGACCGAGGAGTTGGGCGAGCGCGTCATGGGCGTGTTTGTCGGTACGGTGTCGATCCGCAAGGGGGCAGCCCAGCTCTTAGAGGCCTGGGCGGCCAGCGGCGTCGAGGAGCCGCTCTGGATGGTCGGATCCGTCGAGCCCGCCTTACGCGCGCTCGTTCGCCGCTATGAGGGTCACCCCTTCATCCGATTCGTCGGACACGCCACAGATGTCGGCCGAATCTATCGGGCGGCCCAATTCCTCGTGATTCCTACCTTTGAGGAAGGCGGGCCACAGGTGACGTACGAAGCCGCCGGATGTGGTCTGCCAACGATCACCACCGTCATGGGCGCCGGCCATATGACGGAGGATGGGGTCACCGGCTTGGTCGTCCCTTCCGGCGACGTGGGAGCGTTGACGCGGGCCATTAAGACCATGGTGGCGTCGCCGGAGCTTCGCCACCGTATGGGCGAGGCCGCCCGGGTGAGGGCTGAAAGCTACACTTACGAGGCGATCAGCCGCCGTCGGGCCACTATGCTCCGAGAAGCCCTGGAGGACTGGCGCACCCGTCGCTCGGCGCAGGACGGCTGAAGCGCCTTCGTAACGCGCCCCCGGGCGGGTGACGCACAAGCTCGGAGCTTGCGAGCGAACCTTGGGGCGTGCAAACGCGGTCGGTAGAGCGCGCTCCGCTCGAGTTCGCCGCCGCGGCCCCGCGGCGGATCGGATCGTGCTCACCTGGGAAGTCCGTCTTGGTCGTTGTTCCTGTCATCCTGTGCGGAGGACCCGGATCGAGGCTCTGGCCCGCCTCGACCATGGAACGGCCCAAACCCTTCCTTGACCTGATCGGCGGCCACTCGCTGTTCCAGCGGACAGTCCTGCGCGTGAGCGGCCTGAGGGACGCGGCGGCGCCTGTGGTGGTCACCGGCGCTGTCCATGCCCAGGAGGCGCAGCGGCAGCTCGTGGCGCTCGGCGCGGGCGCCCGGATCCTTGCCGAACCCTCGGGTCGGGACTCTGCCCCCGCTCTCCTGGCGGCCGCGCTGTGGATCGCCCGCGAATCGCCGGACGCCCTCGTGCTCTCCGTCCACTCCGATCACCACATTCCCGACTCCGTCGCCTTCGCCGCCGCGGTGGAAGCCGCACGGCCGGCGGCGGCCGAGGGCGCCATCGTCACCTTCGGCGTGAAGCCCACGCGTCCGGCGGTAAGTTTCGGCTACATCCGGCCCGGCGATCCCATCACGTCCGCTCCCGG
>DATHPX010000341.1:0-29793 GCA_035483335.1 Caulobacteraceae bacterium | reverse complement strand
CCATGAGCGTCTCGGCCGCATCGGACATCTACGGGTTCGAGGCCGCCAGCCTCGGCGGCTCTCTAACGGGCCTGTCGGACTACCGCGGCAAGGTCGTGCTCGTGGTCAACACCGCAAGCAAATGCGGGTTCACGCCCCAGTATGAAGGGCTGGAAGCGCTCTGGCGAAAGCATCGCGACCGGGGGCTCGTCGTGCTCGGCTTCCCCTGCAACCAGTTCGGCGCCCAGGAACCGGGAGACGCCGAGGAAATCGCCAGTTTCTGTTCGCTCTCCTATGACGTGACCTTCCCGATGATGGCCAAGATCGACGTCAACGGGCCGACCGCAGATCCGCTTTGGGCGTGGCTCAAATCCCAGAAGAAAGGGTTGCTTGGCACTCAGGCGATCAAGTGGAACTTCACCAAGTTTCTCGTGGGCCGCGACGGCCGGGTGATCGGCCGTTATCCGCCGACGACACCGCCGCAGGCGCTAGAGAGCGCAATAGAGGCGGCGCTTTAGTCCATGGCCGAGACCTTCGATCTGGTAATCATCGGTTCCGGCCCCGGCGGCTATGTCGCCGCAATCAGGGCAGGCCAACTAGGACTGAAGACCGCGATCATCGAGCGAGAGAACCTCGGCGGCATCTGCCTCAACTGGGGATGCATTCCGACCAAGGCGCTCCTGAAGACCGGAGAGCTGTATGAGGGCCTGGAGCACCTGGCCGACTACGGCCTGGCGGTTGAGGGTCGCTCCTATGACTTCGAGCGAGTGATCAAGCGTTCGCGCGACGTAGCCAAACAGCTTTCGTCTGGCGTCGCGTTCCTGATGAAGAAGTACAAGGCCACGGTCGTCGAAGGGGTCGCGCGCCTGGAACCTGGGGCGGGCGCTCCCCGTGTCGTGGTCGACGAAAAGGGCGGATCGACCAGGGTCCTGGAGGCCAAGTCGGTCATCCTGGCCACTGGCGCGCGCGCCCGCACCATTCCTGCCATCGGTCTCGCCGCGGATGGTGAGAGGGTCTGGACCTATCGCGAGGCGATGACACCCAAGACGCGACCGGCGAGCCTGGTGGTGATCGGATCGGGCGCCATCGGCATCGAGTTCGCCAGCTTCTACCGGGCGCTTGGGTCAGAGGTCACCGTGGTCGAGGCGTTGCCGCGGATCCTGCCCCTCGAGGACGAGGAGATCGCTCAGGCGGCGCGCAAGGCGTACGAGGCGCGCGGCATGACCTTCCGCGCCGGGGCGAAGGTCGTCGGGCTGCAGAAGTCCGGCTCGGGGATCGTCGTGGACCTCGAGGCCGACGGGAAGGCCGAGCGTTTGGAGGCCGAAGGCGCCATCGTCGCAGTGGGGATTGAAGCCAATATCGAAGGCCTTGGCGTCGAGGCCCTGGGACTCCAGATCGATCGCGGACACGTGGTCGTAGACCCCTCGGGCGCGACCAATGTGAAAGGGCTCTACGCGATCGGGGATGTGGCCGGACCGCCGTGGCTGGCGCACAAGGCCATGCACGAAGGCGTCCGCTGCGTTGAGCACATTGCCGGCCTGCCGGTCGAACATGTGACCGCGCCCGTTCCCGCCTGCACCTACGCCGCTCCGCAGATCGCATCGGTGGGCCTGACCGAGGCTCAGGCGCGTGATCAGGGGATCGAGGTGAAGGTGGGTCGATTCCCGTTCCGGGTGAACGGTAAGGCCATAGCCTCAGGCGAGACCACCGGCCTCGTGAAGACGGTGTTCGACGCCAAGACCGGCGCCCTCATCGGCGCCCACATGGTCGGCGCGGAGGTGACGGAGATGATCCAGGGGTTCGCGCTGGCGATGACCCTCGAGGCGACGGAAGCCGAGATTTTCGCCACCGTGTTCCCGCATCCGACGATGAGCGAGGCGATGCACGAGGCCTCGCTGTCGGCCTTCGGTCGTACGCTTCACCTATAGGCGGCAGCCTGGGCGGCGCCGGTGACGGTCAGGCGCCGGCGAGCCAGTCCAGCAGGTCGGTGTTCGCCTCGCGAGGATAGGTGTGGGAGAGATCGGCGATCTCGCGATAGGTCACCCGCGCTCCGGCGGCCTCGAGGTTAGCTTTCGCTTCGCGCGCCACCTTTACAGGGAACATCCAGTCCAGCAGCCCGTGGATGATCTGGATCGGCCGCCCCTTCACCTGCCGAGGATCGGCGAGCGCGAGGAGGACCGGATGGAAAGCCGCCGCCACCGGGGCGAGGTGGGTGAACGGCGAGTCGGCCTGAAGACCCGTCAGATAGGAGAAGGTCCCGCCGTCGCTCATGCCGGTCAGCAGGAGACGATCGGCGTCCAGAGGCCGTCGCGCGGACACCTCGTCGAGCATCCGGCATAGGTTGGGGGTGTCCACATCTTCGCCGTGCAGGCTCCAAGAGGCGCCGATCGAGGTCGGAGCAACGAGAACCGCTCCCGCCGCGCGGGCTGCGGGCAACCAGGTCCATAGAAAGCCGCGGCCGTGGCCGGAGCCTCCGTGGAGCGCCATGATCAAGGGGGCGGGCGAGGAAGGGTCACGCGCCTCGGGCAAGTAGAGGGAATAGCCGCCCCGCTCGCCATAGGCGTTGGCCACGTGCCTGACCCCAGAGCCATCGGCGGGTTCGCTCAATTGCACCTGGAGATCCGGGTCACCGCGGCCGCGGGCGTCGAGGAAGTACCGGTTCACCGGCGCCACGGCTGAAGACAGGGGCCAGAGCGCCTCCTGGGCCCGGGGGAGCCGTCTCAGGGCGCGCCAGGCCACGGTTGGATCGTCCGCGGTCTCGACGGCCCCGACCAGGCCCTCCCAGGCCGCCAAGGCGTCCGCCGCAGCGGTCTCCAGCGCGGTTCGGACCGGGGATAGGGCGTCGGGCCATCCGCAAAGGCGGCCCTCGACCTCGCGCAGCGGCGGGGAGGGGTCTTCCAGTGCAGCAAGCAGCTGAGGCAGCGTGGGCGGATGGAGGTATCTGGCGACGAACTCCAACACGCCGAGAGCCCGCAAGAGAGGCCCAAGGACGGCGACGAGATCCTCCACTTCCTGGTCCATCCTCGCCTTCCTCTCCTGCGGAGCTTCGGGACGCACCCTACGCCCGGTGTGGCCTGCCGCCTGGAGGCCGCAAGGGCGAAGTGGGGCGACAGCCCTCCTGCGCCAAGGCTTCGGAGGGCATCCAGCTTTCGGCTGAGAGCGAGGGGCCTGTCCTGCGAAGCCCGTAGGGCGAAGCAGGATGGCGGTGACGGAGGGATTCGAACCCTCGGTACGGCTTTATACCGTACAACGGTTTAGCAAACCGCCGCCTTCAGCCACTCGGCCACGTCACCTGGCGATCCGTCGGGCCGGCAGGCCGGCGAACGGGGAGGCTGATTAGCCCATGCGCCGGCGCGGCACAACCGAACGCTCGGCGCCTTCGCCTCCCTCGACGCTCCTGCCAGTTTCTGGTCTTGCGCCCGATCGGAGCGGCACCACTTGTGGGCGGACGAAACCGTTCCGGCGCCCGAACGTTGGATGCGGCTCCTGGCTCGCCAGGACGCAGCACCCGGCCCGGTCCGGGACGCCGGGGAGCTTGACCAATGCCTCAGGACTTCGCTCTCGGCGCCCGGAGGACAGACTTTGGCCGCAGCGCCGCGCGGGGCGCTCTACTGGATGCTTTCCGGAGGGTTCGCGCCTACAGTCTTTCCCTCGCCGCGCCGCTGAGCGCAGAGGATCAGACGCCCCAGGCGATGCCGGACGCAAGTCCCACCAAGTGGCACTTGGCCCACACGACCTGGTTCTTCGAAACCTTTATTCTGACGCCGCATCTTGCGAAGTACCGGCCTTTCGACTCGGCTTTCGGTTATCTCTTCAACTCCTATTACGAAGCTCTTGGGGCTAGGCATCCCCGGCCGCAGCGGGGCCTGCTCACACGGCCGTCGGTGTCCCGCGTGATGGCCTACCGGGCTCACGTGGATGCGGCGATGGAGGGGTTGCTGGCGAGTGAGTTATCCGCCGCGCTGAATGATCTTGTCGAGCTTGGCCTCGCACACGAGGAACAACACCAGGAATTGATCCTGATGGACATCCTGGCCTTGTTCGCCCAATCACCCGTCAGGCCGGCCTATGCGACAGGCGCGCCTCGGGCCCAGGCGGCCAGGGCAGCGCCGCGTTTCAAGCGCTTCGAAGGTGGGTTGGTCGAGATCGGCGCGCGTGGCGACCGCTTCGCCTTCGACAACGAGTGGCCAAGACACCCGGTCTTCCTGCGGCCCTTCGAGATCAGCTCCCGGTTGGTCACCAACGGGGAATGGATGGAGTTCATGGCCGCCGGCGGCTATCGGCGGCCGGAGTTCTGGCTCTCCGACGGCTGGGCGGCGGTCCAGTCAGGCGGATGGGAGGCGCCACTCTACTGGGAGCGCGGCGACGGAGGCTGGCGCGCCATGACCCTGGAGGGGGTGCGTCCTGTCGACCCCGTGGGTCCCGTAAGCCACGTCAGCTTCTTCGAGGCGGCGGCCTTCGCCGCCTGGGCCGGCGCTCGGCTGCCGACGGAGGCCGAGTGGGAATACGCGGCCGAGAGCTCGGATAACCTGGAGCAGATGTTCGGGCAGCTCTGGCAATGGACTGCGAGCGCCTACGCCCCTCATCCCGGCTTTCACCCAGCTGCCGGCGCCGTGGGCGAGTACAACGGCAAGTTCATGGTGGGGCAGATCACCCTCAAGGGGAGCGCCTGCGTCACGCCCCCGGATCATGCCCGGTCGAGTTATCGCAACTTCTTCTACCCCCATCAGCGATGGATGTTCGCCGGTGTCCGTCTCGCGCGCGATGCGGAGGACGACGGAATCTCCGCCGACGCCTTCAGCCGCGACGTCATCGAAGGTCTGAGCGCCGCGCGAAAGCGCCTTCCGGCGAAATGGCTCTATGACGCCACTGGTTCGGAACTGTTCGAGGCCATCTGCGAACTTCCGGAATATTATCCCACCCGGCAGGAAACAGCCCTGCTTGCCGAGGTCGCCCCTCTGATCGCCGCCCGGATCCCGGCCGGCGCGGCTCTCGTCGAACTTGGCAGCGGCGCCAGTCAGAAGACCCGCCACCTGCTCGATGCGGCGCCCCAGCTCTCCGCCTATGTTCCGGTGGATATCAGCGGCTCGGCCCTCGCCGCGGCTTCGGCTGCGATCCGCGCCGACTATCCGAAGCTGGGGGTCACCCCACTGGTCGCCGACTTCACGCGCCCGGCGGCATGGGCAAGTGTTCTGCCAGATGCGCCTCGCGTCGGCTTCTTCCCGGGCTCCACCATCGGCAACCTTGCCCCGCAGGAGATAGTGGACCTTCTGGACCAGGTCCGCCGCGCTCTGGGACCCGGCGCCCCCTTCGTTTTGGGCATGGATCTCGCCAAGGACCGGGAGACACTCGAGGCCGCCTACGACGACGCGGCCGGCGTGACCGCGCGGTTCAACCTCAATCTCCTGGCGCGTATCAATCGGGAATTGAAGGGCGAATTCGATCTCTCACGGTTCGCACACAGGGCGGTTTGGAACCGCATGGAAGAGCGGATCGAAATGCATCTCGAGTCGCTCTACGACCAGGAGGTGCGGGCGGCCGGGCGCGTATTCCGATTTGCCGCCGGAGAGACCATCCATACCGAGAGTAGCTACAAGCTCAGCCCCACACGCTTCGCCGACCTCGCCAGGCGAGCGGGTTGGAGTGTGGATGAGCTGTGGGTCAGTCCCAGGCCTCAGTTCGCCGTCCTGTTGCTGGGACAGGATGCGCCGCAGGCGTAGGCGCCTCCAGCGGCTGGAGCCGCATCGTTTTCGCTCACGCCCTGGACATAGAGGGTGCGACGGGGACGCCGCCGCACCCGCAGGAGGGCGTTATTGCGTGTTGGCGGGTTTGCGGCCGCCACCCCTCGAGGCGGTGCCGCCCTTGCGGCCGGCGTCGGCGGCAAGGTCCCGGTTTTGCGCAAAGCTACGCTTTTCGCTTGGCACGCTGGCCCCTCCACGCCTAGCGATCTCGCGACGGCGATCGGGGTCCATGGCTGCGAAACCGCGCCGGCTTGGCTTGTGGTCTTCTGTGAGCGTCGGCATCGGGTACTCCTGAGTTACACAAGGCGCTGGCCTGCCACGGCTCTGTTAACCGCCGAGCCGCCGGACGGTTGCCATCACGCCCGATCCGTACATTGCCGATTCCGGAGCTGGGAGGGGTCGGGGCGCGAGGAGAACATGACGCTTCATCCAAGGCTTCTTTTCGGCCTATTTATTGGAATTTTGATCTTCTGTCTTCTTCGTGCGGTCGGCGCCTCGCTGCATACGGCCGCTTTGGCCGCCTGGAATCTGGGCGCCGCGACCTATCTGATCGCGATATGGACGGTTTATCTAACGTCGGACGAGGAGGAAGTGCGGGCGCGCGCCGCTCGACACGATGAGCCGACCCCGGTCATCTTTATGCTCGGGGCTGCAGCCCACATCGCATCGCTCGCCGGGGTGTACGTCGCCCTGCACGCGGCGCGTGGGAGCCATGGCCTGACGCATGAGCTTCCCGTCGCCCTCTCGGCGCTCACGCTGGCAAGTTCGTGGCTTGTCGTGCAGTCGCTGTTCATCGGCCACTACGCTCACCGTCACTTCCAGGCGGTCGAGGCGCGAGGGCCGGAGGCGGGGTTCCTATTTCCGGGAGATCCTCCGCGCACCTACCTGGACTTCGCCTATCTCGCGATCTGCGTGGGCGCGACAGCTCAGGTCTCGGATCCAGGCGTGCAGAGCCTGAAGCTCCGGAACGTCGTGACGGCGCACGCAATGGCGTCGTTCTTCTACAACACCGCCGTGCTTGCCCTCGGCGTCAACATCCTGTCGAACCTTCTTGGGCAGTGACCTGGAGCGCCGTCCGCCCAAGTGGGATCTGGTTTGGCGATAAAACCGGCGTTCAGGTTTTTGACTCTAAAGCAAATTATCTGATTAGACGGTTCCGTCTGATCAGAGTCTGCTCTGGTCCACCTATGCAGGCCGCGCACGGGGCAGGCTGACCCGGGCGCGCAGACCGCCTGTCGACCTGTTGCGCAGCACGACATCGCCGCCGTGCCCCCGCGCCACCGCCCTGGCGACCGAAAGCCCGAGGCCGATGCCGCCGGTTTCGCGGCTCCGCGAGGTCTCGACGCGGTGGAACGGCTCGAACACGCGCTCGATCTCGTTCTCCGGCATTCCGGGGCCATCGTCGTCCACCTCGATGATGGCCATGTCGCCCTCGGCCAGGACCCGAGCGCGGGCGCGGGAGCCGAACTTCAGCGCGTTGTCGACGAGGTTCACGAAGAGGCGCTTGAGCGCCAGGGGATCGCCATCGACCACCACGCGGTCGGCCTGCTCCACGGCCGCGTCTGCGCCGGTGAGCGCCGCCTCGTCCATGACCGTCTCCACGAGGGAGGAGACCTCGAGCTTGCAGTAGTCGCGGGTCTGCGCTGCGTCCCGCACGAAGCCAAGGACGGAAGCCACCATGGCTTCCATCTGGTCTATATCGGTGATGAGCTTGTCCCGCAGCGGCTCGGGGGCGCCTTCGACCCTGAATTTCAGCCGGGTCAGAGGGGTCCGCAGGTCATGCGCAATGGCGCCCAGCATGCCGACGCGTTCCTCCACGTAGCGTCGCAGACGCTCCTGCATCTCGTTGAAGGCGCCCGCCGCGGCGGCGACCTCGGCCGACCCGACGATCTCGAGGTGCGGCGCCCGGGGGTCGCGTCCAAGTCGTTCGGCTCCTGCTGCAAGAGCGGCGATCGGCGCGGCGATGCGACGCGAGAAGAGCCACGCCACCGGCGAGACGGCGAGGATGGAGAGGGCGACCACCAGCAGCAGGCGTTCCTGCCAGGGGTCAATGCCAAACGTCGTCTTCGGTCCGACGATCAGCCACTTATGGTCCGCCTGACGGATGCCGATCTCGAAACTCCCCATCAGCAACGGTTCGGGCGCGTCGCGCAGTAACTCGCGTTGCTGGGGCGCCGCGCGGGGTCCGCCGAGCGCCACGATTCTGGGGCCGCGCTGAGTCACGACGACGCTGTTCCTGTCGACGGCCAGCGCCGCGGCCACAGCGTCCCCGAAGTGGACGCGACGGCGTCCTTCCGTCTCGCCGGTCGGCGGGCGGGCGCTCACGCGGGTCGTCAGGACGTGGACGCCTTCCTCAGGCGGCGCCTGGCCGGCGAACCGGACCGCCTGAACGACCTCGGCGACCGTGTAAACGAGCGGCGGCGGCGGCGGCAGGTTGAGGATCACCAGCACCGACAAGGTCTGGGCCACGACCAGTGTGACAATGACAAGACCCAGCGTCTGCAGGAACAGTGGCAGCGCCAGGGTCTTCTTCATGAGGTGCGGGAAACCCTGGGGGTGAAGATATAGCCTTCGCTGCGGACCGTGCGGATCAGTTCGACCGCTCCGCCGCCATCTTCGAGCTTCCGACGCAACCGGCTGATCTGGACGTCGATCGCACGATCGAAGGCGTCCGATTGTGGCCCGCGCGCATACTCGAGAAGCTGATCGCGGGTGAGGACGCGCTGCGGGTGCTCCACGAAAGCGCGAAGCAGCGAGAACTCTCCACTGGAGAGGTTGACGACCACGCCGCTCGGCGAACGCAGTTCATGCCGCACCAGATCCAGGCGCCATCCGGCGAACTCGCACGCCGCGCCAAGAGGTTCGTCCGTGCTCCGAGGCTCACGCCTGCGACGAAGGACAGCCCGCACCCGGGCCAGGAGTTCGCGCGGATTGCATGGCTTGGGGAGGTAGTCGTCGGCCCCCAACTCGAGGCCGATGATCCGGTCGGTTTCCTCGCCCATTGCGCTGAGCATGATCACGGCTGGGCCATCGGGACGCGCGAGGCGACGGCAGATCGACAGCCCGTCCTCGCCCGGCAGCATCAGGTCGAGCACCACGAGGTCGGGTCGACGGCGGGACAGCACCCGCTCCATCTCTCGCCCATCGGCGGCGGTGTCGACGGCGAAGCCGTGGCGGCTGAGGAATTCGGAGACGACGTCCCGGATCCCCGGGTCATCGTCAACCACGAGGATGTGCTCCAGTTGGGGCTCCTCGGCGGTGGATGCGGCGTTGGTTGTCATGGTCCTGATCTGCAAGAACTCCCTGGCGAGGGAGTGTCTGTTGTGAAACGCAGCGAAACAGCCCGTCCGCAATCCCAGCCACAATCTACAGTCAGGCCCTCGCAGATGCGAGAGCTTCATCAGATACGAAGGGATTTGTGAGCCGTTCTCGGCCAAACGTCGAAGTTTGGTTGTGTCCAGGGACAAAGGTGACGTCGTCTCCGAGCGGCCAAAGCTTGCCGGTGATAGAGCCGATAAGCTGGGCGAAATTGCCCCTCGGGAAGTCGGTCCGGCCTATCGATCCGGCGAAGAGGACGTCGCCAACCTGAGCAAACCGCGCCTGGCGCTGGAAAAACACCACATGACCCGGCGTGTGCCCCGGGCAGTGGAAGACTTCGAACCGGACTCCATCCAGCCAGACCTCGTCGCCATCCTCCAGCCATCGGTCGGGCGTGAAGCCCCGAGCGTCCGGCATCCCCCAGCGGGCCCCGCTTGATTCGATCTGTTCGATCCAGAACGCGTCGTCCCGGTGCGGCCCCTCGATCGCGACGCCGGTGGCCTCCTTGAGCGCGGCCGCGCCGCCGGCGTGGTCGAGGTGCCCGTGGGTTATCCAGATCTTCTCGAGCTCCAGGCGCTGGTCCTTGAGTACGGCGAGAAGACGATCAACCTCGCCCCCTGGATCGATGATGGCCGCCTTGCGAGTGTCGGTCCGCCAGACGATCGTGCAGTTCTGCTGCAGCGGAGTCACCGGCGCCACCAGGGCGCGGATCGGCGGCTCCGGCGGGGATGCGTCGTTCATTGGTAGCTCTCTTGTCTGTCCGTCGGGCTCAGGCGGGTTCGCCGTAAGATCGGTCGCACGCGCCGGCAAAGAAAGGGACTCCCGTCATTTCGACGTTCGGGCAGGCGAGGGCGCCCAGCGCGCCTGCCTCCCTACCGGCGCCTCCGGCTGACAGCGGCCCGCAGGTCGGCTAACGCGGGGCCCAGTCCCTGTGGCGGATCAGTCAGGAAGGCGAGGACATGCGGACGGCGTTCATTGGTCTGGGCAATATGGGCTCGGGCATGGCTGCGGCGCTCGCCAGAGCCGGGCGCGAGGTGGTCGCCTTCGATATCTCCGCAGAAGCGCTCGAGCAGGCGCGCGCCGCCGGATGCGAGACGGCGGCGTCGGCCGCGGCCGCCGTGGCGGGGGCCGAAGTCGTGATCACCATGCTCCCGGCCGCCCGCCATGTGAGTCAGGTCTGGCGCGAAACCGTGATCCCCGCCTCCCGGCCTGACGCCCTGCTCATTGACTGCTCGACGATCGATGTCGACACCGCCCGCTCGCTTGGCGAAGCGGCGCTTGCCGCGGGACGGGTCGCGGCCGACGCGCCGGTCTCGGGCGGGATCGCCGGCGCGCGCGATGGAACCCTGGCCTTCATGGTGGGGTGTCCCGAAGACCAGTTCGCTCGGATCGAGGCCGCCATCTCGCCAATGGCCCGAACCGTGATACGCGCCGGCGAATCCGGCGCGGGTCAGGCGGCGAAGATCTGCAACAACATGATCCTCGGCGTATCCATGCTCGGCGTGTGCGAAGCCTTCGCCCTTGCCGAAAAGCTGTCCCTGGATCCGGAGCGTTTCTTCGAGATCGCTTCGAAATCGTCGGGCCAGTGCTGGTCGCTGACGAGCTATTGCCCATGGCCCGGACCGGTCCCTTCGGCGCCGTCGAATCGCGACTACCACGGAGGATTTCTGACCTCGCTGATGGCCAAGGATTTGAGGCTTGCGCAGGAGGCGGCTTCGCGCAGTGGCGCCGCAACGCCCCTAGGGGCTCAGGCCTTGGCGCTTTATGCGCTGTTCGAGGGCCTCGGCTATGGCCAGAGGGACTTTTCAGCCGTATTGCAACTCCTGCGCGGACGGCTCGTCGATCTGGCCTGATCAGGATGTCGCGCCCCCTCGCGCCAACATCGCCGGAGGCTATGTCTAGCGCCATGAACTACAGGGCCGCCTTCGAGGCTGCGGTCGCCCAGGTGAGGAACGAAGGGCGCTACCGCGTCTTCGCTGACCTGCAACGTCATTGCGGGGACTTCCCGTTGGCGACCTGGACTCTGCCGTCTGGCGAGCAGCGCGACGTCACCGTGTGGTGCTCCAACGACTATCTTGGACAGGGCCAGAACCCCGTGGTGCTCGAGGCGATGCACCAGGCCCTGCGCGACACTGGCGCCGGTTCAGGCGGCACGCGGAACATCTCCGGCACGACCCACCATCACGTCGAGCTCGAAGCCGAACTCGCAGACCTGCACGGCAAGGAAGCGGCCCTGCTGTTCACCTCGGGCTATGTCTCCAACGAGGCGGCCCTGGCGACGTTGCAGCGGATCATGCCCGGCCTGATCATCTTCTCCGACGAGCTGAACCACGCCTCCATGATCGCCGGCATCCGGCATGGCGGCGGACCCCGGAAGATCTTCCGGCACAACGACCTCGCTCACCTCGAATCGCTGCTGGCGGAAGCGCCGGCGGACTCCCCGAAGCTGGTCGCCTTCGAGAGTGTCTACTCGATGGACGGCGATATCTCGGATATCGCCGGGACCGCCGCTCTGGCGAAGCAATACGGGGCGATGACCTACCTGGATGAGGTCCATGCCGTCGGCCTCTACGGCAGGCGGGGCGGCGGCGTCTCCGAACGCGACAGGGCGGCGGCCGACATCGACATCATCGAAGGCACGCTCGGCAAGTCGATCGGGGTGATGGGCGGCTACATCACTGGCGACGCAGTGGTCATCGACGCCATCCGCTCCTATGCGAGCGGCTTCATCTTTACGACCTCGCTGCCGCCCGTGCTCACCGCCGGCGCCATCGCCAGCATCCGTTGGCTCAAGGAGCACGACGAGGTTCGCGCTCGCCTGCATGAACGTTCCTCGACCCTCAAGCGCCGCATGGCCGCAGCAGGACTGCCCGTGATGCCATCGGTGAGCCACATCGTTCCGGTGCTGGTGGGCGATCCGGTGCACTGCAAGCTGGTTTCGGACCTCCTTCTGAGCGAACACGCCATCTACGTGCAGCCCATCAACTATCCCACGGTGCCCCGTGGAACCGAGCGCCTTCGCTTCACGCCCTCTCCCTTCCACACAGACGAGATGATGGATCGGCTGGTGAGCGCGATGGAGGGGCTCTGGACGCGGTGCAACGTGCAGCGGCTGGGCGGCCAGGCGGCCTGAAGTCAGACCGAAGTCTAGACGAGAGCGGGGGACGGCGTGGGGCGCCGTCCTGACTGAAGGGAGCACAGATTGAACGTAATGACGAAGGCTGGCGCCGACGCGGCGGCGGCCCAAAAGGCGTCGGGACTGGATCCGGAGGTATTCGGAGCCATCGGTCGCGAACTGCGTCGCCAGCAGGAGCAGATCGAGCTGATCGCCTCGGAGAACATCGTCTCGCGCGCCGTGCTCGAGGCGCAGGGTTCGATCCTCACGAACAAGTACGCCGAGGGCTATCCAGGCCGTCGATACTACGGCGGCTGCGAGTATGTCGACGAGGTCGAGACCCTGGCTATCGAGAGGGCGAAGGCGTTGTTCGGCGCCGCCTGGGCCAACGTTCAGTCGCACTCGGGCTCGCAGGCCAACCAAGCGGTCTTCATGGCCCTGATGTCGCCGGGCGACACGTTTATGGGCATGGACCTCGCGGCAGGGGGGCACCTCACGCACGGCAAGTCGGTCAATCAGTCCGGCAAGTGGTTCAATCCCGTCGCCTATAGCGTGCGGACCCAGGACAACCTGATCGACTATGAGGCCATGGCCGAGACGGCGCTCTCCTGCCGGCCAAAGGTGATCATCGCCGGCGGCTCCGCCTACAGCCGGACGATTGATTTCGCGAAATTCCGCGCCGCGGCCGACAGCGTGGGCGCCAAGCTGATGGTCGATATGGCCCACTTCGCCGGCCTGGTGGCGGCAGGCGTGTTTCCGGACCCGCTGCCGCACGCGCACGTCGTGACGACGACGACCCACAAGACCCTTCGCGGTCCGCGCGGAGGCATGATCCTTTCCAACGACCTGAAGCTTGGCAAGAAGATCGACTCGGCGGTTTTCCCCGGCCTCCAGGGCGGCCCGCTGATGCACGTGATCGCTGCGAAGGCCGTGGCTTTTGGCGAAGCGCTGAAGCCGGAGTTCAAGACCTACGCCCGGCAGGTGGTGGAAAACGCCAGGGCGCTTGCCGACACGCTCGCCAGCCGGGGACTGGCGATCGTCTCGGGCGGCACAGACAGCCACCTGATGCTTGTAGACCTCCGGCCGAAGGGCGTCACTGGCAAGGCGGCTGAGGAGGCGCTCGAGCGCGCCGGAATCACCTGCAACAAGAACGGCATTCCCTTCGATCCCGCCCCGCCCGCGGTGACCTCCGGGCTGAGGCTGGGATCGCCGGCGTGCACCACGCGAGGTTTCGGGCCCGGCGAGTTCCGCAAGGTCGGTCTCCTCATCGTCGACGTCGTGGAAGCGCTGGCGCGCGCCGGCGAGGCGGGCGATCCTGAGGTCGAGGCGCGGGTGCGGCGCGAGGTGCTGGACCTCACGGCCCGATTCCCCATCTACGCCGACTGAGCCGTCTTTTCGGCGACGAGGAAGGCAGGAACCCAATTGCGCTGTCCGTTCTGTGGCGAGCCGGAAAGTCAGGTCAAGGACAGCCGACCCACCGAGGATGGGGCGGCGATCCGACGCCGGCGCCTCTGTCCCCAGTGCGGAGGCCGGTTCACCACCTTCGAACGTGTGCAGTTGCGAGAGCTGACGATCCTCAAACGTTCGGGGCGCCGGACGCCTTTCGACCGCGAGAAGCTCGTGCGCTCCATCACTGTGGCCACGCGCAAACGCCCGATCGATCCCGATCGCATCGAGCGCATGGTGAGCGGTATCGTGCGCCGGCTCGAGAGCCTGGGCGAAACCGAACTGCCTTCGCATGTGGTTGGCGAGATGGTGATGAAGGCGCTCAAGGCCCTCGATGAGGTCGCCTATGTTCGCTACGCATCGGTCTACCGTGATTTCCGCCAAAGCGAGGATTTCGCGCGCTTCCTCAGCGACGAGGGCCTCTCCGAGGAGGCCGGACCCGACGACGCCGAAGCGGTGACGACGGCGGATGGCGCCCGGTGAGCAGGCCTGTTCATCAGGCCCGATCGGTCGCCAGGCTGGCTGCCGTCCAGGCGCTCTACCAGATGGAGATCTCGGGCGCGGGCGTGGAGACCGTGGTGCGTGAGTTCGACGCCCACCGCTTCGAGCGTGACATGGAAGGCCAGCGACTGGCCGCGGCGGACGAGGCTTTCTTCGCCGAGTTGCTGCGTGGCGCGGTGGAGCGTCGTGTGAAGATCGACGAATTGATCGCCGAACGGCTCGCCGAGGGATGGCGCCTGGACCGGCTCGACGCGACGGCGCGGGCGATCCTGCGCTGCGGCGTCTATGAGCTGACCGGCGCCGCGACGCCGCCGCAGGTAGCCATTGACGAGTATGTCGAGATCGCGAAGTCGTTCTTCGGCGTGGGACCCGAGACGGCTTTCGTGAACGCCGTGCTCGATCAGACCGCGCGCCATGCCCGCGCCCCCTGACGAGTTCGCCTGGATCGATCTGATCAGGCCGCTCACGCGCGCTGATCCACGGGCGCTCGATCTATTGGACGACGTCGCGATCGTGCCGGGGCGCAACGGGTTCGAACTCGTCGTTTCCGCCGACGCCATGGTCGAGGGCGTCCATTTCCTGGCCGACGAACGGCCGGCGATAATCGCCAAACGCCTGCTCCGCACCAGCCTCTCCGATTTGGCCGCCAAGGCGGCCAAACCCTTCGGCTATTTCCTGACCACGGCCTGGCCAGAGGGTCGCCCGATGGGTTGGAAGACGGCGTTCGCAGAGGGCCTTCGAGAGGACGGCGACGAGTTTGGCGTCGCCCTTCTGGGTGGCGACACCGTCGCCACGGGGGGGCCGCTGGTCCTGAGCGCGACGGTGCTGGGCTGGGCGAGGGCAGGGGCTGCGGTGTTGCGTTCAGGCGCCCGGGTTGGGGATCGGCTCATCGTGTGCGGCGTGATCGGGGATGGACTGCTGGGGCTGCGCGCGGCGCGGGGCGAGATCGCCGATCCGGGCGGCCGGCTCGCCGCCCACTATCGAACGCCGCGGCCCTGGCTGGCCCTTCGCGAACCGCTTGGGCGGTACGCCAGAGCCGCCGCCGACGTATCGGACGGTCTGCTGGCGGACGCAGGGCATATTGCGAAGGCGAGCAAAGTGAAGGCCCTCATCCGGCTCGAGGCTTTGCCGCTTTCCATCGGCGCCGCGGCCTGGCTCTCCGAAGAGGAAGACGAGGCCCACGCCCGACGGGATCTCGCATCCGGCGGAGACGACTACGCCATTGTTTGCGCAGTCTCTCCGGAGGATGAGGAAGCCTTCAGAACGGCCGCGATGTCTGCCGGCGCTCCCGTCGCGACCGTAGGAGATCTGATCGAGGGGCAGGGCGTCGAGACGACCTTCCATGGCGGCCAAATTCACGGCGGTTCGCTGGGTTGGGCCCACTGACCTCACGCATGTGGTGCGTTGACGCGCCCTGGTTTTGACGGCATTGCCCGGCCATCGACGCGTAGCAGGACTCACCCTGCGAGCGATCCAGACAGCCGATGAGCGGCTGCGCCGCCGACCTCCGGTCGCCGGGAGAGGCGTTAAGGGAGGTCGGGCCGCAGCCCGGGGGAGATGGGATGGGTTTGAATACGAGTCTCGTACTGGGGTTGGTGATCGTCGCCGGACTCCTGGCCGTGTTGTACGGGATCGTGCAAACGGCGACGCTACTTCGCGCCCCAGCGGGGAATGCGAAGATGCAGGAGATCGCCGCCGCGATCCAGGAAGGCGCTCAGGCCTATCTGCGCCGCCAATACGCGACCATCGCAATGGTCGGCGTCGTCATCCTGCTGATCATCTTTTTCCTGATCGGGTGGCGCGAGGCGCTCGGCTTCCTGATCGGCGCTATCCTTTCGGGCGCGGCGGGCTTTGCGGGCATGCTCATCAGCGTGCGGGCCAACGTCCGTACTGCCCAGGCGGCTTCCGAGGGCTTGGCCAAGGGACTTTCCCTGGCGTTCCGGTCGGGCGCAGTCACCGGGATGCTGGTGGCCGGCTTCGCCCTTCTGGGCGTCACGGGCTATTTCATGATCCTCACCGGCCCGATGGGCCTGGAAGACACCAGCCGAGACGTCATCGATTCGCTGGTCGCCCTCGGCTTCGGCGCCTCGCTCATCTCCATCTTCGCCCGACTGGGCGGCGGCATCTTCACCAAGGGCGCCGACGTGGGCGGGGACATGGTCGGCAAGGTCGAGGCGGGGATCCCCGAGGATGACCCGCGCAACGCCGCCACCATCGCGGACAACGTGGGCGACAATGTCGGCGACTGCGCCGGCATGGCGGCCGACCTCTTCGAGACCTATGCGGTGACGACCGTCGCCACCATGGTCCTGGCCGCGATCTTCTTCCGCAACTCCGAGGCTGTCGTGAACATGATGCTGCTGCCGCTCGCGGTCTGCGGCGTCTGCATCGTCACCTCGATCATCGGCTCCTTCGCCGTCCGGCTGGGACGCAACAACAACATCATGGGCGCCCTCTATCAGGGCCTGATTGTCACCGGCGTGCTCTCGATCGGAGCGGTCTGGTGGGTGATGCAGTCCCTCGTGCCCCATGACGGCGTTCAGGTGGGCGAGAAGCTGGTCACGCCCATGGCGCTGTTCCTCTGCGGACTGGTCGGTCTGGGCGTGACCGCGCTCATCGTCGTCATCACCGAGTACTACACCGGCACCAACTTCCGGCCGGTGAAGTCGATCGCCAAGGCCTCGGTCTCCGGCCACGGAACCAATGTCATCCAGGGGCTCGCCATGTCCCTGGAAGCCACGGCGGCGCCTGCGCTGGTGATCATCGTCGGGATCATCCTGACCTATCAGCTGGCGGGCCTGTTCGGCATCGCCATCGCCACCACCACCATGCTGTCCCTGGCGGGCTTCATCGTGGCTCTCGACGCCTTCGGGCCCGTCACTGACAATGCCGGCGGTATCGCCGAGATGGCGGGGCTGCCCCGCGAGGTGCGTGTCTCCACCGACGCCCTCGACGCCGTCGGAAACACCACCAAGGCGGTCACGAAGGGATACGCCATCGGCTCGGCGGGGCTTGGCGCCCTCGTGCTCTTCGCCGCCTACACACAGGACCTAAAGTTCTTCGCGGCGAACTCCGACGCCTCGCCTTATTTCGCGGGCATGGGCGATGTCGCCTTCGACCTCTCAAACCCTTACGTCGTGGTCGGCCTGCTGTTTGGCGGTCTGCTGCCGTTCCTGTTCGGGGGTCTGTCGATGACTGCGGTGGGGCGGGCCGCCGAGTCGGTGGTCGCCGAGGTCCGTCGGCAGTTCAAGGAGAACCCCGGCATCATGACCTACGAGGTCAAGCCGGAGTACGGGCGCGCCGTGGACATCCTCACGCGCTCTGCGATCCGCGAGATGATCGTGCCCTCGCTCCTGCCGGTCGTCTCGCCCGTCCTGTTGTTCTTCATCATCCGGGCGATCGCGGGCAAGTCGAACGCTTTCTCGGCCCTGGGCGCCATGCTGATGGGCGTGATCGTCACCGGCCTCTTCGTGGCCATCTCGATGACCTCGGGAGGCGGCGCCTGGGACAACGCCAAGAAGCTGATCGAAGAGGGCAACTACGGGGGCAAGGGGTCCGAGGCGCACAAGGCCGCGGTGACCGGCGACACTGTCGGCGATCCCTACAAGGACACGGCCGGCCCGGCCGTGAACCCGATGATCAAGATTACCAACATCGTGGCGCTCCTGCTCCTGGCGGTCCTCGCCCACCACGGTTGATGTGGATGAGCTCCCCTCTCCCGCTCGCGGGAAGGGGGAGCGTCCTGTCTTCTACAGGCAAGGCGCAGGCGCGGCGCGGTCGGCGAATCAGGCTGCGTCCGCGCCTCTTCCTGCGTCGCGTGGCGTGGAGGGGACGATCGGGCCCGAAGTCCTCAGGGGCCGCCGGGTCCCGCGGGCCCGCCGCCGTGGGTGCCCGGATTGACGTCCTGAGGCGGCAATGCGCCTGCGGCGCTGATGCTGCCCAGCAACTGCTCGAGCACGGTCATTTCGCGGCCGCGGGTCGGCGTCTCCCTGTCATTGTAGGAGATCACCCGGCCGTCCCTCAGAGTGTAGTTGCGGATGTTGGTGACCTTGTCGCCGCTCTTGTCGAAGACAATCGCCGTGACGTCGCGACGCGTCACGCGTGGACGATAGAACCCCGTCGTCTCAGACGTCTGGGACAGATAGAACCAAGTGTTCTTGTCGAATGTCGACACGGCGGTGGGCGAGCCCAGCTTCGATTGGACCGTGGCGCGAGAGTCTTCGCCGACCTTGATTTCCGACGGCGAGTGATCGATCGCCTGAAACCCCTGAAAACTATTGACCGGGGTGCAGGCTGCGACTCCCAGGAGACTCAGCGCCGCGAGGCCGGCGAGCGGCTTTACCGTCATGCGTTCACTCGAATGGACAAGGAGAGGTTGTTCCCCCGTTCGCCTTTGACCTACGTCCAGGCCACACCTATTTCAATCGGTTCGATGAGACTATCCCCTCAAGGCGGAATCGAGGCTTCGCGCCCATGCTGAAGCTCGTACGCCGACCCTCGACCTCGCGGCTGGCCGCCGACCGTCTGCACGCCGCCGCGGTGGCACAGGCCCGCAGTCCCGCGCTCTACGCCGGGATGGGCGCGCCGGACACGGTCGAGGGCCGATTCGAACTGCTCTGCGCCCACGTGATCCTGCTGCTGGATCGGTTGAAAGGGGCGGGAGAACCTCTCGCAGAGACGAGGCAGAGCCTGTTCGACGTCTTCATCAGCCACCTGGACGGGGCGATGCGTGAGATGGGCGTCGGTGACCTTGCCATGGGCAAGCGGATGCGTCGGCTCGGGGAAGCCTTCTACGGCCGGATGCAAGCCTATGAGGGAGCCTTCGCTGCGCTTCCCGAGCGCTCCGCGCTCGAAGCTGTCGTCGCTCGCACGATATTGGATGGCTGCGACACAAGGCCCGCGGATTTGACGGCCTACCTCGTCGCGGCCCGTCTCGCGCTCGCGGAGCAGGGCACGTCGGCTCTCGTCAAGGACGGTCCCTGTTGGCGAGCGCCGTGACGGAAACTGCGCCCTGGCGCGTCATTGAACCCTGGCCGAGGGTAGGGGCGGGCGAGCGGCGCATTGTGCTGGAAGCGGACGACCACGTGCGCGAACGGGTCGCAGCCTGGCTCCATGTGGAGTCGGTCGAACGGCTCAGGCTCGTCGCCGTGCTGCGCGCATGGCTCGACGGCCTGCATATAGTGGGGGAACTCGATGCGGCCGTCGGCCGCGTCTGCGGCGTCACTCTGGACCCGTACGAAGAAGAGATCCGCGAAACGCTCGACCTGCGATTCTTGCCTCCCGGCAGTCCCAATCTCCCTGACAACGAGGCGGGCGAAGTGTCGGTCGAGTTGGATGCGCAAGACCCGCCTGAGCCTGGCGACGTGGAAGGCGTGGACCTTGGAGCGGTTGCGCTCGAGGCCCTTTCGCTGGGTCTGCCGCCCTTTGCGAGAAAGCCCGGAGCCGCCTTCGAGTCGCCGGCTCCAGAGAACGAACCTTCGCCCTTCGCTGCCCTGGCGTCACTGATGAACCGGCGCCCGGATGCGAGCTGAACCGCGTCAAGGGGTCCGCACCCGGAAGGACGAGCCGGGTTGCATCCGTGAATTCCCCCTGTATCGTCCGCCTCGCCTTGCCGCCGTGGAGGTCCTGAGGGGACTGGAACCGCTATCGTGTCCGACCCCCTGGTGATTTCGGTCGACGCAATGGGTGGCGACCACGGGCCGTCCGTCATCGTTCCGGGCGTCGCCGAGGCGGCTGCTTCAGGCGCGCTCGGCGATGCGCGCTTCCTCCTCCACGGTGACGCAGAAGCGATCGAAGCTGCGCTCTCGCACGCCCCCGGACGTCGCGAACTCTTTGAGGTGAGACACACTTCGCTGGTCGTTCCCATGGACGCCAAGCCGGCGCAGGCCATGCGTCGTGGCAAGGGCACTTCGATGTGGAACGCCGTCGAGAGCGTGCGCTCGGGAGAGGCGTCGGCGGCGGTCTCGGCCGGCAATACGGGCGCCTTGATGGCGATTTCCCGCTTGCTGCTCCGCATGGTTGGGGACCTGGAGCGGCCGGCTCTGGTCGCGAGCTGGCCGACACTCTCGGGCGTAACGTCCGTCCTGGACGTCGGCGCCAACGTAATCTGCGACACCGAACGGCTCGTCGAATTCGCGATCATGGGCGCAGCTTTCCACCGGGCCCTGCACGGCGTGCCCAGACCTACGGTGGGCGTGCTCAACATCGGCACCGAACACGACAAGGGTCACGAAGAGGTGCGTGGTGCTGACCGAACCCTGCGCGAGCAGACGCTCGAGCTCGACTATCGCGGTTTCGTCGAGGGCGACGACATCGCCAAGGGCACGGTCGATGTGGTGGTCACCGATGGATTTACCGGCAACGTCGCATTGAAGACGGCCGAAGGCCTCGCGCGGTACTTTCGCGCCGAGCTGCGCCGCACCCTGACCGAAGACGCTCTCGCCCGGGCAGGGGCGCTGGTGGCGAGCGGGGCGATACGCAAGATGAGCGCGCGGTTGAACCCAAGCACCATCAACGGCAGCCCTTTCCTTGGCCTCACCGGTGTGGTTGTGAAAAGTCACGGCGGTGCGGACGCCCATGGTGTCGCCAACGCCGTCCGACTCGCGGCAACCCTGGCGACCGGCGGCTTCGTCGCGGAGATCGCCACCCATCTTGGCGGACGCGGCGGTTCGCCGGGAAAAGCTGACACAGAGAGAAGCGTAGCGTGACAACGGCGGGACGGTCCGTGGTGACGGGGGTGGGAGCCTACCTGCCCCCGAACATCGTGACGAATGATGATCTGGCTCGCATCGTCGACACCAGCGACGCCTGGATCTACGAGCGGACCGGCATCCGTTCGCGCCGTCAGGCGCCGTCCGACCAGCCTGTCTCCGAGCTCGCGGTCGCCGCAGCTCGCGAGGCCCTTGCCGCGGCGGGCAGGACCGCGGCGGAGGTGGACCTCATCATCGTCGCCACGACGACGCCCGATAATACCTTTCCGGCGACCGCGACCATCGTCCAGCGCAAGATCGGAGCGCCGGTGGGCGTCGCTTTCGATGTCCAGGCGGTCTGCTCGGGGTTCGTCTACGCCCTCGCAGTCGCCGACGGTTTCGTCAGCCGCGGCCAGAGCCGGTGTGCGCTGGTGATCGGCGCGGAGGTGATGACGCGCCTGATGGATTGGACGGATCGTGGCACCTGCGTCCTCTTCGGCGATGGAGCCGGCGCGGTCGTCCTGGAGCCTGGACCGGACACAGGGTCCACCGGCGACAGGGGAATACTCGGTTTCTCCTTGCGCGCGGATGGAACCAAGCAGGACCTTCTCTTCGTCGACGGAGGTCCATCGACCACCGGCACCGTGGGGAAGCTGCGGATGCAGGGGAACCAGGTCTTCCGCCACGCCGTGATCAACATCAGCGAGGCCGTTGTCGCCGCTGCATCCGCCGCCGGCGTGGCCCTCCCCGACATCGACTGGTTCATTCCGCACCAGGCCAACCAGCGGATCCTGGATGGGGTGGCCAAACGGCTCGGGATCGACCCCTGCCGAGTCATTTCGACGGTGGCCGAGCATGCCAACACGTCGGCGGCGTCCATCCCGCTGGCGATGGCGCAAGGCGTATCCGATGGTCGGATCCGCGAGGGTGACCTTCTGCTGCTCGAGGCCATGGGCGGCGGATTGACCTGGGGCGCGGTTGTCGTTCGCCTGTAAGCCGTAAGCGGCCTTAGCGCCTCGCGAACTGTTCACTCTCGTTCACTTGACGACCCGCGACTGGAAAGGCACGTTGTGTGTCTTGGGGGGCATATGAAGTCCAGGACTCTTACACGCGCAGATCTCACAGACGCCCTTCATGAAAATGTTGGGCTGACGCGACACGACTGCTCGCATCTTGTCGAGCAGACCCTCGACCTCATCGCAGAGGCGATGGAGCGCGGGCAGACGGTAAAGCTCTCCGGGTTTGGTGTTTTTCAGGTCCGGGCCAAGCGCGAGCGTGTCGGTCGCAACCCTAAGACTGGCGCCCCAGCCACTATCGCGCCGCGACGCGTGATTGGTTTTCGGGCGTCCCAGGTTCTGAAATCGCGCATTGAGCGCGCGCTGAGCTAATAAGCGGAGCCGTGACCAAGGGCCCGGAAGCATTCCGCACAATCTCCGAAGCGGCTGACGCCGTGGGTGTAGGTCCGCACGTCCTGAGATTCTGGGAAACCCGCTTCAGTTTCATCCGCCCGCTGAAGCGGGCAGGGGGCCGAAGATTCTACCGTCCCCGCGACGTGGCGGTGCTCTGCGAGGTTCGCCGCCTGCTCCACGACGAAGGGTACTCGATAAGATCGGTGCAGAAGCTCTATCGCGAAGGCGGGCTCAAGCGCGCTGCGGGCGGGGCCGCTTCGTCTCCGACAGAGGTCTCCAATCTCACGCGTCATCATCTGGAGACTGCGTTGAACGACCTCAACCGCGCCCGCACGCGCCTGCAAGCAGCGATCGATCGGCCGGCCTGAGGGCCATTGCCGCCTACAATATCGCTCTCTATAAGGGCGCTCCCTCGCGGCGGAGCGTGGCGCAGCCTGGTAGCGCACTTGACTGGGGGTCAAGGGGTCGCAGGTTCAAATCCTGTCGCTCCGACCATTCGCCCGATACGGGCGAGCGAAGGGTAGTCGAGGAAGAGTTCCAAGATGATCGGAATCTCCTCACCGGCTTCGAGCCGGTCGGCCGCGCGTGCCGCGGCTCCGGACCGATCGAAGCCGGTGGCGATCTGGCTCCTCACAGTGGCCGCCATGGTTTTGGCCATGGTGGTGGTAGGAGGCGCGACACGCCTCACGGGCTCTGGCCTGTCGATCACCGAGTGGAAGCCGATCCTCGGGGCAATTCCGCCGCTGAACGCTGTCGCCTGGGCGGACGCCTTCGACAAGTACCGTCAGAGTTCGCAGTTCCACCTGATCAATCAGGGCATTACGCTCGACAACTTCAAGGTCCTGTTCTGGTGGGAGTGGGCGCACCGCCTGCTGGGCCGCACGGTGGGTCTGGTTTTCGCCCTGCCGTTCGTCGCGTTCGTCGCGACGCGCAGCCTGCCACGCCGACTGCTTGGCCGCTGCGTCGCATTGTTCGCTCTGGGCGGCCTGCAGGGATTCGTGGGCTGGTGGATGGTCGAAAGCGGCCTCGAAGGGCGCGCATCGGTCGAGCCGGAGCGCCTCGCCACACACCTGGGGCTCGCCCTGTTTCTCTTCGGCGCTCTCGTGTGGACTGGGCTCGAGGCGTGGAATGGAGAGGGAAAGGCGCGTCGTTCGGACGGCTGGACCCTTGCGGGCGGTTTGTTCGCCGCAGGGGTCTTCATTCAGTGCCTGATGGGCGCTCTGGTGGCGGGAAATCACGCCGGCCTGATCGATGGCGACTGGCCCCTCATGGCGGGGCGCTGGTTTCCCGAGGGCTACTGGCAGGGCGGCGGCTGGGCCACGTTTGCACACGGGCTCGCGGCAGTTCAGTTCGACCACCGTATCGTCGCTTATGCGCTGCTGATCGCGACGCTTGCCCTCGCGGCTGCGGCGGTCCGGTCCAGCACCGCACCCGGGGCGATCCGTCTGCTGGCCTTCGCCGCTCTGGCGGACGCCTGTCTGCAGGCTGTCCTGGGGATCGCCTCACTTTGGTTGAGCGTCCCCCTGGGCCTGGCGCTGGCTCACCAGGCTAACGCCGTCGCGCTCCTGGCGATCGCCGTGTCGTTGGCTTGGCGCGCGCGTCGAATTTGACCGGTATCATTTTACCGTTTCAAGAAACTCATGGAAAAACAAAGGTCAACTGACGTTCGCGGTCAGCGAATGAGGTTTCGTCGTTGACACGCCCGGCGCGACCCTTTAGCAGCGCGCCTTCAATTGCGGGCGCGCCTTCGGGGCCGCGCCTCCCGATCGACGGGAATTCGAGAGATGACCAGCAAGACCACGACCTACCTGAAGGGAGAGAGCGTCGAAAAGCGCTGGATCCTCGTGGACGCGGAAGGCGTCGTCGTCGGCCGCCTGGCCTCGTTCATCGCGATGCGCCTGCGCGGTAAGCATCGGGCGGACTACACGCCGAATGTCGATTGCGGAGATCACGTCGTGGTCATCAATGCGGACAAGGTGAAGTTCACCGGGCGCAAGCTCGACCAGAAGACCTATCACTGGCACACCGGCTATCCAGGCGGGATCAAGTCGCGCACGGCCGGAAAGGTCCTGGGCGGCCGCTTCCCCGAGCGGATCCTCGAAAAGGCGGTCGAGCGGATGCTCCCCAAGGAAAGCCCGCTGGCGCGTAAGCAGCTGACCCATCTGAAGCTCTACGCCGGCGCCGAACATCCTCATGAAGCGCAGTCGCCCGAGAAGGTCGACTTCGTGGCCCTGAACGCCAAGAACGCCCGGAGCTAATGTCGATGAGCGACACCCACAGCCTGAGCGCGCTCGCCCAGCTTTCCCCCACCGCGGTGGCCGAGGCGCCCGCCGAACCGAAGATCGACAGCCAGGGCCGCGCCTACGCGACCGGCAAGCGCAAGAACGCGGTCGCCCGCGTGTGGATCAAGCCCGGCCAAGGCCAGATCACCATCAATGACCGCGACCAGGAAGAGTACTTTGCTCGCCCGGTCCTGCGGATGATGATCGCCCAGCCGCTACAGGTGACGGACCGTCTCGGTCAGTTCGATGTCATCGTCACGGTCGAGGGTTCTGGACTTTCAGGTCAGGCCGGAGCCATCCGGCACGGCCTCTCCAAGGCGCTCACCTATTACGAGCCGGGCCTGCGGGCCGTGCTCAAGCCGCACGGATTCCTCACCCGCGACTCGCGCGTGGTCGAGCGCAAGAAGTACGGCCGAGCCAAGGCGCGCCGAAGCTTCCAGTTCTCCAAGCGCTAATCCTCTCCGGAGGGCATCGTGAGGCCGACCGTCTTCATCGATGGGGAGGCCGGCACCACCGGCCTTCAAATCCGCGACCGGCTCGCCGGCCGCGCGGACCTGGAACTGGTCAGCATCGATCCGGCGCGTCGCAAGGATGCGCAGGTCCGCGCCGAGCTGCTGAACGGCGTCGACGCGGTGATCCTATGTCTGCCGGACGACGCGGCGCGCCAGGCGGTGGGCCTGATCCGCAATCCCGGCGTTCGAGTGATCGACGCCTCCACAGCGCACAGGACGGCCCCAGGCTGGACCTACGGCTTCCCCGAGCTTGAGCCGGGCCGCGATCGCGAGATCGCCCAGGCGTTGCGTGTGTCCAACCCTGGCTGCTGGGCCACGGGGTTCCTCGCCCTGGTGCGGCCGCTCGTGCGCGCCGGTGTCGTTCCCGCCGATTGGCCGCTGAGTGTCCACGGGGTGTCCGGATACAGCGGCGGCGGCCGCTCGATGATCGCGGAATTCGAAGATCGCACCTCGTCCGCCTTCACCTCGACCGCCTATCGCGCCTACGCGCTCGGCCTGAATCACAAGCACCTGCCCGAGATGCGGGCCCACGCCGGCCTGAGCCAGCCGCCGGTGTTCTGCCCGGCCGTCGGTCGCTTCCCCCAGGGCATGATCGTCGAAGTTCCCCTGGCGCTTTCGGCGCTCCCGGGCGGGCCGCAAATCGAGGCTGTCCACGAAACCCTGGCGCAGGCCTACGCCGGCGCCCGCGCGGTGCGCGTGGAATTTCGCGAGGCGTCGGCTGCACTCGGCGCGGTCGAGGCTGAAGCTCTTGCGGGTCGGGACGACATGGCCCTTCACGTGTTTGGCGCGCCGTCGAGCGGGCAGGCGCGTCTGACCGCCGTGCTCGACAACCTGGGAAAAGGCGCGTCGGGCGCCGCCGTACAGAATCTCGAGCTGATGCTTGGCCTCTCAAAGCCGCACGCGGCGTCGCCTCACGTGGAAATGAGACAGACGGCGTAACCGCCGGGCGCGGCGCGACGTATCAGGGGCATGATCATGCAGCCCGCCTTCAACCGTCGCTTCTTCCTGGCGTCTGCCCTCGCTGCCCCTGCGCTGGTCCGATGGACAACCGCGGTCGCCGCGGACGCTTGGCAGAACTCGCCCTATCGCGTCATCAGCGACGCCCAATGGAAACAGCGTCTCCCGGAACTATCCTATCTGGTGTTGCGCCACGAAGGCACCGAGCGCCCTTACACCAGTCCGCTGCTTGACGAGCACCGGAATGGGACCTTCGCGTGCCTGGGATGCGGCCTGCCGCTCTTTCGCTCGGCATGGAAGTACGACTCCCATACCGGCTGGCCGAGCTTCTGGACCGAAATCCCCGGCGCCCTGGCCAAGAAGGCCGATTTCCAACTCATCGACGAGCGGACCGAGTACCACTGCGCCCGTTGCCTGAGCCACCAGGGCCACGTCTTCAATGACGGCCCGCGGCCGACGGGCCTGCGATACTGCAACAACGGCGCCGCGCTGAAGTTCGTCCCCGCCTGAGGCGGCTGCTCCCTTACGACCTCACCTTCACGAACGATCCAGGAGCGTCCTCCAACGCAGGGAGGGGGCCGGCCGTCGGATCGCGGGCGGGGACCATTTCACCGGAGCGGGCGTGCAGCCATTCGGCCCAGTGCGGCCACCAGGATCCCGGGTGTTCCACCGCCTCCGCAAGCCACTCGTCGAGGGTCGCCGGCAGGGCGTCGTTGACCCAGTGCTGATACTTGTGCGCGACAGGGGCGTTGATGACGCCGGCGATATGGCCCGATCCGGCCATGGTGAACTTGGTCGGGCCTCCAAAGAGGCGCGCGCCCCTGTAGACGGAGCGGGCCGGGGCGATGTGATCTTCGCGCGAGGATTGCACGAAGATCGGCGTGCGCACCTTGCCCAGGTCGAGCTGCACGCCATCGAGCTCCAGCTCACCCCTGGCCAGAGCGTTGTCCACATAGAATCGGCGCAGATAGAACAGGTGCAGGGCCTTGGGCATCCGCGTCTGGTCGGCGTTCCAGAACAGCAGGTCGAACGGCTTGGGTTCCTTGCCCATCAGATAGTTGCTGACGAAGAACGACCAGATCAGGTCGTTGGCGCGAAGGGCGTTGAACGTGTCCGCCATGGACTTGCCCGGAAGGACGCCGCCGCCGGCGTCCATCTTGGCTTCGAGGTCCTTTAGCCAACTCTCATTGGTGAAGATCAGCAGGTCGCCGGCCTCCGAGAAGTCCTGCTGGGCGGCAAAGAAGGTGGCGGAGTTCACTCGCTCGTCCTTGTGCGCGGCCATGTGGGCGAGCGCGCAGGAGAGCAGGGTTCCGCCGATGCAGTAGCCGACGGTATTCACCCGCTTGACCCCCGTCTGCCGCTGGACTGCGTCAACCGCCGCATAGATGCCCTCGCGCATGTAGTCGGCGAAGGTCTTGTCGGCGAGCTGGGCGTCCGGATTGACCCAGGAGGTGACGAACACGGTGAAGCCCTGACTCGTCAGCCATCGGATCATCGAGTTCTCGGGCCGCAGATCGATGATGTAGAACTTGTTGATCCACGGCGGGAAGATCAGCAGCGGAATCTCGCGCACCTCGGCGGTGGACGGAGAGAACTGCAGGAGCTGGATCAGCTCGTTCTGGAACACCACCTTGCCGGGCGCGGTGGCGACGTTCTCTCCGACCTTGAATTGGTCGAAATCGGTCTGGCTGATCGCAAGCTGACCGCCCCCTCGTTCCAGATCCTGAGCGAAGTTCTCCATCCCCCTGAGCAGGCTCTCGCCCCGGCTCTCGAGGACCTCGCGCAGGGCCACGGGGTTGGAGAGCAGGAAGTTGGATGGAGAGAAGGCGTCGGTGAGCATCTTCGTCGCGAACTCGAGCCGCCGGTGGGTCAGCGGTTCGACGCCCTCGATCCCGCTCACCAGGTCGTTCAGCCAGTTGGACGTGATCAGGTACGATTGCTTGATCAGGTCGAAGTAGGGGTTCTGCCAGTCGGGATCGTTGAAACGCTTGTCCCCCTTGGCGGGCGCGGCCACGGGCGACGCCTTCTCTCCCGTCGCCGACATCGCGGCGGATCTCCAGAGGTCAAAATAGCGTCCGTAGAGGTTGGCCTGCGCCTGGAACAACTTGTCGGGCTGGGTCGCCAGACGCGTCATCACCTCGCCCCAGGCGCCACCCAGCTCGAACGGATCGACGCTGGTGGGGACGGACCGCTTCTCGCTTGACCTCAGGGTGGCCTCAGCGATCGCCGCCTGGGCGGTCATGGCGGCGCGGGCGAGATTGATCGACAGGGTCTCGATCGCCGCCCGCTGTTCGCCAGTGAGGAAATTGAGCGCCGCAGCCGCGCCATCGGGGACGGAGGCGGCAGGGGGCGGCGTTAGCGCGGGTTCTGGAGGAGGGGGAGAGGCGGTCTTTCGCCGGGGCTGCGGACTCACATCCCCTTGCCCCCCGCTTGCGGACCTCTTCGGAGCCCCCGGGGGCTTCCGGTTCACCGGTTCGCTCATCAGGCCTCCCGTCCGAGGAATGCTTTCTCTCGAGCCGCCATGTGGCTTAAGAATGCGCCCATATGAAAGCGCTCCTCCCCGCCTTTTCAATCGTCATCGCGGTCGTGATCGCGGGCGCAGCCGGATTCGTCCAGGCCGCGACGCCGGACGCCTGCGCCTCCACGTCCTCGGATCACCCCGGCGGGTATCCGAGCTTCTGTTCCATTCCTCTGCCGCCGACGGACGTCCGCACCGCCGCAGAGTTCAAGACCGCGGTCGTCGACGCGCGCGTCGCCGGCCGGTCTCTCACCCGCGCTACGGCGAGGATGCATTGGAGCCTCACGCCTGGAGAAACCGAGGCGTTCGCCGCCCAGGCCCGCGCCCAGGCGACTCCGCCGCCGCCGTTGACTCCGCCAGGCGAGGCGGAGGAGTTCGCCCGCCGCGCCCGTGAAGAGGCGACCCCGCCCCCCAGACCACATTAGATTCTGGGCCCCATTGACGCCTACGCCGCCCCTGGTCGATCAATCACCTGGGCAGGGCTAACCCGAAGACACCATGATCCCCGAGTTCCACCGTATCCGCCGACTCCCGCCCTACGTCTTTGAGGAGGTGAACCGCCTGAAGGCGCAGCTTCGCGCCTGCGGCAAGGACATCATCGATTTTGGCATGGGCAATCCGGATATGCCCACCCCCGCCCATATCGTCGAAAAGCTGATCGAGACCGCTCGCGATCCCAAGTCCGGGCGGTACTCCGCTTCCAAAGGCATCCTCGGACTGCGCCGTGCGATGGCCGGCTACTACGCTCGACGATTCGGCGTGAAGCTCGATCCGGAAACCGAGGTTGTCGCCACCCTGGGGTCAAAGGAGGGCTTCGCGAACCTGGCGCAGGCCCTGACGGCGCCAGGCGATGTCATCATCTGCCCCAACCCCGCCTACCCGATCCACGCCTACGGCTTCATCATGGCTGGAGGCGTGATCCGGCACGTCCCGGCGCTTTCGCCGGAAGCCTACCTGTCGGGCGTGAGCCGCGCGGTGAGCCACTCGGCGCCCCCGCCGAGCGTGCTAATCCTCAGCTACCCTTCCAATCCGACCGCCCAGTGGGTGGACCTGGATTTCTACAAGGACGCGGTAGCCCTTGCGCGGCGCCACGACATGCTGGTGCTCTCCGACATCGCCTATTCCGAGATCTACTTCGACAACAATCCGCCGCCGTCGGTCCTGCAGGTCGAGGGCGCCCGGGAGATCGCGGTCGAGGTCAATTCACTCTCCAAGACCTACGCGATGGCAGGTTGGCGGGTCGGCATGGTGGTCGGAAATGCGCGCATGTGCGCAGCCCTGGCGCGCGTGAAGTCCTACCTCGACTACGGCGCCTTCACCCCCATT
>DATHPX010000340.1:0-13437 GCA_035483335.1 Caulobacteraceae bacterium | reverse complement strand
CGGCGTTGTTGATCAGGATGTCCAGGCGCCCCTCGCGCGCGGTGATCCGGTCGGCGACGGCCGCCGCCTCTTCGGGGCGGGTGACGTCCATCAACTCGATCGCCATCTCGAACCCCTTCGCCGCGAGGGCCGCGCGCGCCTTCGCCAGTTCGCTTTCGTCGCGATCGGCGATCGTCACCCGCGCGCCGGCCTCGGCCAAGGCCTCGGCGGCGGCCAGTCCGATGCCGCGCGCCCCGCCGGTGATCCATGCCGTGCGGCCGTCCAGTCTCAATCGCTCGAGGTACACGCGCGGGATCCTCCTTCAGTGCGGCTTGTCGGAACCTCGCTCACACCAGCCGGCGGGGCGCGAGCCAGGTGATGAGGTCCCACGCGTTGCGGACTCCCAGGGCCAGCAGGATGAGCACGACCAGGCCGACGCAATGCGCCGAATGGGGCGCACCCGCCCAGGCCGCGCCCGTCGCACCGGCCAGCGCCAGATAGGCGGCGCAGGGCGCAGCGCCGTAGAACCAGAAGTCCGACCAGTGGGCTTGGGTGGCCAGGCGGGAGATGCGGATCGCCACGGGCCCGGCGTAGAGGCAGCCGACGATCGCGATCACGAACATGCCGGCCGCCGGCCGGTACACCGGTGATGGCGGCGCCAGCGCCAGGGCGCTTACCGTCAGCACCAGCGATAGGTGGAATACGGTCGGTGTCGTGAACAGCTGCACGCCCACGTGCACCCCATCCTGTTGCTGCCGGGACGACAGCGTCGCGACGATGAACAGCAGCCCGACCAGGGCGGCCCCCGCCTCGCCGGTCATCTGGTAGAAAGCGGTCCAGCCAAAGAACATCGGGCGCTAGCTCCTCCAAAGTGCGTCATCGATCGAGCCGAGGCGCCGGGGGGCGCCGCTCGACAACATGGCGCCTCGCCCATTCGCCTGCGCCGTCCCATGTTGTAATCCTGACCGTGCCATGACTTCCCCACCGCACTTAAGCAGCAAGACCATCGCTCTCGTGGGACTGATGGGCGTAGGCAAGAGCACCATTGGCCGGCGCCTGGCCGTGGCGCTGGACATGCCCTTTCGCGATGCCGACAGCGAGATCGAGGCGGCGGCCGGCCAGTCCATCTCCGACATCTTCGCCGAAATGGGCGAGCCGGCCTTCCGCGATGGCGAGCGGCGGGTGATCGCCCGTCTGCTGGACGAGCCGCCGCACGTCCTGGCGACCGGGGGCGGCGCTTTCGCCCAACCCCTGACGCGCGACGTGCTCAGCGCCAAGGCCATTGTCGTGTGGCTCAAGGCGGACCTTCCCATCCTTGCCCGCCGCGTCGCACGCCGCGATCACCGGCCCCTGCTCATCGGCCGAGATCCGATGGAAGTGCTGGAGGCTCACGCCCGCGATCGCTACCCGTCGTTCGCCGCGGCCCATCTGACGGTGGAGGTGGGCGACTTTCCCCATCAGGTGGCCGTGGAAGCGATCGTGGCGGCCCTCACGCGTCATCTCGCGGTCAGCTCGTCGTGAGCGTGCGCACCCTGGGCGTCGCCCTCGCCGGGCGCGAATACGACGTCCTTGTCGGGAAGGACCTGATCGCTCAGGCGGGCGCACGCGTGCGCCCTCTGCTGCGTCGGCCCTTCGCTCCTGTGGTGATGGATGAGACCGTGGCGGCCCTCCATGGGGAGACCCTGCGCGCATCCCTGCGGGGGGCGGGCGTTGACTGCCCGGCCATCGTCATCCCCCCCGGCGAGCAGGCGAAGAGCTTTTCCGGCCTCGCCGACCTCTGCGATCGTCTTCTGGCGCTGGGCGTCGAGCGGAGCGATCGCATCGTCGCCTTCGGCGGCGGCGTCGTCGGGGATCTGGCGGGGTTCGCCGCCGCCATCGTCAAGCGTGGCGTCGACTTTATCCAGGTCCCCACCACGCTTCTGGCCCAGGTGGACTCCTCCGTGGGCGGAAAGACCGCCATCGACTCGCCGCGCGGCAAGAACCTGATCGGCGCCTTCCACCAGCCGCGACTGGTCCTGGCTGATCTCGATGTCCTCGCGACGCTTCCGCACCGGGAGCTGGCCTGCGGCTACGCCGAAGTGCTGAAATATGGCCTGCTCGGAGACTTCGCCTTCTTCGAATGGCTGGAGACGAACGGGCGCGAGGTGCTCGATCTCGCCGAGGCGCCTCTGGCCCAGGCCGTGGCGCGGTGCGTGGAGATGAAGGCGGAGATCGTCGCCGAAGACGAACGCGAGGGCGGCCGCCGCGCCCTGCTCAATCTCGGCCACACCTTCGGACATGCGGCCGAAGCCCTCTCCGGTTTCGGCGATGAGCTCAAGCACGGCGAGGCCGTGGGCCTGGGCTGCGCCCAGGCGTTCCGCTTTTCGGCCGCCTTGGGCCTGTGCGCGGGCCAGGACGCGCGCCGCGCAGAGGCGGCGATCGAGGCCGCCGGCCTGCCCGTCCGCCTCGACCAGGTTTTCAGTGACGCGCCGCCCGCCGACGCCCTGATCGAGGCCATGGCCCAGGACAAGAAGGCCGAGGGCGGGGCGCTGACCTTCATCCTCGCCCGCGGGATCGGCAAGGCCTTCGTCGCGCGCGGCGTAGAGAGAGGGCCGCTGCGGGACTTCCTCCTCGCGGAGGGCGCGCGCACGTGACCACCGCCGTGGTCCTGATGGGGCTGATGATCCTGGCCCTGCTGGCGGTCTCGGCGGTCTTCTCCGCCGCTGAGACCGCCCTCACGCGTGCGAGCCGGGGGCGGATGCACCAGCTCGAGCGCGAACACGACCCGGCCGCCCGGCGAGTGAACCTCCTGCTCGCCAAGGAGGAGCGGATGATCGGCGCGGTGCTGATCGGCTACAACGCCCTCAACATCCTCGCCTCATCCCTCGCCACCGAGCTCATCACCCACGCTATCCCGGGCGCGGAGGGCGTGGCCATCGCCACAGGGATCATGACCGTCCTGGTCGTTGTGTTCGTCGAGGTAATGCCCAAGACACTGGCGATTGTGAGGGCGGACGACGTCGCCCGCGCCATCTCGAGCCCCATGCTCCTCGCCACGCGGGTCCTCGGCCCGGTGATCGCGGCGGTGCAATGGGTCGTACGCCTGACCTTCGGCCTCTTCGGCGTGAAGCTAGAGCGGGGAATGGATGTGCTGGCGGCTCGGGAGGAGATCCGCGGAGCCGTCGCCCTGCACCATTCCGAGGGGGCGTTCGAGGCGCGCGAGCGCCAGATGCTCGGCGGGGTTCTCGACCTCTACGATCTCGACGTGTCGGAGATCATGGTCCACCGCAAGTCGATCACCATGCTCGACGGAGACCTCCCTCCGCGCGAGCTGGTCGCCCGCATCATGGACGCCGAGCACACGCGCCTGCCGGTCTACCGCACGGAGCCGGAGAACATCATCGGCGTCGTCCACGCCAAGGACCTGCTCAAGGGCCTGGTTCAGGCCGGAGGCGTCGCCGAGAAGGTCGACGTGGCGGCCATCATGCGACCGCCGTGGTTCATCCCCGAGACCACCAGCCTGAAGGATCAGCTCGCCGCCTTCCTCAAGCGGCGCACCCACTTCGCTCTGGTGGTGGACGAGTATGGCGCCCTCCAGGGCCTCGTCACACTGGAGGACATCCTCGAAGAGATCGTCGGCGAGATCCAGGACGAGTATGACGAGCCGGTCCAGGGCGTGCGCCGCCAGCCTGATGGTTCGGTGCTCGTCGACGGCGACGTCACCATCCGGGACCTGAATCGGGCGATGGACTGGACCCTGCCCGACGAGCACGCCGTGACCGTCGCCGGCCTCGTCATCCACGAGGCTCGCGCCATTCCCGAACCCGGCCAGCGCTTCCTCTTCCACGACCACCGTTTCCAGGTTCTGCGCCGCCAGCGCAACCAGGTCACGCTCCTGCGCGTCAGCCCGCCGCTTCCGGAAAACGAAGCCCTCTGATTGCAGACACCCTGAAGCTCCCATCAGGGTTTGCACCCATTCCCGCGTTCCTCTAGGCTCCGCGACGAATTGTCTCGAATGGACTTCCGGGGATGAATGAAAGCGACGGGCTGAAAGGCCGGCGGGTCCTCGTGGTCGAGGACGAGATGATGATCGCCATGCTCGTCGAGGACATGCTCGCCGACCTGGGATGTTCGGTAGTCGGACCGGCTCACGGCCTGCAGGCTGCGATGGTCCTGGCCGAGGAAGCCGCGGATCTCGACGCCGCCCTGCTGGACGTGAATCTCGCCGGTCAGCCGGTGTTCGCCGTCGCCGACGTCCTTCGTGCGCGCAACGTCCCGATCGTCTTCTGCACGGGCTATGGGGACGCGGGCCTGCGAGAGGCGGACCGCGGCGCGCCTGTCCTGCAGAAGCCCTACCGCTCGCGGGACCTCGCCGAGACTCTCGCTACAGCGCTCAAGGTCGCCTGAGGTCTAGCGTCCGCCTTCGCCCGGGGCGCGAAGGGTCAGGGAGAGGGCGTGGATCTGCCCCTTCAGCTCCTCGGCGAGTAGCCGGTGGACCCGTCTCTGGCGGGCGACCGCGGTCTCCCCGGCGAAGGCGGCCGACTCCACGGTGACGCGGAAGTGGCTCTCGCCGCCCGGACGTGAGCCCGCGTGACCGGCATGGCGGGCGGACTCGTCTTCGATTTCCAGCAGGGTGGGCGCGAGGCCCGCGGTCAGTTTTTCGTGGATCAGCCTGGCCACGGGACCCATGCCGGAAAGGGTCGCCGGGCCGAACCGACTTGTCAATTCTTGAAGTGCTTCCTTCATGGCCCCTAATCTCCTGTATGCCGCAGGCGTTCCAGTACAGGCCACGTTTCGTGGACATCCGCGTTCGCCCTCCCAAGCCCGCGCAGGAGGAGGAGGCGAAGGCGAACGCGCGCCATTCCGCGCCGGGAGAGCGGCTGTGCGATCACGTGGGCTGCCACGCGCCGGCCACGACACGCGCCCCCAAATCCCGCCACCATCCCGACGAGCACTACTGGTTCTGCGTTCCGCACGCGGCCGAATACAATCGCAGCTGGAACTTCTTTGCGGGAATGAGCGAGGCCGAGGTGGCCGAGCAGCTCGCCAAGGACCAGGCCACCGGCGGACGACCGACCTGGTCGTTCAAGGCGGGAGCGCGCAATCGCGAGTCCGCCGCCGCCCGCGGCGAGTTCCGCGATCCGCTTGGCATGTTCGCCGAGCAGCAGAAGCGCACGGGCGCCGGCGCTCCGGTCGATCGGCGCCTGGGTAAGCTCGAGCGCGTAGCTCTCGATGATCTTGATCTCGATCTTTCCGCGGACGGCCCGGCGATCCGGGCGCGCTACCTCGATCTGGTCAAACGCTGCCATCCCGACGCCAACGGCGGCGACCGGTCTTGGGAGGGGCGCCTGCAGAAGGTGATCCGTGCCTATAAGACTCTCCAAAAGGCCAAGATGGTCTGACCCTGCGTCAACAGGTCCCGCGGCGTTTGCGTCCGCGAATGGGCCGCGTTAGTGAACCCCCCGCCATGCCAGCCGCCCTCGAAAACTCCGACGATCCCCTCCTGACGCTGACGCCGGACCGCAAGGTCTCGATCCGCGAAGCCTTCGGCGTGGATTCGGACATGATGGTCCCGGCCTTCTCCACCCGTGACAGTCATGTCCCGGACTTCGACGAGGCCTACCGGTTCGATCCGCAGACGACGATCGCCATCTGCGCGGGCCTCGCCTACGACCGCCGCGTGATGGTCCAGGGCTATCACGGCACGGGAAAGTCGACCCACATCGAGCAGGTCGCCGCCCGGCTGAACTGGCCGATGATCAGGGTGAACCTCGACAGCCACGTCAGTCGTATCGACCTGGTGGGCAAGGACGCCATCGTCCTTCGCGAGGGCAAGCAGGTCACCGAATTCCGCGAAGGCATGCTGCCTTGGTGCCTGCAGCGGCCCATGGCCCTGGTGTTCGACGAATACGACGCCGGTCGTCCGGACGTGATGTTCGTCATCCAGCGCGTGCTGGAGGCGCAGGGACGCCTGACTCTGCTCGATCAGAACCGAGTGATCCGGCCCAATCCGTATTTCCGCCTGTTCTCGACCACCAACACGATCGGCCTTGGCGACACGACCGGGCTCTATCACGGGACGCAGCAGATCAATCAGGGCCAGATGGACCGCTGGTCGATCGTCACCACCCTGAACTACCTCGCGCACGACGTGGAGGGTGAGATCGTCCTGGCCAAGGCGCCCAACTACGCCAAGACGGCCGAGGGCCGGCGACAGATCGCGGCCATGGTCCGCGTCGCGGACATGACCCGCAACGCCTTCATGAACGGCGATATCTCCACCGTCATGAGCCCCCGCACGGTGATCACCTGGGCCCAGAACGCTGAGATCTTCAGCGGCGACCTGGGCATGGCGTTCCGCGTCACCTTCCTCAACAAGTGCGACGAGCTCGAGCGTCCGACGGTGGCTGAGTTCTATCAACGGGCCTTCGGCAGCGACCTGCCCGAGAGCGCGGCGCGCGTGAAGGTGGCCTGAGGGGCGGGGAAGTTCCGCCGCCCCGCCTCAGACCAGCGGCATCGCCAGTAAGATGGATGCCGGCCGGTTGGTCCGGTTCTCCAGGCGCCGCCTCTCCCCCGGAGCGATGCGGCAGGAGTCCCACGGGCCAAGGGTGACCTCTTCGTCGCCGTTCGACACCGTCACCGAGCCTTCCAGCACGACGTAGTGTTTTTCCACCGGCGAGGCGTCGAGCGAGGTGTGTCCGCCCGGGAGCAGGTGCGAGAGCCCGATCCAGAGGGCCTCGCTCGGCCCGGCCTCGTGGCCCTGCAGCCTCAGGCACCGCATGTCGGTGTGGTTCGCAGGGAAATAGGCCGGGGCGTCCGCAAGACGCGTGATGTTCATGGCGTCAGCACAATGCGGTCGCGGGCGCCCGAGATGACGGCCGCATAGGCGTCCTTCGCCCGCGCCATTGGATAGACGGCCGTATCGAGCACGGGATATGCGCGCAGGGCGCCGCTCTCGAATCCCGGCGTCAGGGCGTCCAGGATCTTCGCGCAATCGCCCCCGTCCAGGCCCAGGGTGTCGATGCCGACGAAGGTCCGCTGGCCGCGATAGAATTCCAGGATGTCGAACGGGACCGAGCGGTCGATCGTCGAGATGAAAATCTGCCGCCCGCGCAGCGCCGTGGCCGCGTTCGCCCTCTCGAAATAGGGGCTGCCGACCGTATTGAAGACGATGTCGGCGCCATGGCCGCCGGTCTCGTCGCGCACGATGCGCGCAAGGTCCTCCTCCTCGGCCGCGATCATCCGCACCGGCGCCGAAGCATGGCCGCCATAGGCTTCGACCTGGCGCTCGACCCCGAACACCTTCGCGCCCAGCATGGTCGCGATCTGGATCGTCGCCTGACCCACCTTGCCGTTGGCGCCCAGCACCAGGACCACGTCGTCAGGACCGGGGAGTCCGGCGCGGCGCAGGCCTTCGTAGGCGGTGACGAATGGCACGCCCACCGCCCCGGCCTCGCGCAGGCTGATGGTGCTGGGCTTGAGCCGGACATGGCTGGCGTCCACGACCAGGTGGCCCGTATGGCTCCCGTCGCGGCGGATCCCGAGTTCGCCGCTCGATCCCCACACCTCGCGACCCTCCAGATCGGAAGGGCCCTCGACAACGATCCCCGCCCAGTCGCGGCCGGGCGTCCGCGGCCACACGGCGTGGGACATGGCGCCCAGCGTCGCCTTGACGTCCGAGGGGTTGACGCCCGCCGCGCGGATCTCGATCACCGCCTCCCCAGGGCCCGCATTCGGCGGGTCCCACGGCTCCAGGGCCAGCTTCAGGGAACCGACGTCGGCAGCCTTCTCGTAGACTCTAAGTCGGGACATGAATTCTCCTAGGCGACGGGGGCGAGGCCAAGCGTGGCGCGCGCCTGTGCAGCCGTCGCGGGGGAAACACCGAGCGCCTGGAGGACCTCCCGCGCCCTGCGGACGAGCTCGCCGTTGGAGCGCACCAGCTTGCCCTTGGCGATGAAGACCGTGTCCTCCATGCCCACGCGGACGTTGCCGCCGAGCAACCAGGACTGGGCGACCATCGGCAGGGCCGCGCGGCCGATCCCGAAGCCGGTCCACAGGGCTCCGGCCGGCAGAAGGTTGCGGGCGTACATCAGGGTTTCGGGCGAGGCGTCGAAGCCGTAGCGAACGCCCATAACGATCGAGAACAGGCCCGGCCCCTCCAGCTCGCCGTCGGCGATGAGGCGGTGGGCAAGATGGATGTCGCCGGAATCGAACAGCTCGATCTCCGGGGTCACGCCGGCGGCGCGGATCACCCGGGCCATCCGCGCCACGTTGCGCGGCGTGTTGATCACCACCTGCTCGCCCGAATTCATCGTGTTGAGATCGAGGGTGGCGATGTCGGGTTTGAGCAGGCTGATGTGCTCGACCCGCTTCTCAGGCCGGCACAGGGTCGTGCCGGGTCCAGCGATGCTGGGATCGTCCTCGTCCGGAGCGAATCGGCCGCCCGGCCCTGTCGTCAGGTTGATCACCACCTCTTTGTTGCGGCGGCGGACGAGGTCCATCACGGCTCGGTAGTGGTCGATCTCCATGGAGGGCCTTCCCGTCGCCGGATCGCGCACATGGATGTGGGCGATTGCCGCCCCTTCCTCGGCCGCCTCCAGCACCGCATCGGCGATCTGCTCGGGCGTCACCGGCAGGTTCTGATTCTGCTGGACCGTGGTGATGTTGCCGGTGACGGCGCAGGTGATGATCGGCCTGTCGAGCATGGATCGTCCTTCAGAGATGGCGGCCGCCGTCGACCTGGATCACCGATCCGGTCGAGAACGGCAGATGGACGGCGCAGGCGAGCACCGCCCGGGCCACGTCTTCGGCGGAAGCCAGGCGCTTGAGCGGAGTGGCGGCTGCGGCCTTGTCGCTCCACGCGCGGTCTCGGCCGGGCACGAAGTCGGTGTCCACCACGCCCGGCGAGACCGTCAGCACACGGATTGCGGGCGCGAGGGCGCGGGCGAGCGCCGCGCCCATCACGTCCATGCCCGCCTTGGCGGCGCAGTAGGCGATCGAGGAGCCAACCGCCGTGGTGGCCGCGATCGAGGAGATGTTGACCACCAGTCCGTCCCCGTTCCGCTTCAGCAGGGGGGCAAAGGCGCGCACGGCGGCGAAGGCGCCGCGGCAGTTCACCGCCATCACATGGTCGAAGATTTCGTCGGTGAGGGCGTCCAGGTCGGCGTGGGGGACGGGGCGGGTCATCCCGGCCGAGTTCACCAGGATATCCGCGCCGCCCATGTCCGAGAGCACGCAGGTGGCGAGGTCCTCGAGTGCGGCCGTGTCCTCGATCGTTGCGGCGTAGGCGCGGTGGCCCTCGCCATCCAGGGCCAGCGAGACCTGCTCGGCCTTGGCGGAATCTCGCGCGGCGACCACGGCCACGCGCGCTCCGGCCGAGGCGAACTCGCGAGCCGCAGCCGAGCCTATGGCGCCCGATCCGCCAAGGATCACGGCGACCTTGCCGGCGAGGAGTGGGGAAGGGGTATGCATGGATACTGTCACTCGATCGGGGGAACGGGGATGCGCATCTCGCCCGGCTCGAGCACGAAGTCGTATTCGAGGGTGTAGAAGGGCGACGTCACGTCCTTCGCAGGGGCCGGCCCGCTCTCGTGTCGCACATAGCGGCCGACGATCGAACGGATGACGCTGAAGGTGACGTCCGTGTTCAGATGTTCCGCGTCGTCGGAGAAGATCTGGGTGACGAGCGTCTTGAAGCCCGGCCTGGTGACCATGAAGTGGACGTGCGCGGGCCGGTAGGGGTGGCGCACCTGCGCGCGAAGCAGATCGCCGATCGGACCGCCGGTCGGCACCGGGTACCCGGCCGGACGCACAGATCGGAAATAGTAGCGCCCCCGCTCATCGGTGGTGAACAGCCCGCGCAGGTTCATCTCGGCCTGCTCGGGATCCTGGTTCTCGTAGAGGCCCACAGGCGAGGCGTGCCACACATCGACCGAGGCGCCCGCCACCGGCGCGCCGTTGGTGTCACGCACCACGCCCGATACGAACAGGGCCTCTCCCGGCGTCTCCGACTGCACGAGGTTCGCGCCCAAGGGGTAGTGCGGGGCGTTGGCTCGCCAGAAGGGACCCAGCAGCGCCGCAGCCGTCTGGCCGCAGCCCGTCTCGTTGTTGAGCAGCCCGACAAGCGATGAAATCCCCACCACGTCGGCTGCGAGCACGACCTCGTTGTTCACCGCGTTGGTGGCCTGACCCAGGGCGACCAGAAACCTCATCCCCGCTTCGAACTCTTCCTCGGTGGGGCGCACCTCGCGCACGAAGGCGTGTGCGTGGCGGACGAAGGCGGCCATCACCTCGCGCAGTCGCAGGTCGGGCGTCCGCGACATCGCCTCCTCGACGGCTGCAGTGATCTGGGCCTCGTTCTCGATAATCATAACCGCAATCTCCGCGCAATCGATTGCACAGCCATCTTGGAGCCGTCGTCAGAGAAGTCAAGGCACGGTTGGATGTGATTCGGTCCATTGACAAGGGTGGTCACCCCAATAGATTGGGGCCCATGCGCAATCGAATGCACGTACCACGCGGCGAGCGCCTCACGGCGCAGGACATCGCCCGCAAGGTCGGCGTGCATCCTTCGACGGTCTCGCGGGCGCTGAATCCGGCCACGCGCCACCGCCTGTCCGAGGAGGTCGCGGCGCGGATCCTGCAGGCCGCAGCGGAAGCGGGCTACGTGCGCAACGATCTTGCCGCCAGCCTTCGCACCCGGCGGTCGGAGACGATCGGGGTCGTGCTCCCGGACATAACCAACCCGGTCTTCCCGCCCATACTGGAGGGGATCGAAGCGGTTCTCGCCGCCGAGGGCTATGTGGCCATGGTCGCCAACGGCGGGGCGGACGAGGAGCGCCAGCGCCTCGTGGTCGAGCGACTGCTCGCCCGGCAGGTGGACGGCCTGATCCTGGCCACGGCGTCATTGCGCGACACCATCGTCGAGCTCTGCCTTGCGGCCCAGGCGCCCATCGTCCTGGTCAACCGAAGCGAGCCCGACGCCGATCATCGGGTCTCCTCGGTGGTCAGCGACGACATGCGCGGCATGAAGCTGGCCGTCGACCATCTCGTGAGCCTGGGCCACCGCCGCATCGGCCACATCGCCGGTCCGCAGAACCTCTCCACCGGCAAGGGCCGCCTGGAAGGCTTCACCGCCGCGATGAAAGCCCACGGCCTGTCGGCCCCCGCCGTCGACGTGGTCGTGGCGCCTGCCTACGCCCGCGACGCCGGACGCGAGGCCGCGCGGCGGCTGCTGGAGCGCCAACCCGATCTGACAGCCGTGGTCGCCGCCAACGATCTGCTGGCGATCGGACTTTACGATGAGCTGGCCGCGCGCGGCCTCAGCTGCCCGGACGACCTGTCGGTCGTCGGCCACAACGACATGCCCTTTGTCGACCTGATGTCGCCCCCGCTGACGACCGTGCGGATCCGCCATCGCGAGATGGGCGAACAGGCCGCGGGGCTGCTGCTGCGCAAGGTCCGTGGAGAGGCCGAAGGCGGCCTGGACGTGGTCCTCAAGCCCGATCTCGTCGTCCGCGCATCCGCCGGTCAGCCGCGACAGCCGGGGACAAGACCATAAGCGCGCCGGACCCGAGGACGTCCGACCACGGCGCAGACGCGAAGCCGGCCACGGCCGGCTCCGCCGCCTGCGGCGTTCGGAGAAGCCCGCCATGACCTCTACCCTCATCCGCAACGCCGCCATCATCACCATGGAGGGCGAGGGAGACGGGCTCGTTCATGGCGACCTGCTGATCGAGGGCGAACTCATCGCCGCGGTGGGTCACGACCTTCAGGCCCCGGGCGCCGAAGTCGTCGACGGGCGTGACCTGATCGTGATCCCCGGCCTGGTGAATGCGCACATGCACACCTGGCAGACGTCCCTGCGCTCGGTCTGCTCGAACTGGACCTTTCCCGAATACGCGCGCTGGGTCCACGCCGGTCTCGCCACCCGCTTCCAGCCGCGGGACATCTATCTCGCCACCCTCGCAGGCGCGCTCAACCAGATCGCTTCGGGCACGACGACCCTGGTCGACTGGTGCCACAACAATCCGACCCCGGAGCACACCGACGCCGCGATCGACGGCCTGCGCGCGGCGGGGATCCGCGCGTGCTTCATGCACGGCACGCCCAAGCCCGACCCCAAGCCTGGCGAGCCGCCCTACTGGGAGGTCCCTCATCCCCGCGGCGAGATCGAGCGCCTGCGCGAGGCGCTGAAGCCCGACGCCGGCATGATCGCCCTGGGCCTGGCGATCCTCGGGCCGCACTACGCAACTTCGAGCGTCTCGCTCGCGGACTTCGCTCTCGCCCGGGAGTTCGGCCTCATCGCCTCCATGCACCAGGGGGGCGGCCCGCCGCGCGACGCCGATGGCTGGAGCCGGCTCGAGGCGGAGGGCCTGATCGGGCCCAACGTCAACATCGTCCACGGCAACGACCTGACCGACGCCCAGCTCGAGCGCTTCGTCGCCTTGGAGGTGCGCTTCACCGTCACCCCGGAGTCAGAGCTGATCTCGGGCCACGGCCACCCGATCGTCGGGCGGCTGCGCGATATTGGCGCGAGTCCCTCGCTCGGGGCCGATATCGAGAGCGCCCACTCGACCGACATGCTCACGGTGGCGCGCATGGCCCTGACGCACCAGCGTGGGCTGGACAATATCCGCGCCCGCAGCCGCGGGACATTCGGCGGCAAGGCTCCCTTACGCACCCGCGACGCTCTTCGATGGGTAACCATCGAGGGGGCTCGCATGCTGGGCCAGGAGCGGCGCATCGGCTCGATCGCGCCTGGCAAGCAGGCGGACCTCGTCGTCATCCGCGCCGACGCCCTCAACCTGCATCCTGTTCACGACCCGGTTTCGAGCGTGGTGATGCATGCGCACCCCGGCAACGTCGATGGGGTCATGGTCGCCGGCGTCTGGCGCAAGCGGCACGGGCGGCTGGTGGGAATCGATCTCGGCGCGCTCGCCGAGGAACTGGGGGAGTCGGGGCGACGGATCTGTCGGGAGGTCGGGCTGGAACCGGCCGACTGGAGTTGAGGAGTGCTTTGAAGATGACCCCGTTCGATCCTGCCGAACCCGACGCCGCGACATTGAAGTCGGGACGGCTCGACCCGTCGCGGCCGATCCTCATCCGGGGCGCTCACCTGATCACCATGGACGACCTCCTGGGGGACCTGGTCGGCGACGTCCTCGTCAGGGATGGCAGAATCGCGCAGGTGGGCCACAACCTCGCCTGCGAAGGCGCCGTGGTCATCGACGGGACCGACAAGGTCGTGATCCCGGGCTTCGTCAACAGCCACATCCACCTGTGGCAGACGACCATCAAGGGCTGCGGCGGCGACTACGCCTTCGGTGATTATCTGCAGTACATCCTGGGCGAGGCCGGCAAGCACTATCGGCCTGAGGACGTGTACGTCGCCACCCTTCTGGGCGCGGTCGAACAGATCGAGGCCGGCGTCACCACCGTCTATGACTGGGCCCACATCCTCAACACGCCCGAACACGC
>DATHPX010000339.1:0-8870 GCA_035483335.1 Caulobacteraceae bacterium | reverse complement strand
GGCGTCTGACGGGCGAGTCGGATTGCCCGAGGCAATAATAGAAGCGCTCGCGCCGCCGGCGACGAAAACCGGTCCAGCGTTTAGGCGCGCTAGACTTCCCCGGAGCGCCGGGGCACGGCCTCTCCGCGCCACGGGTCTCGGTGACAAGATACGAAGCCCCAGCGGTAACGGCAGATTTTCACCCTTCTCGGACATTCCGAAGGTCCGCTTGTCGGTCGCGAGCTTCGAGGCAGGGCGCCAGCGACTACGTTGCGCTAGGCTGTCGCAGAACCGATTGCCGAGGAGCCAGATTCCGGCCCAGCCGCCCGAGCCGAACTATCCCGCCGAGGCCGCCGTCCGCAGCGTCCGCTCCAACGGAGAGTGGCGAGGCGAGCTCGTGCACATCAGCTCCGCTCTGGCCGGCGAGCCCATTGCCATCGAAGAGGACGAAGCCGGTGACTGGCGGGCGCGCTTCTACGACCATCCGCTGGGGGTCATCGATCGCAAGCAGAACAGGCTCCGCCGATCCAACGGCGCAACCTCTGTCGGCCGAAAAGTGTAGCCCACCTATCCGGTCTGAAGTGTCACCCAGCCATCCGCTGGACACTGTAAGCCGGCAAAGCTGGCGATCGAGGTGACGAGTTTCGAGACAGTCCCTAACCAGGGCGCGGCTTGGCCCTCGTGGTCGGCGCCGCATTTGCGGGATCGTCCGGCCACGGATGTTTCGGGTACCGGCCCCTCATGTCCTTCCGCACGTCCGCCCATGAGCCGGCCCAGAAGCCGGGCAGGTCGCGGGTCACCTGGATCTCGCGGTGGGCCGGCGACAACAGGGCGAGCGCCAGAGGCTCGCCGCCCACGCTCGGGTGGGACTTGAGACCAAACAGCTCCTGGACGCGCACGCGCACCCTTGGCCCGCTCTCCGCCTCATAGTCGATGACGTGGGAGGAGCCAGTCGGGGCGGTCCAGCGCGGCGGCGCCTCGGCCTCGAGACGACGAACGAGATCCCAGGAGATCAGGCCTCTCAGACCGACCTCCAGCTCGGCCTCGCCGAGGGCGGCGAGACTCGAGCGACCTTCGAGAAGCGGCGCAAGCCAATCGTCGATCCGTGCGCCCAGTCCGGCATCCGACAGGTCTGGCCAGGCCTCGTCGCTTCTGCGAAGGAAGGCGACGCGGGCTCTCAGGCGGCGCGCATCCTCCGCCCAGGGCAGGATCGAGACCCCCTCACGGCGCACTTCATCGAGCAGGGCCTGCCGCACGAGAGCCGGGTCAGCGGCGATCTCGCTCGCCTGGACAACCAGTTCGCCCAGCCGGACGATTCGCTGCGCCCGCCGCGCGCCCGACGCGGTCTGCGCCAGCCGGTCCTCTGTTGCGAACAGGCCGGGCGCAGCGGTGCGCAGGGCGTCGATGTCGACGCGCGTCGCAAGGGTGATCCGGTCGCGCGCCGCGCCGCCGGCCAGTTCCGCCACGGCCAGCCAGAGCTCGCGCGCCAGAGGGTCGGCAGGGTCCAGCCATGCGCCGCGGCCGGAGGCAAGCTGGAACTCACCGGCGCCGCCACGGGCGCGACCGATCCGATCGGGGAAAGCCTGAGCCAGGAGCAGGCCATCGTCCGGCGCGCCGCCGGCCCGGCCGACAGGCGCGAGCCGCGCCCAGCGTTCCGCCTGGCCCAGGAGGGCGCGTCCTCTGGGCGAACGATCGCGCCGCAGGCCGTCCGCCAGGTGGCCGATCTCGGTCTCCCGTCCCCGACGCCCCCCTTCAGACAGGACCGCAGCCAACAGCGCGGCCCGCTCTCCCGCCCCGGCCTGGCCGCCCAGCAGGACAAGATTGGCAAGGCGCGGGGAGAGCGGCAGGCGCGCAAGCGCAGCCCCGTGGGGAGTCAGCCGGCCGGCCTCATCAAGCGCGCCCAGGGCTTGCAGCAGTCGCCGAGCCTCGGCGAGCGCCCCCGCCGGCGGACGGTCGAGCAGGGCGAGCGAGTCCAGGTCCGAAGCCCCCCACCGGGCCACGTCGAGCATCAGCCGCGAGAGGTCCGCCTCCAGGATCTCGGGCCGCTCGAACCCCGGCAGGCCGCGCGTTTCCGCCTCGTCCCACAGCCGCCAGCACACGCCTGGCGCAGTGCGCCCAGCGCGGCCGCGCCTCTGATCGGCCGTGGCGCGCGACGCCCGCACAGTGGCGAGGCGCGTGACGCCGCTGGCGGGATCGAACCTCGGAACCCGCGCCCAGCCGCTATCCACCACGAGCCGCACGTCCTCCAGCGTGAGGCTGGTCTGGGCGATCGAGGTGGCGAGGACGATCTTGCGCCGCCCGGCCGGCGGCGGGGCGATCGCGCGGTCCTGATCGCCTGGATCGAGCGCGCCGTAGAGCGGGTGGATGTCCACCGGCCCCTCTCCGAGGATCTCCTTCAGCCGGTCCGCGGTCCGCAGGATTTCCCCTTGACCGGGAAAGAAGGCGAGCACGCCCCCCTCCTCCGCTCCGAGCGCGCGGACGATCGCCCGCGCCATCTGCTCGTCGATGGACGCCCGCTGGTCGCGGCCGAGGTAGCGGGTTTCCACCGGGAAGGCGCGCCCCAGGCTCTCGATCACCGGCGCGTCGTCTAGCAGGGCGGCGATCCGCGCCCCGTCCAGGGTCGCCGACATCACCAGCAACCGCAGGTCCTCACGAAGGAGCCGCTGAGCGTCGCGGGCGAAGGCCAGGCCGAGGTCGGCGTCCAGGCTGCGCTCGTGGAACTCGTCGAACAGGACGGCCGCGACGCCGTCCAACCCAGGATCATCGAGGATCATGCGGGTGAACACGCCCTCGGTGACCACCTCGATCCGGGTGCGCGCAGAAACCCGGCTCTCCAGCCGCACGCGATAACCCACGGTCTCGCCGACCGCCTCGCCGAGCGTCGCCGCCATGCGCGCCGCCGCGGCCCGCGCTGCGAGGCGCCGGGGCTCCAGGACGATCAGCTTACCGCCCTGGACCCAAGGTTCGTTCATGAGGGCGAGCGGGACGACGGTTGTCTTGCCCGCGCCCGGCGGCGCGACCAGCACCGCGCAGAACCGCTGCGAGAGGGCGCTGGCCAGAGGCGCCAGCGCCTCGGCAATCGGCAGGCTGGCTGCGAGGCTCTCGACCGCGGGGCTCAAGCGCCCCTCGCCGTCACTCTGTATGCGGCAGCTCCATCGGCGCCGCCTCGTGCCCTTCCACGACGACCCCCTTGGAGAGCTTCGAATTCCACATGCCGTACACGAAGTAGAGGAGGATGCCGACGCCGACATAGGCCAGGAAGAACGGCCCCGTCTTGGGCTTGTTGAGGATCGACTTGAGCAGGAACAGGCACATGCCTGCGCCGAGTATCGGCACCAGCGGATAGAGCGGCGTGCGGAAGGGCCGGTGCAGGTCGGGGCTGGAGACCCGCAGATAGATCACCGTGATGCAGACCAGGGCGAAGGCGGCCAGTGACCCCACGTTCGAGAGGTCCGCCAGGTCGTCGAGGCTGCGGAAGCCGGCCGCGCTGCAGGCGATGATCCCAACGATGATGGTGTTGATCCAGGGCGTCCGGTACCGCTTGTGGACGACGGACATCGCCTTGGGCAGCAGGCCGTCGCGGGACATGGTGTAGAAGATCCGCGTTTGGCCGTAGAGCAGCACCAGCATGACGCTGGTGAGGCCCGCGATCGCGCCGATCTTCACCAGGAAGGCGAACCACGGCATTCCGATGCGGTCGACGGCCAGGGCGATCGGCGCCGGGTTGTCCAGCTGCGCATAGGGCACGATGCCGACCAGGACTGCAGACGTGGCGATGTAGAGCACGGTGCAGATGACCAGGGCGCCGATGATGCCGATGGGCATGTCCTTGGCGGGGTTCTTCGATTCCGCGCCGGCCGTCGAGACCGCCTCGAAGCCCAGATAGGCGAAGAAGATCCGCGCCGCGCCCGTGATCACCCCGCCCACGCCGTACTTCGAATTCGAATCGCCCATGAACACCTGGCCCAGGGCGCGCAGGATCTGATGGGGCATGTCCATCGGCGTGCCGGGCGGCGGCGCTGGGACCTGCGCAGGGATCAGCGGCGTAAGGTTGTGCGGGTTCACGTACTTCACGCCGATGGCGATGAAAGCGATGACGACCGTCAGCTTGATCGCCACGATGATGTTGTTGACCGTCGCCGACTCGGAGACGCCGCGCACAAGCAGCGCCGTCACGGCCGCGATGATCAGGATGGCTGGAAGGTTCATCACCCCGGTCGCGACCACGTGCCCTGCCGCGTCCTTCACAAGGACGCCGGGCGCGGCGGTCAGCGCCGGCGGCACGTTGATCCCAAAGTCCTGCAGCACGCTCACCGCATAGCCGGACCAGCCGACCGCGACCGTGGAGGCCGACAGGCCGTACTCCAGCACCAGCAGGATCCCCATCACCCAGGCGGCGATCTCGCCCATGGACGCGTAGGAATATGAGTAGGCGGATCCCGAGACCGGTAAGGCCGAGGCCAGCTCCGCGTAGCAGAGGGCCACGAAAGCGCAGAGCGTGCCGGTGATCACGAAGGAAATGGTGATGGCCGGGCCGGAGTACTGCGCCGCCGCCAGGCCGGTCAGAACGAAGATGCCCGTACCGATGATGCAGCCGATCCCCAGCAGGATCAGGTTCAGGGCCCCCAGGGTCCGCTTAAGTTCACCGTGCTCGAGCTCCGACTGGATCTGGGCGACGGACTTTCGCTGGAAGATTCGGCCCAGACCTGTGCTGACTTGCGGTACGCTCGCCATCCGGCTTCCTTGATCCCCACACAGGCCTTGCGGCTGGAAGGCGCGGACGCTAGCGGCTCGCTCGCCGCGCGGCAATCATCCGCACGGAAGCAAACGTCGCACCCTTTGCGACAAGGACGCTTTTGATGATCTCCCCGGTGATCGCTCCCTACCCCGCCACGCGCCTTCGCCGTCTGCGCCAGGCCGACTGGACGCGCCGACTGGTGCGCGAAAACGTGCTGACCCCGTCGGACCTGATCTGGGCGATGGTCGTCCACGAGGGCGAGGGGCGCATCCCGGTGGCCGCCATGCCGGGCGTCGAGCGGCTCTCTGTCGCCGAGGCGGCCAAGGCTGCGCGCGAGGCCAGGGACCTGGGAATCCCCTGCATCGCCGTCTTTCCCCATATCGACGGGGCGCGGAAAGACGCGTCCGGCATCCTCGCAGCCGACCCTGAAGGCGTGATCGCCCGAGCGGTGAAGGCGATGAAGGACGCCGCGCCCGAGGTCGGGATCATGTGCGACGTTGCGCTCGATCCCTTCACCGACCACGGCCACGACGGCCTCATCGTGGGCGGCCGTGTGGTCAACGACCCGACGATCGAGCGACTGGTCGAGCAGGGCCTGATGCAGGCCAGGGCCGGCTGCGACATCCTCGCGCCTTCGGACATGATGGACGGCCGCATCGGCGTCCTTCGCAAGGCCCTGGAGAGTGAGGGGCTCTGCGACACCCTGATCATGTCCTATGCGGCGAAGTACTCTTCGGCCTTCTACGGCCCCTATCGCGAAGCCATCGGCTCGGGAAAGCTGGGGACGGGCTCGGTCGAGAACCCGGCGGACAAGGCGACCTATCAGATGGACCCCGGCAACGGCGACGAGTCCCTTCGCGAAGTGGCGCTCGATCTCGCCGAGGGCGCCGACATGGTCATGGTGAAGCCCGGCCTGCCCTATCTCGACATCGCGCGCCGGGTGGTCGAGGCGTTTCGCGCGCCCACCTTCGCCTTCCAGGTCAGCGGCGAGTACTCCATGCTCACGGCCGCCGCGGCCAACGGCTGGCTCGATGGCGAACGCGCGATGATGGAGAGCCTGGTCGCCTTCAAGCGCGCCGGGTGCGCTGGGGTGATCACCTATTTCGCGCCGGCGGCTGCAAGGAAGCTGGGCGCCTGACGAGCGCCAAAGGGGGACTGATCCGATGCCGATGAGCGTCGAGACCTATCGCGAGCTGGCGCTCGACCGACAGCCGGAGCTGGAGATGAACGGGCGCGGGGCGGAAGACTTCCGCGTCTCGCTGAATCATCCAGGCGATACGCCATACCACCCCTGCCTCGAGGCGTTCCCCGACGAAGCGGTCCCGCCGGGCGAAGTCTCGGCCCATCGCGCCTGGAGCGGGAGCCGGATCTTCTCCGGGACGCGCCGTGACGTCTTCGTACACGTACCCTCTGGCCTCGATCGCGCGGCGGGCGCCAACCTGATCGTCTTCAACGACGGCGTCGGCTATCTCTCACGCAAGGGCGCAGTGCGCGCCGGTCAGGTCATTGACGCCCTCGTCGCGCGGGGCGAGATCCCCCCGATCGTCGGGATCTTCGTCAATCCTGGCAGTCTGCGCGACGACGGCGAGCCGGACTGGGATCAGAGGCGGCGGGAATACGATCCACTCACCTCCGACTACGGCCGGTTCCTGATCGAGGAGCTCCTTCCTTTCGTTGAGGAGAAGGAGGGGCTGCGGTTCACCGACGATCCCGCAGGACGGATCGTCTGCGGCATCAGTAGCGGCGGGATCGCCGCGTTCACCGCGGCGTGGCGCTTCCCCGAACAATTCGCAGGCGTGATCAGCCACTGCGGCTCGTTCGTGAACATCGATGGCGGCCACAACTATCCGTTCCTGGTGCGCTCGACTCCACGCAAGCCGATCCGCGTCTTCATCCAGAGCGGCGAAAACGACGGGCGCAACGTCTACGGCCATTGGCCGATGGCCAACCAGGTCATGGCCGACGCCCTGGCGTTCGCCGGTTATGACGTCCGCTTCGAGTTCGGGACGGGCGGCCACACCTTGCGGCACGGCGGCGCCCTTTTCGCCGAAACCCTGCGCTGGATGCTCCGCCCGCGCGGCTGACCTGATCTGCTCAGCTCTCCTTGCGGGCGCCCGGGCGCAGGCGCGCGGCGAGGCTGGAGGTGTCCCAGCGCCGGCCACCCATTGCCTGCACCTCGGCGTAAAACTGGTCGACCAGCGCGGTGACTTCCAGGCGCGAGCCATTGGAGCGCCCTTCATCCAGGACCAGGCCCAGGTCCTTGCGCATCCAGTCCACGGCGAAACCGAACTCGAACTCGCCGCGAGCCATGGTCGCCCAGCGGTTGTCCATCTGCCACGACTGCGCGGCGCCCTTGGAGATGGCGTCGTAGACCTTCGCGGGATCGAGCCCGGCGCGCTCCACGAAAGCGACCGCTTCCGCCAGGCCCTGGACGACGCCGGCGATGCAGATCTGGTTGGCCATCTTGGTCAACTGGCCCGAGCCCGCCTCGCCCATATGGGCCATGGCCTTGGCGTAGGCGCCGATCACCGCGCGCGCTCTCTCCACCGCTGACGCCTCTCCGCCGATCATGATCGAGAGTTGACCGGCCTTGGCTCCGGCCTCGCCGCCGGAGACCGGCGCGTCGAGGAAGGCGCACCCCTTCGCCTGAGCCAGGGCCGCCATCTCGCGGGCCAGCTTGGCGGAGGTCGTGGTGTGGTCGACGATCACAGCGCCCGAGGGCAGAACCTCGAGCGCCTCGGCCACGACGCCCCGGACATCGTCGTCATTACCCACGCACAGGGCCAGGAGCTCGCGATCCCTGGCGGCTTCCCGCACCGTGCCCTTCGCTGCTCCCCGATTCGCCTTGACCCAGGCTTCCGCCTTCTGGAACGACCTGTTGAAGACGGTCATCTCGTGCCCGGCCGCGGCGAGATGTCCCGCCATCGGTCCGCCCATCACGCCGAGCCCGATAAAACCCACCTTCATATCAGATCCTTCCTATCCGCAGGGCCGTAGGGCTCCGCCAGAATGCTGTGACGCGATCTTGCGCTGGGGCCTGCATTGGCCCCAAATCCGCTCTCAAGGACAGGGGCGCCAGACTTGTCGAGCCTGATCGATTCGTGACCCAGCACATACCAACCCGGCAGCTGCGCTTCTTCCTCACCGCGCCCTCCCCTTGCCCGTATCTGCCCGGCCGTGAGGAACGGAAGGTCTTCGCGCATCTGCCCATGCTGGACGGGCCGATCGTTCATGATTCACTGACCCAGGGCGGCTTCAGACGGTCGCAGAACATCGCCTACCGTCCCGCCTGCGAAGGCTGCTCGGCATGCGTCTCGGCGCGCCTGCCCGTGGGCGACTATGTCTTCTCCCGCTCCGAGCGGCGGATCCTTGCTCGCAACGCCGGATCGCGCCGCCACGTCGTAGAGGCGGAAGCCACTCGCGAGCAGTTCGACCTGCTTCGCCGTTATCTGCTCTCGCGGCACGCCGGCGGCGGCATGGCGGACATGACCTGGTCGGACTATGTCGCAATGGTGGAGGACACGGCCGTCCGCACCCACCTGGTGGAGTACCGCACGACCCCCGATGACGGCGGGCCTGGCGCGCTCATCGCCTGCGCGCTCGTCGATCGGCTCTGCGACGGGCTCTCCCTTGTCTACAGCTTCTTCGACCCCTCCACCGCCAGGGACAGTCCCGGATCGTTCATGATCCTGGACCATCTGGTCCAGGCCTCAGCCCTGCGGCTGCCTTACGTGTATCTGGGTTACTGGGTCCGCGGGAGCCGCAAGATGGACTACAAGGCCCGGTTCTCGCCACTCGAGATCCTCGATCCCGGAGGCTGGCGGCTCCTCTCGGCGCGTGACCTCGCTGAATCCGCCAACGCCGAAGACCACACCTCGTGAACGGTCCGGACCTCAAGCTGGCGGCGGATGTCGGTCCGATCGCCGAACTGCTGGACATCATGCAGCGGCTTCGAGCCCGCGAAGGCGGGTGCCCGTGGGACGTCGAACAGACCTTCGAAACGATCGCGCCCTATACCATCGAGGAGGCCTACGAGGTCGCCGACGCCATCTCCCGCCGCGATTTTTCCGCGTTGCCCGACGAACTCGGCGACCTCTTGTTCCAGGTCGTGTTCCACGCCCGCATGGCCGAGGAATTGAACAAATTCGATTTC
>DATHPX010000338.1:0-23115 GCA_035483335.1 Caulobacteraceae bacterium | reverse complement strand
GTCGACCATGTCGACCTCTACCAGTGCCACCGCTATGACCCGGGCACGCCGCTAGAGGAGACGATGGAAGCGCTGACGGCGGCGGTGAAGGCGGGCAAGACCCGCTACATCGGCTTTTCCGAATGGTCGCCGAAGAACATCGAGGACGCACTCGCCCTGACGGATGTCGAGCGCTTTGTCTCCAGCCAGCCGCAGTACTCCCTGCTCTGGCGGCGGCCGGAAAAGAGCGTCATCCCGCTCAGCGCCGCCAACGGGATCTCCCAGATCGTCTGGTCGCCCCTGGCCCAGGGGGTGCTCACCGGCAAATACGCACCGGGCGCGCCGCCGCCGCAGGAGTCGCGTGCGGCGAACGACGAGATGAGCGGACCGATCCGTGGCTGGATGCGCCCGGAGGTGCTCGAAGCCGTTGACCGGCTCAGGCCCATCGCGGCCCAGGCCGGCGCAAGCCTGGCGCAGTTCGCCCTGGCCTGGGTGCTGCGCGAGCCCAATGTGGCTTCCGCCATCATCGGAGCCAGTCGCCCAGGGCAGGTGGATGAGAACGCCGCGGCCGCGGACCTGGAGGTGGATCCCGCCCTGTTTGCGCGTGCGGAGGCGGTCGTCGCCGACGTTCCCGCCCGGGCCGCCTGATGGACGCCCCCGCCATCGAAGAGGACCCGAGCGGACCTCCCGCCGGCGCAGGTGGTCGTGGTCACGGCGGCCGCTTCGGGGGACGCGACCTCACCCAGGGACCGATCACCCGCACGCTGCTCATCTTTTCCTTGCCCCTGCTGGGCGGTAACGCCCTGCAGTCGCTCAACGGCACGGTCAATCAGTTCTGGGTCAGCCACACCCTGGGCGATGTGGCGATCGCCGCGCTCGGCAACGCCAACATCATCATGATGCTGATGCTGGGCGCCGTGTTTGGCGTCGGCATGGCCGCCAACATCCTCGTGGCCCAGGCCACCGGCATGCGCGACCCGGCCCTGGTCAAGCGCGTGATGGGCACGGCGAGCACCTTCTTTGTCGCCCTGTCGGTGCTGGTCTCGGTGAGCGGCGGTTTTCTCGCGCCGCACATACTCGACCTGATGGGCACCCCCGCCGTCGCGCGGGCCGATGCGATCATCTACCTGCGCGTGATCTTCGCCTCGGTCCCCTTCATGTACTTCTTCATGTTCATGCAGATGGCCCAGCGGGGGGCCGGCGATTCGACCACGCCATTCTGGTTCCTTGGCTTGGCGGTCGTCATCGACGTCTGCCTCAACCCCCTGCTGATCCGCGGGATTGGCCCGTTCCCGCGCCTGGGCATCGCCGGTTCGGCGACCTCGACCCTGATCGGCCAGAGCACCTCGCTGGCCTGCATGCTGGTCTATCTGTATCGGCGCCACAGCCCGATCATGCTGAAGGTCGCCGAGCTGAAGCTGCTTTGGCCCGATCCAGAGATCATGGGTTCGCTGGTGAGCCGCGGCCTGCCTATGGGCATCCAGATGCTGGTGATGAACGCGGTCGCGGTGGTGATGATCTCCTTCGTCAACCGCTATGGCGCGCTCACCAGCGCGGCCTATTCGATCTCCGCCATCGTCTGGATGTATGTGCAGATGCCGACCATGGCGATCGGGGCCTCGGTCTCCTCCATGGCCGCCCAGAACGTCGGCGCCGGGAACTGGGACCGGGTCGCCAAGATCGCCCGCGCCGGGGTCATCTCCGGCCTGATCGTCACCGGCGTCGTCGCTCTGCTGCTCTACGCCTTCAACGGCCAGGTCCTGAGCCTGCTGCTAAGGCCCAGCTCGCCGGCCCTGCCGCTCGCCAGCCACATCAACCGCATGGTCCTCTGGGGCTTCGTCCTGTTCTCCATCACCTTCGCCCTGTCCGGGGTGGTGCGTTCCACCGGCGCGGTGTGGGGGCCGATGGCGATCCTGATCTCGTCGATGCTGCTGATCCGCGTCCCGTTCGCGGCCTTGATGACCCCGCGTTTCGGTGAGGACGCGATCTGGTGGAGCTTTCCGCTGGGCACCATCGCGTCGGCGAGCCTGATGACGATCTACTACCACCTCGGCGGTTGGAAGAAGGCGCGGATGCTCAAGGAGCAACCCCGCGGCCAGGCCCCCGACGTCGGCCTTGGCGCCCCCGCCATGGCCCCGCGCCTGGACGAAGCCCCGGCAGGGTAGCAACACGCCCGTCCCTCCCCTTCATGGCTACGGGATTCACGGAAGTTCGCGGGCCTTGGCGAGGATGACGCCAGTGAGGGTGGCGGAGAGTTTCTGCCAGCCCCTGGCCATGGTCTTTGGGCCGGGTGGTTTTCCGTAGCAGTTCCACCCGCCGTATCGGGCGACGACCCAGGAGAGCCAGGCGAGGGAGCCCTCGGGATGGGGATTTTGCTGCTTGGCGGTGGGGCGTTCACGGTCGCGGACGAGGATGGCGACCAAGGGCGTGAGGCTCTGATCGAGGACATCGCTCATGGGCCGTGATCCGCCGTCTCGGGCATCGACGAGCTGGAGGATGCGCACGGCGGCGCCCAGCGCCAGGGCGGCGAGGCGGAACAGTCGTTCGCCGTCCTGGACCTGGGTGTCTTCGAGGGCCAGCCCGTCTTTCTTGAGGGCTCGGAAGACCTCCTCGATGCGCCAGCGCAGACGGTAGAGGCGGACAACCTCCTGGGCGGCCTGGGCGTCGGCGACCGGCAGGGTGGTCAGGATGCGCCAGAGCAAGGGCTCGGTCCCTTCGGGCGGGTCGCGTTCGATGGCCTCGACCAGGCCCATCTGCAGGACTTCGGGATCGGTGCGCGGCGCCCTCGCCGGACGGGTTATCCTCACCTTGCCGGCGCGGACGATGACCTCGGCGGTGCGGGCCTTCTCGCCGATCTTCTGCGGCGAGACCCGGACAAGGGTGGTGGCGAGGGGCGGCTGGTCGGCCAGGGCGGTGAACAGGGTCGCGCCACCTTCGAGGGGCCGGTCGTGGCGGGCGCGGCTCGCCAGCTCGAGGCCGGGCGGCAGGTGGGCGATATGCGCCCAGACATCCCCCTCGCGGTCCGACACGTCGATCACCTGCGGGGCATGGCCCACCAGGGCGGCCGCCTTCTGCGAGCCCTGGACCCAGCGATGGCTCTCCTTGTCCGGGGCGTCCCGCTGATGCCGAGGTCCGACCTTGCCTTCCGCCCGGGTCCAGATCTGGCCGCCCACCAGCCCCAGCAGGGTCTCTTGATCGGCGTCGATCGCCACGCTGGGGTGAATGAAGAACCCGCGGCTCTCGCCATCCCCGCCGGGCCCCAGCCCGCGCCGCGCCGCGCCGCGGCCGGAAAAGTTGATCTCCGTGGTGTCCTGCGCCACCACCACCCGGCATCCCGCCACGGCAAGCCGTGTGCGGTCGCTCAGCGCCTCAAGGATCAGCGCGGCGCTCACATACGGGGACGACAGATAGCGGTGCGCCGCCACCTCCCCATGCCGTCCGCCGCCCAGTTCCCGCACCACCAGCGAGCCGGTCGCCACGATCCGATCGAACAACCACTCGCCGCGCGCCGCCGTGCGCGGATCGGCAGAACTGAACCGGACCATCTCAACCCTCCGACAGGAGGGTCAGTGAATCAGACTCGCCACCCCCAGGGAATCGCCCCGCCGCTCGCCACCCCCGCGATCACGCCGTGGGAGCCGGACTTCCGTGCATGCCGTAGCCATGAAGGGGAGGGATGCGCGCTTGCCGACAGAGGCGGGTGGGGCTAATCAGCGCCCCCTTCTGCTGACAAAAGGACGGCGCGCCATGGGTTACCGGGTGGCTGTCGTCGGCGCTACCGGCGCCGTCGGACGCGAGATGCTCAATATCCTCGAGGAACTGGAGTTCCCCGTGGACGAAATGCACGCCATCGCCTCGCGAAAGTCCATCGGCGTCGAGGTCGGCTGGCGCGAGGGCGTGCTCAAGTGCAAGGACGTCGAGCAGTTCGACTTCTCGAACGTCGACGTCGTGCTGATGTCGGTGAGCGGCTCGTTCTCGCGCGAGTGGGCGCCCAAGATCGGCGCGGCCGGGCCGATCGTGATCGACAACTCCTCCGCCTGGCGGATGGACCCGGACGTGCCGCTGATCGTGCCGGAGGTGAACCCGGACCACGCCGAGCTCGCACTGAAGAAGCACATCGTGGCCAATCCCAACTGCTCCACCGCCCAGCTGGTGGTGGCGCTCAAGCCCCTGCACGACGCCGCTCGGATCAAGCGGGTGGTCGTGGCCACCTATCAGTCGGTCTCCGGCGCGGGGGCCAAGGGCATGGACGAGCTGTGGAATCAGACCAAGGGCGTCTTCGTCCTGGGCCCCAGCGAGCCCAAGGTGTTCCCCAAGCAGATCGCCTTCAACGTCATCCCCGCCATCGGGGACTTCCGCGACGACGGCTATACCGACGAGGAAGCCAAGATGTGGAACGAGACGCACAAGATGATCGATCCGGACATCGCGCTCACGGTCACCTGCGTGCGCGTGCCGGTGATGGTCGGCCACTCCGAGGCGGTGAACGTCGAGTTCCACGAACCGCTGGACGAGGACGAGGCGCGCGACATCCTGCGCGAGGCGCCCGGCCTCCTGGTGGTCGACAAGCGGGAGGCCGGCGGCTTCATCACGCCCAAGGAGGCGCAGGGGGAGTTCCCGGTCTATGTCTCGCGCATCCGCCGCGACCCGACCGTGGAGAACGGCCTTTCGATGTGGGTCGTGGCCGACAATCTGCGCAAGGGCGCGGCGCTCAACGCGGTGCAGATCGCCGAGCTGCTGGCCGAGCGCGGCCTGATCGGACGCAAGGTGCTCGCCTGACATGCCCTCCGCGGGGGGCGAGGCCGCCTCCCGCACGGCGGTCGTCGCGGGCCTGACCTGCAACCTGCTCTGGGGATCGGTCCCGATCCTCTTCATGAGCCTTGGCCACCTGGGCGCGAGCTCGTGGGAAATCGTGGCGCAACGGGCGATGTGGTCGGTCCCCTGCGCCGCGGCCCTCGTGCTCCTCGCGCGCCAGCAGGGCGAGGTGCGCGCGATCCTCGCCACGCCGCGCACTTTCGGCCTGCTCGCCCTGTCGGGGATCTCCATCGCCACGGGCTGGTCGCTCTATGTCTGGGCGGTCAACGACCACCGCAACCTCGAGGCGAGCCTCGGCTATTATATCACCCCGCTGATGAACATGGCCGCCGGCGCGGTGTTGTTCCGTGAACGGATCGACCGCTTCGGCGCGGCGGCCATAGCCCTGGCGGCGATCGGCGTGGCGCTGCAGACCCTGGCGCTCGGCCGCCTGCCGATCGTCTCGCTGGTCCTGGCCACGACCTTCTGGATCTACGGCCTTGTGCGCCGGCATGTGCAGGTGAGCGCCCAGGCCGGCCTGCTGGTGGAGTGCCTGGTGATCTCCACGCCCGGCGTCGCCTATGTCGCCTGGCTGGCGCTGACCGGAACGGGCGTCTTTGGCCATAGCCTTGGCGTGACCCTGCTGATGCCGGTGGTCGGGCCGGCCACCGTCGCGCCCCTGGCGATCTTCGCCTGGACCGCGCGGCGACTGCCGTTCTCGACGCTCGGCTTCCTGCAGTTCGTCAGCCCCACGGTGGGCTTCGTCATCGGGCTGGCGGTGGGCGAGCCGCTGACGCCGCTGCGGCTATTCTCCTTCCTGTTCATCTGGGCCGGCGCGGGGTTGTTCGCGCTGGGCGCCTGGCGGGCGGGCCGGCGACTGGCGGTGGCGTAGGGGGAGAGCGTCCCTGCCGTTTTCCCTCCCCTTCCGGGGAGGGTGGTCGAGCGAAGCGAGACCGGGTGGGGAAGTCTCGATCATCCCCGGCGCCAGGGTCTTTCACCAGGGTTCCCCACCCGTCTCGCCGCTTCGCGTCGAGCCACCCTCCCCGGAAGGGGAGGGACAAGTGAGTCAGAGGCAGCCGTACGCCGCTTCGATCAGGCGGCGCGCGCGTGAGTCAGCGATGAGCTCCGCGGACTGGCGGTTCATGACGTAGGCGCCGGAGAGGCGGCGCTCGGGGTCGGCGAAGGCGCAGCTGCCGCCCCAGCCAGAGTGGCCGAAGGTCTGAGCGCCCGGTCCGTAGATCCACAACCCCTGGTTGCGGATGAAACCCGCGCCCCAGCTCATCTCGTAGGGCAGGACGAGGTCGGCGCCGGCGATGCGCTGCGCCGACGCGCGCGGCGCCACGCCACGCTCCAGGAAGCCGCGGCCGTCGAGATCGCCGTCGCACGCCAGGATCGCCATCAGTCGCGCCAGGGCCGGCGCCGTGCCGTGCCCGTTGGCGGAGGGGATTTCCGCGCGGCGATACTCGGCCGCGCTCACTCCGCCAGGGCTCGACCAGGGCGAGAAGAACGCCAGGCGTTTGGGCTCGGTGATCTCGCCGAGCTCGGGCATGGCGGGCGGGCGGCGCATGTCGGCGACCCGCTCGTGCTCGCTGTCTGGCAGGCCGATCCAGAGGTCCAGGCCGAGCGGCCCGGCGATGTCCTCGCGCAAGGCGTGGCCCATGGTCCGACCGTCGACGCGGCGGAAGATCTCGCCGGCCAGATAGCCGAAGGTGACCGGATGGTAGCCGCTGGCGGTTCCGGGCGGCCAGAGCGGCGTCATGGCCGCCAGGCGCTGGCAAACGCCGTCCCAGTCCATCCAGTCGCGCGGCTCCATCGGCCCGCGCAGGCCGCACAACCCTGCCTGGTGCGAGAGGACCTGCTCGACCGTCAGTCCGCCCTTCCCCTCGGCGGCGAATTCCGGCCAGAGGTCGGCGACGCGCGCGCAATAGTCGAGCCGGCCCGCCGAAACCAGGCGGGCGATCAGCAGGCTGGCTGCCGCCTTGGTGGTGGAGAAAAGCGGGGCCAGGGTGTCGAGCCCGAAGGGGCGGGTCTGGGCCCGATCGGCGAAGCCGCCCATCAGGTCGATGACGATCTCGCCGTCGATCGCCAGGGCGAAACGCGCGCCAAGCTCGAGGCCGGCGTCGAAATTGGCGGCGAAGGCCTCGCGCACGGGGGCGAACTGCGGCTGGCAGAGGCCGGCGATGTCGGTCACCCGAGAAGCTCCAGTTCGACCTTCGCCGGCTCGCCGAGCGCCATGGCCGCGACGTCGCTCACCGCCGTTTCCAGGGCGTCCGGCCCCGCCGCGCCATCGAGCAGGGCGGCGGTGAAGAGGGCGGTGAGCAGGTCGCCAGTCCCGTTGGGCGCGCTCGCCGCCAGGCGATGGCTGGCGAGCCACGCCTCGCGCCCGTCGGTCCAGAGCACGCCGATCCGTCGCGGCAGAGGGATCGAGGAGACAAGCGTTGGCCGGCCGACCGCCTGCGCCGCCTGCGCGGCGCTCGCCGGGTCGCTCACGACATGGCCCGTCAGACGCTGCAGTTCCCAGGCGTTGGGCGCCAGCAGGTCGGCGCGCGGGACGAGATGCTCGGCGATCGCCTGGGCCACGGCGGCGGAGACATAGAGGCCCTTGGGCGCGTCGCCCATGATCGGGTCGACGACCACCAGGGCGTCGGGGCTGGCCGCCCTCACCCGATCGATGGCCGCCGCGGCGATCTCCACCTGCGTGGCGTCGGCGAAGTAGCCGGCGATCACCGCGCGGGCTTCGCCGAATGCGCCGGAGGCCTCGATCCCCTGCAGCACCCCTTCGAAGGTCGCCACGTCCACCGGCCCGCCGCCCGGCGGCCCAAAGCCCGGATGACGGCCGAACAGCACGGTGGGCGCGAGGACCGTGCGGATCTCCAGCCCCGCCAGGGCCGCCGCCTGCGCCCCGCCCCCCACAGGACTCGCGGCCACGAAGCTGGAGAGGATGAGGATCATCGCGGCGCGCTCACGCGTCGGTCTCGTCGGGCGCCTGGGCCTCGAAGTGCGGATACATCTCGGCCACCTGCTCGGGCGTGACGACGAAGGTGTGCGGCGGAAGCGATCGGTTCCTTTCCGAGAGCCGACGCTGAAGCTCCTCCAATGGAGCCGTGCAGTAGTGGGTTTGCGCACGCGCGCCAACCGAGCGCGCGAGGTCGCGCAGCCGGTCCCGCTCGACCCGCCTCCAGCAGCCGAAGTCGAGGACGACGCTACAGCCGAGCTCGAGCGCGCGCACGGCGAGCTCCGTCATCACCGCCTCCACCGCCTCGCGACGCTTGTGATCCCAGCCGTCGCCGACGATGCGCGACATCCACTCGTCAGGCGTGAGGCGCAGGGCGTCGTGCTCGGCTTCCAGCCGACGCGCGAGCATCGTCTTTCCCGACCCCGGAAGCCCGCAGATGATGATGAGGGTCGGCGCTGCGGCAGCCACGGACGGCGATCTCCCAGCGCCAGATTGGACGGGAAGTTAAGCCTGAGGGGCGGGCGCCGCGCCAGAGCGGATCGGATCTCTCCGAGTCTTGGAGCCACGAACGTCACGGACCACACGGACAGGAGTCGCGCGTTCGATCGCGAGAACCGGCGACTCGCGTGTGTATTTATCAACCCTAGGTGGCGGCTTTCACGAATCCTTCTCCCCGCAAGGGGAGAAGGAGACTCATCGCGCTAATGTGGGTGAATCCACACCGAAGAACTAGCTCAGTACCGGTAATGGTCCGGCTTGAAGGGGCCCTTGGGGGTGACGCCGATGTAGTCGGCCTGGGCCTTGGAGAGGGTGGTCAGCTTGGCGCCCAGCTTGTCGAGGTGGAGCATGGCCACCTTCTCGTCGAGGTGCTTGGGCAGCGTGTAGACCTTGGTCTCGTAGCCGGCGCCGTTGGTCCACAGTTCGATCTGGGCCAGGGTCTGGTTGGTGAAGCTGGCGCTCATCACGAAACTGGGGTGGCCGGTGGCGTTGCCGAGGTTCACCAGACGGCCTTCGGAAAGCACGATGATCTTCTTGCCGTCCGGGAATTCCACGTGGTGGACCTGCGGCTTGATCTCATCCCACTTGTAGTTGCGCAGGCCCGCGATCTGGATCTCGGAATCGAAGTGGCCGATGTTGCAGACGATGGCGTTGTTCTTCATCGCCCGCATGTGATCGACGGTGATCACGTCCTTGTTGCCGGTGGCGGTGACGAAGATGTCGGCGTCGCCCGCGACGTCGTCGAGGGTCTGGACCTGGTAGCCTTCCATCGCCGCCTGCAGGGCGCAGATGGGGTCGATCTCGGTGACGATCACCCGCGCGCCGCCTTGGCGCAGGGAGGCGGCCGAGCCCTTGCCCACGTCGCCGTAGCCGCAGACCACGGCGACCTTGCCCGCCAGCATCACGTCCGTGCCGCGGCGGATGGCGTCCACCAGGCTCTCGCGGCAGCCGTAGAGGTTGTCGAACTTGCTCTTGGTGACGCTGTCGTTGACGTTGATCGCCGAGAACGGCAGCTCGCCGCGCTCCGCCATCTGATAGAGGCGGTGCACGCCCGTGGTGGTCTCTTCCGAGACGCCTTTGATCGCCTTGCGGATGGCGCTGTAGAAGCCGGGCTTTTGCTTGAGATAGCGCTTCATCACCGCGAAGAGGGCTTCCTCTTCCTCGTTCGAGGGCTTGTCCAAGACGGAGGGATCGGCCTCGGCCTTGGGCCCGAGCACGCATAGCAGGGTGGCGTCGCCGCCATCGTCGAGGATCAGGTTCGGATAGCCGCCGTCGTCCCACTCGAAGATCTTGTGGGCGTAGTCCCAGTACTCCGTCAGGGTCTCGCCCTTCACGGCGAAAACCGGCGTGCCGGTGACGGCGATCGCGGCCGCGGCGTGGTCCTGGGTGGAGAAGATGTTGCACGAGGCCCAGCGGACGTCGGCGCCCAGCGCCTTGAGCGTCTCGATCAGGACGGCGGTCTGGATCGTCATGTGGAGGGAGCCGGCGATCCGGGCGCCCTTCAGCGGCTTGTCCTTGGAGAATTCCTCCCGCACCGCCATCAGACCGGGCATCTCGGTTTCGGCGATCTCGATTTCCTTGCGGCCCCAGGGGGCCAGGGCGGTGTCCCTGACGATGTAGTCGGCCACGGCGAGGCTCCTGTCTGCGGAGCCGGCTCTATAGACGTCGCGGCCCAACGCGGCAACCGGGATATAAAGAAATCCTTATGTCCGGCGCTTCCACCTTGGCGCCGGCCGCTTTCCCCCTCCGTCCCTCCTGCGCCCTGCGGGCTTCGGAGGGCCACCTCCCCCATGAAGGGGGAGGAGAGCGCGCCCTCTTCAACCCCTCTCGACGCTCTCCTCCCCCCAAGCGCGAAGCGCGCAGTGGGGGAGGTGGACGCGGCGGAGCCGCGGGCGCAGGGGGAAGGCCGCAACCCGGGGCTTTGCGCCCTTCATCAGCCCCAGAACGGCTTGGCGGACTCGAGTTCGTCGAAGCAGTCGCAGGACCTGGCGAGCAGCTTCGCCTCCCGCCGCGCCTCACCCGTCAGCAGATCGTCGGCCGGCGGGTAGTCGCCCGCGAGCTTGGCCGCCGTGACGATGTCATTGAGTTCGCCCAGATGGTCCAGGAGGTCCTTGAGCGTCGAAACGAACCGCTTGGCGCGCCTGGGGTGGGAATCGAACAGGGGCGCCAGGGCGTCGACGGCGTAGCGCAGCTCCTTGGCGCGAATCCGCGCGCGATGCCTGTCCTCGGGCGAGAGGTCTTCCAGGCCGCGACCTTTCTTGAGGAGCTTTCGCCAGGCCCGGTCCAGGGCGCGGCTTGCGAACTCGTCGACAGGAGCGTCGCGGCGCCGAGCGCCGGCCGCGTCCGCTTCCATCCAGGCGCCGCTCTCGATCCAGATCATCGTATCGAGGAGGAAAGTGCGGAGCTTCTCGCTCTGGGCGGCCGCCCGGGCCCGGGCGTAGGCGCCCTCACGGGCGGTCTCCAGCCGCTCCTGCGCCTCGCGCGCGGCCTCCGCCGGACAGCATTCCGCGGCGCGGCGCCAGGCCCCGTTGATGAAGACGTCGAGATTCCGGGCTGGATCGAGTTCGGCGCCAAGCCACCTGAGATCGGCATCCACGGCCCCGGCGCCATTGTCGTGCGCCAACCAGCGGAAGATCTTCAGGGTCGAGCGCAGGCGCCGGGCGCCGACCCGCATCTGGTGAACCGCTTCGACGCCCGGCTGGCGGCAGATTGCTTCGCCGTTGCGCGCGACCTGCTCGAGCGCAGCGCGGGCGATGGCGCGGAACGCCTGACCGGCGCTCATCCGCCGAGTCAGCGCGGGCGGGTCGAACCTGAACGCCCCGTCCTCCTTGTCGGCGAGCAGGGCAAAGCCGCGTTCGGGCTTGGTGGTGAAGGAAAGGGCGAGCGGGAAGCGACGGGCCAGGTCGCCGGCGACGTCGAACAGGGCCGCCAGCTCGCCGCTCTCGAGCTCCAGCTCCAGTTCGTCGAAGCTGTGCGCGCGCCCACCGGCGTGCACCTCGCCGCGGTCGAGGCTGCAGGACACCGACCCGCGGGGGCTCTGCAGCGGAACGGTCCGGCGATCGACTATGACGGTGAACTTGGGCGCGAGATCGCCGTCCTTGGCGAGTACGCGGCCGGCGGGAGTGCGTCGGGCGTGGTCGAGATCGGGCTCGTCGCCCGCCGTCGTCGCCTCCCATTCGCCCCGGCCCAGCGCGCCATCGCCCGTCCGGCTCGACTTGACCGTCTGCAGCCAGCGTCCGTCCTCGCGACGCACGCGAAGCGCCAGCCCGGCCCTGCGCAGGCTGCACTGGTCGGTGTCGAAATAGGTGGACTCCAGCACCTCGCGGTCGGGTTCCCGATCCAGGCTGGCGAGGAGCGCCTCGCCCACCTCGCGCTGGACGTGAAACTTCAGCTCGACCTCGCGCGGCTCCGCCGCCATCTCGCGCTCCTTCGCCCTCCGGGCGAACCAGCCCCCCCAAGCCGATTACCGCCTCAGCGTTCTTCCTCGAACTTGGTTTCGACAAGTCTCGCCAGGGCCGCAGCTGCAGCTTCGGCGTCGGCGCCGCTGGCGGTGATGCGAATCATGGACCCGGGACCGGCGGCGAGCATCATCAGCCCCATGATGGACATGGCGTCCACGGTCTGGTCGTCGCGCGTCACCTGGATGTCGGACTGGAACCCGGCCGCGACCTTGACGAACTTCGCCGACGCCCGGGCGTGAAGGCCGCGTTCGTTGACGATCTCGACAGTCCGCTCGGAGATCACTTCTCGCCGGCCAGCACGTAAGACGCGACCGAGATATACTTGCGCCCCGCTTCCTGAGCCCAGCTCACGCAGGTCTCCAGCGGTTCGCGGCCACGAACGCTCGCCAGCTTGATCAGCATCGGCAGGTTCAGGCCGGCGATCACCTCGGCCTTCGTCTGTTCCATCACGGAAATAGCCAGGTTCGATGGCGTTCCGCCGAACATGTCGGTGAGCAAGATCACCCCTTGGCCGGAATCGACCTGCTGGCACGCCTTGAGGATGTCGCGCCGACGGCGCTCCATGTCATCCTCCGCGCCGATGCAGATGGCCGCAACCGCAGGCTGCGGTCCGACCACATGTTCCATGGCGTAAACAAACTCTTCCGCCAGTCGCCCGTGTGTAACGATCACGAGCCCGATCATATCAGGCGCCTCAAGGGCATCATCCTCATGTCCCGGCGCAGGGGCGACCGAGCGCGAGGCGTGCTAGATACGCTCTTGCTTCCCGCCCTCCAAGCCACTCTATGGCGCGACGCAGTTTCGCAGGCGCGGAATACTCGTACGGCCACAGGTCCATCACCGGTATGGCCACTCCCACCCGCGTCTGCAGACCCATCTCCGGCATCCGCTCGATTTCCTTGGGGTCACGCGCGCAACGAACGAGCAAGCGGACTTCCGCGAAATCCAGGGCGCTCTGGCGTACAACGCCGAGGCCCCGCGCCTCGATCAATCCAAAGAGCGCAGGGGGCGCGCGCCCGAACAGACGGCCCGATGAGACGAACAGGCAGGTCCGATCGTCGGCGACAAGACGAAAGCCCGCCTCGAGGGCCCGCAGAGCGAGATCGCTCTTCCCGGCGCCCGAGGGACCCTCGACGAGGATCCCCGCCCAGCCGTCAGGGCGACGCAGGGCGATCAGGCCGGCGTGGACGATCATCGCCGCGCGGCAGGGCCACGACGAACCTTGCGCCTTCCACCTGTCCCGAAGCGCCGCGGTTCTCCGCCCATATCCTGCCCCCGTGAGTCTCAACGATCTGGCGGGCGATCGCCAGGCCAAGCCCCGAATTGCCGCCGAACGCCGCGCCCTTCGGCCGGGAAGTATAGAAGCGCTCGAAGATCGTCTCCATGTTCTCGGGCGGGATGCCCGGACCGTCGTCGTCGACGAAGAGGCGGATCTCGTCGCGATCCCGACCCGTAGAGACGCGCACCTCTCCGTCGCCGGGACTGAAGGAACGGGCGTTGTCGATCAGGTTCCGGATCACCTGGCTCAAGGGACCTTCGCGTCCCATAACCCGAAGCGTCTCTCCGCCGGGCGGCGGCAGGAAGCGGACGTGCGTCTCGCCCGGCCTCACCGTCGCCTCGTAGAATCCGCAGATGTCCCCGAGCAGACGGGCAAGGTCGAGAACCGCCGGCGCGTCGCGCGCCAGCTCCGCGTCGAGGCGCGAGGCGTTGGAAATGTCGGTGATCAGACGATCGAGGCGGTTCACGTCCTGCTGCAGTATGCCGAGCAGGCGCTGGCGCGGGGCGTCCGCCTTGACGATCTCCAGCGTCTCCACGGCAGAGCGGATGGAGGTCATCGGATTTCGCAGCTCATGCGCCACGTCGGCGGCGAAGCGCTCGATCGCGCCCATGCGCTCCGACAGCGCCTGGGTCATCGCCTCGAGGGAGCGCGCGAGATCCCCCAGTTCGTCGTCACGGCCCGCAAGGTCGGGCAGGGCGATGGCGCGAGCCCGGGAAAGGCGAACCCGGTCGGCGGCGCGCGCCAGGCGCAGCACCGGCACGGCGATCAGCTGGGTCAGCAGGAGCGAAGAGATGAGGGCCACGCCGACGGCGATCAGGATGAAGGGGATCAGGGCCCGCCGCTGGGCCGCAACCACGCTGTCGACGTCGCCGGACTCCAGGGTCAGGACGCCCAGCACCTGACTGACGTGCTGAATCGGGATGGAGACCGAGACGACGCGGCGACCGTCCTCGTCCATGCGCACGTCGCCGACCGTGTGGCCCCCGAGCGCGCCCGCGACCTCGGCGGCGAGGGCTTGGCGGGCCTTCGGCAGGCTCCCGCGCGAACCGAACAGGGACGGACGCGGGGGCGCCTCACCTCGTCTGTGGGCCGGGGGCAGCAGATCGGATTCGACGCGATCAGCGACGACGTCGGAATCGGCCAGCAGGCGCCCGGACGCATCGAAAAGCCGCGCCCGCTGCGACTTGGGGATGAACAGGCTCCATAGGACCCCTTCGGCCGTCTCGCGGTCGAGCGCCGGCGTCGGTTCGCCCACCGTCGCCGTCTGATCGATGACGTTGGCGATGAGCTTGCCCTGAAGCGTCAGGCTGTCGAGCCCGGCGATCACCAGCCCCTGGCGCAGCTCGTTGAGGATCAACGCGCCGCCGATGATCACGGCCAACCCCAGCAGGTTGAGCACGATGATAAGTCGTCCCAACTTCGAACCGAGGGTCCAGCCGCCGCGACGCGCGTCGCGGCGCCGGCCCTGGATGCGAGCCTCGGGCGCCTTAGCCGGGGTTACACGGGCGTCAGGACTCGCGGTATCTGTAGCCGACGCCATAAAGGGTTTCGATCGCGTCGAACTCAGGATCCACCTCGCGGAACTTCTTCCGCATCCGCTTGATGTGACTGTCGATGGTGCGGTCGTCCACGTAAACCTGATCCTCATAGGCCGCGTCCATCAGGTTGTCGCGGCTCTTCACGAACCCGGGCCTCTGGGCAAGCGACTGCAGAAGCAGGAACTCCGTGACGGTCAGTCGAACCGGCTTGCCCTCCCACAGGCAATCGTGCCGCGCCGGGTCCAAGGTCAGCCGCCCGCGCTTGATCGGCTTGTTCTGCGCGGCTTCGGCCGCCGCGGGGGAGGACAACACGTCCTCCTCCTCCGGATTGGCGCGCCGCAGCACCGCCTTGACCCGCTCGATCAGCAGGCGCTGGCTGAAAGGCTTGCGGATATAGTCGTCGGCGCCGAGGTTGAAGCCGAGGATCTCGTCGATCTCGTCATCCTTGGAGGTGAGGATGATCACCGGCACGCTGCTGGTCTGACGAAGCCGACGCAACACTTCCATTCCGTCGAGCCTGGGCATCTTGACGTCCAGGATCGCCAGGTCCGGCGGTTCGGTTTCCAGCGCCGCCAGGCCGGTGGCGCCGTCGTAATAGGCCTTCACCGTGTGGCCATGACTTTCCAAGGCCAGCGATACTGACGCCACGATGTTCTCGTCATCATCGACCAGGGTGATGTTCGCCATGAACAGTCGTCGTCCTTGTTGTTCTTCGTTGCCGCCAGACCGGATCAGGTCGGTCCGCGCTTCATGGCGTGAGACGCACGCGCCACGCGCGGCTCACCTGATGTATTAGGCAGCGCCAATCGTCTCATGGCAAGAAGTGGGTCTTCCCAAGCCGTCATGAAAGAGCGGACGGCCGCATTTCGCCGGCCGCCGCGCGCTCCATCGACCGGGCGAGCGCGACATCCAGTTCGGTCACGCCCCCCGCGTCATGAGTGGCGAGGGTGACTTCGACCCGGTTGTAGACATTGAACCACTCGGGATGGTGATCCAGCTTCTCCGCCGCCAGGGCGATGCGCGTCATCCAGCCGAAGGCGGCGTTGAAGTCCGCAAACCTGAAGTCCTTGGTCAGGGCGTCGCGATCGGCGAGCTTCGACCATCCGGCGAACCCCTCGGCGGCAAGTGTCGCGAGCGCTGCGTCTGCTCCCATCAGCGGTGGCCGGCTCATGCGGGCGCTCCCTCGGATACGGTGCGGGGAAACTGCAGGCCCGTTGCGCGGGAGAGCTCGTCGAGCGCCTGTGTCTCGTCCGTCACCTTGATTGCGGTCATGCCCAGCTGCGCCGCCGGCTTGCAGTTGACCCCGAGGTCGTCGAGGTAGACGCACGCCTTCGGCTCGACCGCCAGCAGCTCGCACATCATCTGGTAGATGCGCGGGTCCGGCTTGCGCACCCCGGCCTTCGAACTTTCGATCACCGCGTCGAACATCGCCATGATGTCCGCGGCGCGATGGGCGCCCTCGCGGCTCGCAGACATCGACGGACCGTTCCCCTGGACCATGTTGTTGGTGATGCAGCCCACCTTGAAACGGGTCTTGCAGAGCGCGAGCGCCTCGACCATCGCCGGCCGCACGTCGCCCGAAAGCAGCGGCAGGACGTCTCGTCCGCGCACGCCGTGCCCAGCCGCCGTCGACTCTTCCAGGAACTTGACGTCGAACCCCGCGGTGTCGATCTCGGACCGCTCGAACAGCGCCCATGCGTTGGAGTCCGGATCGGTCGCGTTGATCCGGCGGATGAAGTCCCGCGGCAGGCCGTGGGCCGCCTCATAGCGGTTGAAGGCCTCGAACGGCGAGGTGGTGAAGACGCCGCCGAAATCCCAGATCACCGCTTCGACCGCCACGCGCGCCTCCTGATATCCGCAAGCTCACCTAGCGAGCGGCCGCCAGGGGGGCAAGCGAGCCTCTGCTCGATCACGGAGCGCGGACGTCCTCGTCCGCCAGAGACACGGCGGAGAAGAAAGAGCGGACGTGGACGTCCGCGCTCCGGGAAGAGTTCAGTCCGCGGCGGCGTGGCCTCCGCCGCCGATGGCCTTGCGCATGAACCAGATCGCCGGCGTGATCAGGAACATCAGCCACGCGGAGATCCGGAAGAAGTCGAGCGTGGAGAGCAGATAGGCCTGGCTGACGAACTGCTGGGTCATCGCGCCGAGGGCGTGGCTCGCATCTAACCCCGCGCGCCCAAGTCCCTCGATGGCGCGCTGCCAATTCGGGTCGGTTCCGCCGACCGCCTCGGCCAACCGGGTCTGGTGGAGAGCTTCCATGCGATCCCACGCGGTCGTGGTGATCGAGGCGGCGAAACTGCCGGCGGTGATCCGGGTGAAGTTGGAAAGTCCGGTGGCGCTCGGCAGGTGGGCCGGGGGTATGCCGTTGAGCGTGAGGCTGATCAGCGACACGAAAAATCCGCTCATGGCCACGCCCTGCACCAACAGCGGCACGACAAGGACGCCAAAGCTCGCGTCGGGCGTATAGTTCGAGCGCATCCAGAAGGAGATTCCGAACGCGATCAGGGAGCCTGTGGCGGTCCATCTGGCGTCGACGCGGCTCATGATCTGGGCGGCGACCGGGGTGAGCAGGACCGCGACGACGCCGCTTGGGGCGGCGACCAGACCCGCCCAGGTGGCGATGTAGCCCACCTGCGTCTGCAGCCACAGCGGGAGCAGGACGTTGTTTCCGAAGAAGACGCCGTAGCCCACGCAGGTGATCGCTGCGCCGATGGCGAAGTTCTTGTTACGGAACAGCGACAGATCGACGATCGGATTGGGCTCGTTCAGCTCCCAGATCAACCACGCCACGAAGGCGATCGCCGACACCAGGGCAAGGATGACGATGGCCGGCGAGGAGAACCAGTCGGCGTCCTTGCCGGTGTCGAGCATGACCTGAAGCGTGCCGACCCAGACCACCAGCAGGCTGAAGCCCATCGTATCGACCTTCAGTTTCCGGGTCGGTGTTTCGCGGCTCCGCATGTTCCGCCAGCACAGGAAGGCGCAGATGACGCCAACCGGGAGATTGATCAGGAAGATCCAGGGCCAGGTGTAGTTGTCGCAGATGTAGCCGCCGAGCACGGGGCCGGCGACCGGCGCCACCAGTGTCGTCATCGACCAGAGGGCGAGAGCCGCGCCTCTTCGGTTGTGGGGAAAGATGGAGATCAGCAGGGCCTGGGACCCTGGGATCATCGGTCCGGAGACTGCGCCCTGGAGCACGCGGAAAAGGATCAGGCTGGGCAGGTTCCAGGAGATACCGCAGAGAAGCGAGGCGATGGTGAAGAGGATCACGGACACGACAAAGGTCCGCACCACGCCGTAGCGGCCCATCAGCCATCCGGTCATCGGCACGGTGACGCCGTTGGAGACGGCGAACGAGGTGATCACCCAGGTGCCCTGGTCGGAGCTGACGCCGAGGTCGCCGGCGATCGTGGGGACCGAGACATTGGCGATCGACGAATCGAGCACCTGCATGAAGGTGCCGAGCGCCAGGGCGATTGCGGTGACCGCCAAACCGACGCCCGTCATGGGCGCAGGCTCGGCGGCCACGGTCCGCGGCGCCGCCGCCGGGCTGGGCGGGGCGCCCGCGGGGGCGACGGCGTCCTGGGAGCTCATCGATCTCTCCCCGCCTCAGCGGCTGGACGCCACGTTGACGGTCGCGTTCATCGACAGCCCCACGCGCAGTGGATGCTTTTCGAGTTCGTCGGGATCGAGCGTGATCCGCACGGGCAGTCGCTGGACGATCTTGATCCAGTTGCCGGACGCGTTCTGCGCCGGGATCAGGGAAAAGGCCGAACCGGAGCCCCCGGAAAGGCCCCGCACCCGGCCGTGGAACTTCACCCCGCCGCCATAAAGGTCGCTGGTCAGCACCACCGGCTGGCCGACGCGCACGCGCTTGAGCTGCACCTCCTTGAAGTTGGCGTCGACATAGATTTCGCGGACCGGCACGATCTGCATCACCACGGTCCCGGGTTGCACCTGCTGGCCGATCTCGGCCACCTTCTTGGTGATCTCGCCTGAGACGGGGGCGGGGATGACGGTGCGCGACAGCGCCAGTTCCGCCGCATCCAGGCGCGCCTTGGCGGCGAGCACGTCGGGATTGTCGGCCACGTCCGTCCCGGCGATCAGGGCCTCGTTGACGTCGCGTGATCCGGCAGCCTGGCTGGCGTTTGCGATGGCCGAGGCGTGGGCGGCCTGGGCCGCCGTCAGGGCCGCCTGCGCCTCCTTGAACCGGTCCTGGGCGGTGGTGAGCTCCTCGCCCGACACCGCGCCGGAGGAGGCGAGCCTTTGCCGGCGCTGCAGGTCGATCAGGGCGCGATCGCGATCCGACGTGGCGCTGGCGATCTGGGCCTCCGCCTGGGCGATCGCCGAGCGGCGGGACACCACCTCCGCCGCCAGCGCCGTGTCGTTGGCGAAATATCCCTTCACCTGACGTTCGGCCTGGCCGAGTGCGGCCTTCGCCTGGGCGACCGCGATCCTCTCGTCCGCCGGATCGATGTAAAGCACCGGCTGGCCGGCCTTGACGAACTGCGTCTCCACCACCGGTATGGACAGGACCTGGCCGGAGATCAGCGGCGTCACCTGCGCCACATCGGCGCCCGTATAGGCGTTGTCCGTCGAGACGTAGTGCGAGGCGAAGAGGAACCAGTAGGCGCCGTAGCCGATGGCTCCCACCACTACGACGCCGGCAAGGGCCAGCAGCAGGTTGCGCCGGCGGTTCACCGGCGGCAGGCGCGGCCTGGCGGCCGCGCCGGCAGGCTTCGAGATCGTCTCCCCGGTGTCGGGCATCTCAGAAGTGTCCTTTGGCATGATGCGCGATCCAGGCTCAGGATTGACGGAAGCCGCCGCCCAGGGCGCGCACGAGTTCAACGTCGAGTTCGTAGGCGCGGCTCTGCAGGTCGGCGACGACGCGCCGCTGGTTCAGCACCGCGTCTTCGGCCAACAGGACGGACTGGAAGGTCGAGAGGCCGCCCTCGTAGCGAAGACGAGCGATCCGCCAGGCGTCCTCGTAACCGGCCAGGGACCTCCGCGATTCAGTCAGGCGGCCGGTCAGGGCGCGCGCGCTTGTGGCTGCGTCGGCCACCTGATGCAGCGCCTCGGTTACAGCCGCGTCATAGGCCGCCACGGCGTCGTCCCGGTCGGCTTCCGCGCCGCGCAGATTGGCGCGCCGCTGCCCTCCATCCAGGATCGGCAGAGTGACGGCCGGCCCGATGGAGCCCAGCGTCGAACCGGCGTTGAGCAGCCGCGACAGGTACAGGGACTGCTGGCCGATATATCCGGTGAGGCTGATGTCCGGATAGAATTGGGCCTTGGCCACCCGAACGCCCTTTTGGGACGCCTCGGCTCGCCAGCGCGCCGCCACGACGTCCGGCCGGCGGCCGATCAGATCAAGCCTTGCGTCCGCCGGGAGGCCGAAGGCGGCCAGTTTCGGCGGACTCGGTCGCTGGATCTCAAGTCCCAGGTCCGGCCCGGCGCCTACCAGTGCGGCGAGGGCGTCCTTGGTCAGGGCGATCTGCTCGTCGAGCGCCAGGACGGTCTCCCGCGTCGCCGGCGAGGCGGCCTGCGCCTGTTTCAGATCAGCCTGGGTGTCGAGGCCGTTGGTCACCCGCTGGGCGACGAGTCCGGCGGTCTCCTCGCGCACGCGCACCGACTCGGCGGCGACATCGCGGTCTTCGTAGAGTTGCGCCAGGGTCGCATAGGTCGAGGCAATCTGGGTGGTCAGCATGAGGCGCGCTTCGGCCGCGTCGGCGGCGGCCGCCCTGGTCTCCGACGCCGCCTGGGCGATGGCGGCGCGGTACTTGCCCCAGAAATCCAGCTCCCAGGAAAAGTTGAGCAGGACCTCGCCGTACGGCTGGTATCCAAGAGCCGGTAGAAAGTCCTTCGGGAACAGCCAGTTGTAGGTTTGCTTGGTCTCCTGGATGTTGCCCGAGCCGCTGATGATCGGCCGGATCGCAGCCGCCGCAGCGGCGCGAGAGGTGTCGGCCTTGATCACCCGGATCTTGGCCTGCGCCAGAGTCGGCGAACCTGCCAGCGCTTCGTCGATCAGACGGTCGAGCTGGGGATCGCCGTAACTCGTCCACCAGCGGTCGTTCGGCCACGGCGCGGCCGGCGCAGCGAAGGACTGCTGCGTCGCGTAGGCGGAAATCGGCTTGGCGATGCGGGCCGGCTGAGGCGGCGGCACGGAGGCGCAGGCCGTGAGGACGGCGGCGCACGCGCCCACGGCAAACACCGCCCACCGCGGTCCGGGAGCCCCCTTTTTTACCCGCATGGACAAGCCCCATCTTGTCTGACCGTACAGTACGGTCATACTATGCCGTAGAACATAGCCTTTCAAGGCAAGTTAGGGTCCGTGGAACAAATTCCGAGGGGTCGGATGACGGCAGAGACGCGAGCAAGGGTGGACCGGGACGTGCGCCGCGAGGCGATCCTGGACGCCGCGAGAGAGGTGTTCATGGAGGTGGGCTTCGCCGCCGCCTCGATGTCGATGATCGCCGCGCGAGTCGGCGGATCGAAGGGCACGCTCTACAACTACTTCAAGAGCAAGGAGGAGCTGTTCGAAGCCTACATCCGCAGCCACTGCGCCTGGCAGCACGAGGCGATCATGGCCGATTTCCTGACGCCTGGAGAGGAGATCCGCACGGTGCTGCACAAGCTCGGACGGAACCTGCTCACCGTCGGGCTCTCCGAGATCGGGCTGCGGAACCTCATCCTGGTCGTTTCCGAAGCCCATCGCGCGCCGGAGATTGGCCGAACTTTTTACGAAGCCGGGCCCGGTTCCGGCGCAAAGCGTGCGGCCGAGGGGATCGCGCAAGCCATAGCCGACGGTCGCCTGCGCCCGTCCGATCCGCTCAAGGCCGCCCATCAGTTCGTCGGCCTCTGCCAGAACCGGATGCTCAAGGCCTGCCTCTGCAACGCCATGGAGAGGCCCAGCGCCGAGGAGATCGAGGAGGAGGTGACGGCGGCCGTCGAGACTTTCATGGCCGCGTTCGGACCCGTTGAGGAGCACGTCCGGGAAACCCCTGTCGCAGCGAAGGGTTAGACTACGCTGGCCACGCCAGCAGCGCCCGTTATGCTCGGGAAGACCCCGCGCCGATCAGGTCTGCGCCGTCGATCATCCACTCACTCTGCGGCGCGACTGCGATAAGGTGCTATTCCCGTGGGCGGCTGGAGGGTCTCTACGAAAGGGGCGGCTGACCAATGAGCGAGGAACGGTACCGCATCGTCGAGCATGACGGCGGCTGGGCCTATACGGCGCTGGGTGTGTATTCGGAGACATTCCGGACGCGGGACGCAGCTCTTGCCGCGGCCCGGCGCGCGGCGGCCGAACAGGCCGTCCCCGATCGGATGCGGATGATCGAATATCAGGACGAGACGGGCGCCTGGCGTGTCGAGATCGCTCCGGGCGACGACCGCCCCGCGGTCGAGGTCGAAGACTAGCCGGCCGATGGCCGAGGCCCTGCCGCTGGCGACGATCGGCTACGAGGCCGCCACCCAGGCGGACGTGATCGGGCGGCTGAAGACCGCCCGCGTGGAACTCCTCATCGACGTCCGCGCCATTTCCTCCTCGCGCCGGCCTGGGTTCTCCAAGACGATGCTTGCCGCAAGTCTCGCTGAGGCCGGCATCGACTATCTGCACCTGCGGGCGCTGGGCACTCCAAAGGCCGGGCGTGAGGCTGCCCACGCCGGGCGTATCGAGGAAACGCGGAAGATCTACGAGGCTCATCTCGAGGAACCGGACGCCCTGGCCCAGCTGGCCCAGGCGACTGAGGCGAGCGAGCGCCGCCGCGCGGCCCTCCTCTGCTACGAAGCCGACGCCGTGCGGCGCCACCGCACGATCGTCGCCGAACGGATTTCGGCCGTCACGGGCGCGAAGGTGATGAACCTCTAGGCCCTCCAGAGCAAACTCCGACCAGGCGGTTCCGCCTGGTCGGAGATGATTTGCTCTGGACTTAAAAGCTTGAGCGCCGTCTGATCGCCCAACCAGTTCCCACTTGGTCGGACGGCGCTCTGGCCGTCACAAACGGGCTTGGCAGACGTCGCCGCTCGGATATGGTCCGCGCGCATCGGGGTGCGGAGGCGCTGCATGAAATCGGTCGGAAAGACTGAGTTCTGGCTCGGTAGCCTGGCGCCGACCCTGGCGGCCGCAGTCCTCGCGGGATCGGCCCTGGCCGAGTCGACCCCGCCCACTTCCGTCCCGGCGTCGCCGGTCCTGAAGGCCGCTCCCCGCCTGCCGTCTCCGGGGACCTACGACGTCGAACCCGACCACACAGAAATCATGTTCGGCGTGAAGCATCTCGGCTTCACCATGTACTACGGCATCTTCTCCCACGCCTCGGGGACCCTTGTCCTCGACCCCGTCAATCTCCCGGCAAGCCGCCTGGAGGTGAGCGTGCCGGTCAGCAGCGTTCTTACGCCGAGCCCTCGCCTGAACCATGACCTGCAAGGCGCTCAGTGGCTGAACGCTGCGTCCTTTCCGGACATGAGCTTCCGTTCGACGAGCGTCACCCTCACCGGACCGGACACGGCGAAGGTCGAAGGAGACCTCACCTTGCACGGCGTGACCCATCCCCTCACCCTCGACGCCAAGTTCAATCATGCCGGCGAGAACCTGCTCGACCACCGCTACACGGT
>DATHPX010000337.1:0-32878 GCA_035483335.1 Caulobacteraceae bacterium | reverse complement strand
CTCGATGAAGCCCTGGGTCGGAGGATTGCTTACCGCCGTGCGGGGACTGTCAGGCAGGGCCATGCTAGTTCCCTTCGGGTGGAGTGGTGTTCTCGATATTGACCAGGAACGCCTTGAACTCGGGCGTCTGGCTGTTCGCGTCGCCGACGAAGGGCGTCAGGGAATTGGGTCCGAAGCCCTTGTGGGCGAAGCCCGTGAAGCCCCAGTGCAGCGGTATGCCCACCACGTGGACAGTCTTGCCGTCGCAGATCATGGGTTTGATCCGCTTGGTCACCACGGCCTTGGCCTTCACCGACCCGCGCTTCGACCAGACCCTGACCCAGCCGCCCAACGGGATGTTCTTCTCCTGGGCCAGTTGTTCGGAGATCTCCACGAAGAACTGCGGCTGCAGCACGTTGTTCACCCGGTTGTGCTTGGTCCAGTAGTGGAAGTGCTCAGTCAGGCGATAGCTGGTCGCTGCGTAGGGGAATTCCTCCGAGGCGCCGAGCTGCGCGAGGTCGCCTGGGAAGATCCGCGCGGCCGGGTTGCCGCGAATCTTCGGATTGATCGGGTTTGGGACCGGGGACTCGAATGGCTCGTAGTGAACCGGGAAGGGGCCTTCCTTCATCATCCCGCGGGCGAACAGTCGTGCGCTGCCCTCCGCGTTCATGATGAACGGTCCGACCTCCTCCGGCTTCGCCGTAGGGGCGATGTCGGGCACGTCGTCGCCCGCCCATTTTGACCCGTCCCACTCGATGATCTTACGGCTGGGATCCCACGGCTTGCCCTGCATGTCTGCCGAGGCGCGGTTGTAGATGATCCGCCGGTTGAGGGGCCACGCCCACGTCCAGCCCGCATAGGTGCCCAGGCCGCTGGGGTCGGCGTTGTCGCGGCGGGCCATGTTGTTGCCCGCTTCGTTGAAGCAGCCCGAATAGATCCAGCAGCCGCTGGACGTCGTCCCGTCGTCCGCCAGCTGCGAGAAGTTCAGCACGAGCTGGCCGGCCTTGGTCACCACCTTGGACTTGTCCTTCGGGTCGTGCAGGTCGGCCAGCGCCTTGCCGTTCATTTCCTTCGCCAGCTCTTCGGCCTTGGGCTCGTGGGGGTTGGCGTAGTCCCAGGCCAGGTTGAGGATCGGATCGGGGTAGGCGCCCCCTTCCTTGCGATAGAGCTCGCGCAGGCGAAGGAAGATCTGCCCCATGATCCAGTTGTCGTGCTTGGCCTCGCCGGGGGGCGAACCGCCGGGCCAGTGCCACTGCAGCCACCGGCCCGAATTGCTGAGCGATCCTTCCTCCTCCGCGAAGCAGGTCGTCGGCAGCTGGATCACCTCGGTCTGGATGCTCGCGGTATCCACGTCGTTGAAGTCGCCATGGTTCTCCCAGAACCTGGAGGTGTCCGTCTCCAGCGGATCCATGATCACCAGCCACTTCAGCTTGGACAGCGAGGCGGTGATCTTTCCCCGGTTGGGGAAGGCCATGATCGGATTGAAGCCCTGGCAGAAATACCCCGTGATCTTGCCCTGATGCATCAGCTCGAAGGTCTGCAGCACGTCGTACATGGGCTTGTCGAGCTTGGGGATATAGTCGTACGCCCAGTCGTTTTCCTTCGTCGCCACCGGACCCCATAGGGCCTTCTGCAGGCTGACGAAGAATTTGGGATAGTTCTGCCAGTAGCTGGTCTGGTTGGGGCGCAGCGGCTTGAATTGCCGAGTGGAGAGATAGGTCTTGATGTCGACCTCGTTCTCGTGCGGCATATTCAGATAGCCCGGCATCAGCTCCGACATCAGACCAACGTCAGTCAAGCCCTGGATGTTGGAGTGGCCGCGCAGAGCGTTCATGCCGCCCCCGCGGATGCCGATGTTGCCCAGGATCAGCTGCAGCATCGCCATGCTGCGGATGTTCTGCGAGCCCTTGCTGTGCTGGGTCCAGCCAAGTGCGTACATCGAGGTCATCGCCTTGGTCGGCGACGAGGTCTCGCCCATCATCCGCGCCGCCAACAGGAACTTCTCCTTTGGCGTGCCGCAGACCCGCTCGACGAACTCGGGCGTGTACATCGCCACGTGCTCTTTGAGCAGGTTCCACACACATCGCGGATCCTGCAGGGTCATATCGACCTTGGCGAAACCGTCAGGTCCGATCTCGTAGTCCCACTCGGAGGTGTCGTATTTGCGCGCCTGTTCGTCGTAGCCGTTGAACAGGCCGTCCTGATAGCTGAATCCCTCTTTCACGATCAGGGTCGCGTTGGTGAAATTCTTGACGTATTCCCACTGCACTTGGTTATTGTCGATGCAGTACTTGATCACGCCAAGCAAGAACGCGATGTCGGTTCCCTGCCGGATCGGCATGTAGACGTCCGCAACCGACGCAGTGCGCGTGTAGCGCGGATCGATCACCATCAACCGCGCGCCGCGATGCGCCTTGGCCTCGACGACCCACTTGAAGCCGCAGGGATGAGCTTCGGCGGCGTTGCCGCCCATCACGACGGCCAGATCCGTATTGCGGATGTCCGTCCAGGAGTTTGTCATCGCGCCGCGACCGAACGTAGGGCCCAAACTGGACACCGTAGGTCCGTGTCAGACGCGCGCCTGATTATCGAACGCCAGGATTCCCGCGCTGCGGACGACCTTCCACGTCAGCCAGGCCGTCTCGTTTGTGCAAGCCGAGGCGCCCAGGAAGCCGACGCTCGTCCACCGGTTTACCGTCACGCCCTGGGCGTTCTTGGTCACGAACTGCTTGTCGCGCTCATCTTTCATCAGGCGCGCTATGCGGTCGAGGACGTCATCCCACGAGACGCGCTCGAACTTGGACGAGCCCGGCTTGCGGATCTTTGGATAGAGCAGGCGGTCCGGCGAGTGGACGAAGTCCTTCAGGGCCGCGCCCTTGGGGCACAGTGTGCCGCGGTTCGTGGGGTGGTCGGCGTCGCCTTCGATGTGGGTGATCTCGGCGGTCTCACCTTTCCGCAGGTCGCCCTTCGAATAGATGATGATTCCGCAGGCGACCGCGCAGTAGCAGCAGGTGTTGCGGGCCTCGGTGGTCCTGGCCAGCTTGAACGCCCTCACATGGGCCGCCGTGGCCGCCTCCGCGGCTCCGAAACCCAGGGCGCCCAGCGCCGTTCCCGCCGCCCCGACGCCCGCGACCTTCAGTAGGCCGCGTCGCGAGACTTCAATGTTCATGGGTCTCCTCCGCATGGAGCGGAAAGCGCTCGTTTCCAGGAGGCTACGCCGCAACTGTTTACCTGTCACGGTCAGCCTCGCTGGTACGACTACTGGGGCTGAAGCCGGCCCATCTTGTCGATTCCTGCTCCGGTCCAGCTTCCCCGACCCCGGATTGCGCCTTTCGGTGCTCGTTCGTTACATCCGGCCGAACTTGCGCACGCCCGCCGGCCAGCGGGATTCGCGCGGGACGCTCGCCGCCTCACCGGCAAGCGCCGCCTGGGCTTCGGCCTCGGAGGCGAACGGCTCTCCGGTCACCGGATTGCGAAGTCCGCCCAACGGCCATTCGCGACCCCGGATCGGCGCTCCGCGATCCTGGTCTTCGTGCGGCTCGCGCAGGATCACCGGTGTGGCGGGCGGCGGGGCGCTTACTGGGCCGTCGTTGGCCCGTGCGTGTCGCGCGAAGTCGGTGAGGCGCTTGTGCGCCGCCGCGACCATGTTCGCCTTGTCGCCGTAGAGATCCTCCAGCGCCGACTCGAAGATCTCCAGGGCGTCGAGCAGGGTCGCCCAGTCGACCTCGCCTCCGTGAGCGCGCGTGTCACCCAGCGTGCGCAGGGCGCGGAAGGTGTCGGCGTGGGTCCGCGTCGCCATGTCCGTCTCGCCGAACAGGCTGATCCGGCGATCGAGGCTGACCCTTTGCCCACTCACGACCTCCGGAATGCCGAAGTCGTCCATGATGTATTCGGCGCTGACCTGCAGCCGGTGGGCCGCGGCGTTGGGGTCGATCCAGGCGATCGAAAAGGCGTTGCGGATCTCGCGGATCACGCCGGGCGGGGTGTTGTTCGGGATCGAGATCAGCGCCGGCGCCGGGAAGAAGCTCTTCGGTTCCAGCAGTTCGCGACTGATCGGACGGCCGGCGTCATGATCGGTCGTGTAGCGGACGGCGCCCAGCATCCCCACGACCTGGCCGCATTCGGCGTTCTCGCAGGTCAGGGTGGCGTGGAATTCATCCTCGATCTGGGCGAGGTCCGACCAGGCTTGAGTCGCGACCCAGGCCGTCGCCGCCGACCGGTGGATCCGAACGTCGCCGGTCAGGCGCAGCCGGCCCTCGCAATGAGGGCAGGGGAACCGCGGGATCTCGTCCACGGGAAACAGCGTCTTCAGGACGTCTCGCTTCATAGTGCTCCCAATGACTTCCACGGCGCGGCTGACAGGTCGAATGACGGCCGAAACTGGAACAGGAACGCGAACTGTGGAGGGGTGAACACAGCGCCGGATCACTCCCGCGCTCGGCCCCAGATCGCCTGGTCAAACGACGTCCAGGCGAGCCCCCCTCGCGACGTCCGAGAACCTAAACGGGGCGCCAAGCCGAAGCTAGATTTTTAGGGAAATCCGTAACAAAGCACTACAATTGAGTGTCCCTCCGTCGGGACGCGGGCACCCTAACCGCAACCAAAAATCGGTCCAGTCTCGAGCTCCAAAGCGACTTTGCTCATTGCATCATCGGTCGCCGCGATATCATAGTACTGGGCCGCTCGGATCGGAGCCGTGACCCATGTCCCAGGTCGTCAGCCGCCTCTTCGATAATTACGCCGACGCCGAATCGGCGGTGCGAGAGCTCGAGACCGCCGGCGTCCGCCATCACGACATCACGCTTGTCTGCAATGACGAGCTGTCGCGTCGGCGAGCGGCGCAGGCCGACGACGAAGGCGACGTCCCCGGCCACGCTTCCCGCGCCGCCGCAGAGGTGGGAGGCGAGGTGGGCGGCGTCGCCGGCCTGCTTGCGGGGATCGGCGTCTTGGCCATTCCCGGCATCGGCCCGGTGATGGCGGCCGGCTGGATCGTTTCGGCGATTGCCGGCGCTGTGATCGGAGTGACCGCCGGCAGCGCGGCGGGCGGCCTTGTCGGCGCCCTCACGCACCACGGCGTCCACGAGGGCGACGCCCACGTCTATGCTGAAGGCGTATGTCGCGGCGCGACCCTGGTCAGCGCCAAGGTCCCCCACGACCTGGTCCCCGGCGTCGAGGCGATCTTCCACCGCTTTGCCGGCGTCGACGCGGCCACCCGCGGCGCCGAATACCGCGCCTCCGGCTGGACCCGTTTCCAGCACGCCCCTGCGCCGTAAGGGTCAAGAAACGGCGCCCGGCCGTCCGCGGCGCCAGAGAATCTCCAAACACCCGTAGCCAATTTCGAGCTGCGCATCCGTTGCCAGGTCGCCAGCGTGCGCACACACTGAGTAGGAAATCAGAACCTACCAGCGGAACCCCCATGCCCCTCTGGAATATCTACCACCCACCGGGCGCCTACAGCGCCGAGGACAAGCAGGCGATCGCCCAGGCCATCACCGGCGTTTACGGCCGGGTGATGCCGAAGTTCTACGTCGGCGTCGTCTTCCAGGAGATTGCCCCCGACTCGTTCTTTATCGGCGGCGAACCGGCCACGCGGTTCGTCCGCATCAGCGTCGATCACATCGCGCGCACCTTCCAGTCTGACGAGAGACGGACCAGTTTCTTCAAATTTATCAACAAGCTGTTGGAGCCGTGGATCTCCGACCGCGGCTTCGACTGGGAGATGCACGTCGACGAGACGCCGTTCGACCTGTGGACCATCCAGGGCCACTTCCCGCCCCGGGAGGGTACGGAGGACGAGAAACGGTGGATGGCCGAGAACCGCGCCTCCGCCCGAACACACGCCTGAAAGGAGAGCTTCAGATGACCTCTCTTCCCAAGGGACGAGCGGCGATCACCGGCGCCTCGTCCGGCATCGGCGCCTCCTACGCCGAGCGTCTGGCGAGCCGCGGCTACGCCCTGCTGCTGATCGCTCGCCGCGCCGATCGGCTCGAGGCTCTCGCGAAGTGGCTGACCCAGGCGCACGGAGTCGACGTCGAGACCCTCGTCGCCGACCTGGAGGATCCTGCCGCCCTGGCGACCGTGGAGGCGCGCGTCGGCAAGCCTGACGTCTCGATCCTCGTCAACAATGCCGGGGCAGGGGGCCTTGGACCCTCGGCCCAGGTCACGGCCGACCAGATCGAGCGGACCCTGCGACTCAACATCGTCGCGCTCTCGCGGCTCTCCCACGCCGCTCTCGCCAACTTCCGCGCCGACGGCCGGGGCCTCCTCGTCAACATCGGCTCGGTCATGGCCCACGCGCCCTCGCCCAGCGGCGCGGCCTACAGCGGCTCCAAGGCCTATGTGCTGAACTTCACGCGTTCCCTGCAGGTTGAGCACAAGGCCTATCCCGGCGTGCAGATCCAGCTCGTCATGCCCGGCCCGATCCGCACCGAGTTCTTCAGCTCACAGGGCCTCAGCGACTCCGTCTTCCCCGATTCCTCCTACCTCACCCCCGACCAGCTCGTGGACGCCGCGCTCGCGGGAGCGGACGCCGGCGAGCTGATCACCATCCCCTCGATGGCCGACCGGTGCGTGTGGGACCGTCTGGAAGAAGCGCGCCTCGCCTTCATGGGCACAGTCAGCTCCGGCGCCGTCGCTCCGCGGTATCTCCAGCCCGAAGCGGCGCCGGCTTAGAAGCCACAGGGTTTCTCCTCAGCGCCGTTGTCGCGGAAACACGCCGGCGAGGGCGCCGGCGCTCCGTGTACGTCCTGCAGCCCCCGCGTACGTCCCCCACGCTGCAAGGTTCACCCGGAGCGCCGGCGCCCTCGCCGGCGAACGGCCTCTCCGCCGCTACCGCGCCTGCCAGGGGAGGACGCCGACACCGTCGCGCGCTGTACGCTTAGAGGCGATGGTCGCTCCACTGGCGGGGTGGGGACCATGGCCGAACGCGGATTTCTCGGGAGGATTCTCGGCGGCGACGAGGGCGCGGACTCAGGCGAAGCCGAAGCGCCGACCACGAGGCCCTCAAATTCGCCCCCGCCTGGACCGATCTTCGGCGCACGCGCGACGCGGCGGGCGGCGGATGACAGGCAAATCCTGTCCTTCAGCTTAACCTCCCTCTCGAGCCAACGCCGGAGAGAGTCGCGTCAGGCGCCAGAAGAAGCGGCGCCAATCGCCCTTTCGCCGTTCGGTCACCTCGGCGAGTGCGAACATCGCCAGGAGCACGCCCCCGAACATGAGGACGCGTGTCTGCCAGGCTGATGGAGGCCAAGGCGTAATGGTCGTCAGGAACTGGGCGATCGGAAGGTGGAAGAGATAGATCGAGAAGGTTGCGCCCGCACACCAGCGAACGACTTTGATAAGTTGGTTTGTCGCTGTGGAGGCAGGGGGAAGTTTCAAACTGCCGACCGCGACCAGGTTCAGAGCGATGAGAAGCCCGACCGCATAATCGTTCACGATTGAAGGGTTGTGGACGAGAGGACTGTTTATGAGCGGCACGCCGTGCATGCGTCGCCATATGTCCGCGCCGACGAGCCCAAGAATCGATCCGGCGAACATCACTGCCGCGGTCGGCGCGCTCACAGGACGTCTGGCGGCGACCTTGTAAGCGAAGAGGCCCGCCAGCCAGATTGGGAAAAGCGTGGCGATCGGAGGTCCTACAAACAGCAACAGAATTGTGCATAAACCCATCCGGTACTTCTTCGGACCAAATGCCATTATGCCGAATATGATGTAATACCAAACTTCATAACCGAGAGACCAATACGGGAGCATCGAGCCTACGACGTGGTCAACCATCCACACCTGATTCACAAAAAATATTGAGGTCAATACTTTCAGGCTGGTTTGTTCGGGATGAAAACCCCACCACGAAGCATAGAGATCAGGCCTGATGGACATGCCGATCCAATCCAGCACCAAGGTTAGCGCGATCGCTGGAAGGGCGACCGAATATATGCGGCTCGCGCGGGCAATGACGTAGTCGGTGGCAGTTGCTTCTCGGTTATCTGCGACATAGCCGATGACAAATCCTGATAGGACAAAGAATACCGTGACGGCATCCAGCATATAGGGATCGAACTGGTAGAGCATGCCGCCCGTGAATCTCTGACCAGAGATATGGCCGAGAAAGACTACCATCGCGGCGGTAAAACGAAGAGCGTCGATATAAACGGAGGTTTGCCGGTTCATCGACGCCCCCCTGCTCAGAGACGCGATGATCCAAGGCCGCTGGCGCGCAGCGGGGCAACGTCAAATGACCGGGGAGCGTCGTGAGCTGGCGAGCCGAAGTTGACGGCGCGGGCGGCGTTCGATCGTCGGCCTGAGACTTCGCCCTCCAGCTTAGGCGTCGCCGTGGCCCCCCCCCCGGGCAACCTCTTGGGTCGATAGTTCACGGCCTCAGGGCGACGGCCGCATCGGACTTCGGCGCAGCATCGGAATAATCGCCGACCGCCAGCGTCTTACTGGAGGACGGCACTGAGAGCGCGAAGGCGATGATGGTTGAAGCGGGAGTTGCGCCCAAAGGTGGCGCGACATGACGGAAGATATGGCCCAACTGATCGAGCCGCTCATCCCCGCATTGCGGCGCTATGCCCGTAGCATTCTCAAGGATGGGGCGGCCGCCGACGATCTTGTGCAGGATACGCTGCTGCGCGCCGTCAGCCATTGGCGCCAGCGCCGATCGGACGGCGACGCACGCAGCTGGCTTTTCACGATTCTCCACAACCTGGCTGTCAACCAGCTCCGCCGGACGGCGCGGCGTGGCGACATGCTGCCCCTGGACGAAGCGGATGAATCCGATGTCAGCGCACCATCGACGCAGGAGGATGGTCTGCGGCAGCATGATATTTTGACGGCGGTGAACCGACTTCCAGACGATCAGCGCAGCGTCCTGCTCCTCGTGTCGGTGGAAGACCTGAGTTATGCGCAAGCAGCCCGTGTTCTCGACGTGCCGATCGGCACCGTGATGTCCCGGCTCGCGCGGGCGCGCGCACGGTTGCTGCGAATAATGGACGAGAATTCAGCTCCTGCATCGAGCCACCCTTACTTGCGGAGAGTCCAGTGATTTCGACCCGTCCCATCACTGAAGACGAACTGCACGCTTTCGTCGACCAAAGGCTAGACGCGACACGCCACGGCGAAGTCGAGACTTATCTCAAGACGCATCCGGATGTTGAGGCCAGAATTGCGCGTTATCGACAGCATAGGGACTCGCTTCGCTCGGCGCTTGCGCATGTCGTCGAGGAGCCGGTGCCCCCGCAGCTCAATATCCGACATCTGACCGAGGCGCGCCGCCCGGATCGAGGCGTTCCGTGGCGCTCCCTGGCGGCGTCGGTTCTCATGCTGATCGCGGGCGCAGCGGGCGGCTGGACACTGCGCGGCGGGGGAAGCCAGACTTCTGAGGCCAACGGTATCGCTTCCCTCGCGCAGGAGGCGGCCTACACCTACAACGTATTTGGATCCGACCCGACACGTCCGGTGGAATTCGGCGCGGCCGACAAGAGCCAACTTGTGAGCTGGATCTCGAGCCGGCTTGGGCGTCCCATCACAATCCCCGATCTCGTGGCCTCGGGATACCGATTCATGGGCGGCCGGCTCGTCGCGACCCCACACGGACCGGCCGGGCTTCTGATGTTTGACAATGACCAAGGGGGGCGCCTTGCCGTGTTGGTCAGGCCGATGAGAATCGACGCCAACGCGCAGATGTCGAAGCACGCGTTTGGTAATCTTCGCGGCTATGCCTGGGCGAGCCAGGGGACTGGCTTCACCCTGATAAGCGCGGCGCCCGCGGATCTGCTGCATCCGATCGCCAACGAAGTGAGACGCCAGGAGTCCGGCGGGATTTAACCGGCGGGCCGAGTAAAATGGTTGGCTACCGCCACCGGCGCGTTCGCGAGCATTCGGGGAACAAAAGCTCGGACTAATCTCTGGATCAGGAAAGCGTTGACGCGGCCGATTCTCGCTGTGACCCGACGATATCCGCTGTCGCGGCGCGCGCTGAGGCTCGTGAATCCGAATAAGCCCAACCAATGACGAGGCGACGAGATCTGAGAGATAGAATCTGACACCAAAAATCTTCCGGGTGAGTGGAATAATCACTCCGCCAGATCGTCTTACCATTGAGGGTTTCTTCGAAGGCGACGGTCGTTGAAATGAAATTGCGCATCTCCGTCATACCGCGCGGCCTGTTCCTGGCCGTTGGTCTCGGAATCGTTGGCATGACGATCGTTTCACACGCCGCCCTGGCGGCCGATACTGAAGGTCCGTTCCTTTCGCTGAATCAGACCGCCATGACCAAGATGATGGCGGACATGGAAGTAGAACCCACCGGTAACGTCGATCGCGATTTCGTCGCGATGATGACGCCGCATCATCAGGGCGCCATCGCGATGGCGCAGGCCGAACTATTGTACGGGCGCAATGAGAAGCTTCTTCGTATCGCGCAGGAGATCATCGCCGAGCAGGAGCAGGAGATCGCGGCGATGCGTCTCGCGATTGGCGAACACGCTACGCCGACGTGGGTCACGACTCGAACTGGTGAGGCGCCCTCGGCAGCGAGAAAGCATAAGATTGCCGCAGGGAACGATACAGCATTCGTAAGTGAGTCGAATGCGGCGATGGACAAGATGATGTCCGATATGACCGTCAAACCGACCAACAATATCGATCACGACTTCGTCTCAATGATGGTTCCGCACCATCAAGGGGCTATCGAAATGGCTCAGGCCGAACTGCGATATGGACGAAATCCCCAGCTGAAAACGATCTCGCAGGAGATCATCGTCGATCAGATGCAGGAAATCACCCTGATGCGCCTCGCGCTCGGTGAGGCTCTGCCGCCCTCGACGTCATCGCCCACCGCACCTTCGTTCGGCGTGGCGCAGGCGGCCCCGGCTCGCGAATCCGACGCCAACCAAACACCGATGCAGATGACGCCGGCAATGCAGATGGCTCCGGCCGGTCGCGCTGGCGCCCACGGACTGTAACCTAGGAAAGGAATACCAATCGTGAAACGCAAGATGCTTGCTGCGGCTTTGCTTGCAGGAACGGCGCTCGCCGGCGCGACTGCCGCCCTCGCCGGGGAGGCGCCGTATGGCGCCTCCGCACCGAACATCCCGGTCAGCAGTCACGACCGTGTCTACACGGGCGACCAGTTCTCCAACACCGTCTCGGTGGTCGATCCCTCGGACAATAAGACGCTCGGCGTCATTCAGCTTGGCGCTCCGTCGCCGGCGAATTTCAGTCCGCTGTACAAGGGTCAGGTGCTTGTGCATGGCATGGGCTTCTCGCCGGATCATCGAACAATTGGCGTGGTCTCGATTGGCTCAAACTCCGTCGCGTTCATCGATACGGCGACGAACACTGTGAAGCACATCACCTATGTCGGCCGGGCCCCGCACGAAGCCTTCTGGACGCCGGACGGCAAGGAGGTGTGGGTGACGGTGCGTGGCGAGAACTACGTCGACGTGCTCGACGGCAAGACCTTCGAGGAGAAGACCCGGATCATCACGCCGCCCGGCCCCGGCATGACCATCTTTTCGCCGGACGACAAATACGGTTATGTCTGCTCGTCGTTCAATCCGGTCACTGATGTGATCTCCGTGGCCAGCCACAAGATCGTCGCGACGGTCAAGCAGGCGAGCCCCTTCTGCCCGAATATCGCGGCGACGCCGGATGGCAAGCAGGTCTGGATCACGTTGAAGGACACCGGACGGACCCAGGTGTTCAACGCCAGGCCGCCTTTCAACACGCTGAAGATCCTTGATACCGGCCCTATCACCAATCACGTGAACATCATCCACAACACAAATGGCACGTTCGCCTATGTGACGATCGGCGGACTGAACGAGGTGAAGGTTTTCCGCACCGACGACTTCTCGCAGGTCGCGACGATCCCCGTGGGCGCGCTGCCGCATGGCCTCTGGCCCTCGGGTGACGGCACGCGGATCTATGTCGGTCTCGAGAACGGCGACGCCGTGGCCGCCATAGATACGCTGGCCAACAAGGTCATCGGCACGACGGCGATCGGTCAGGCGCCGCAGGCGCTGACCTATGTGCCGGATGCCGTCCCGACCGGTGATGGCCTGCAGAATCTCGAGCCTCTGGGCCTTGCTGGCCAGGCGACGCACCTCACCCTGGCGGCAGCCGGCGCCGGGAACGGCGCGGCGCCCACAACTGTCACCCTGTTCAACCAGGGTCTCGTGCAGGTGCTGGAGGCCGCGGTGACCGGGCTCACGCCGAAGCAGCCTTACGTCCTGGCTCTCTCGGCAAAGCCCGATGGCAGCGGCCCGCTGCAGCCGCTGACGCCCTTCAAGACAAACCCCGCCGGAGCGGCGATCGTCAACGCCATCGGGCCGATCCGGCAGATCGTCCAGAGTAATGAGCCCTCGGCGAAGCAGTACCTGGTCATCCTGTCGGGAACGCCGGGCGAGCTCGGCGCGCCGGCGCAGGTGCAAGTCGCAAGCTGACGGGCGTCGGCCTGGTTTTCAGAGGGGGGCCGTCAGGATTTCGGCCCCCCTCCCGCCTCCAATTTTCGACGCTCCCCGTCCGGACGCTTCGGAAAATTTCACACCACGAAGACACCAAGTTCACCAAGACTCTCGTGGGGCGGAGATGATCGAGGAGATTCATCGCGGCCTGCGGCCGCAAAGTCAGCGGACCACTTCGTTTCCTCTGTGACTCCGTGGTTAGGCCCATCTCTCCGCTCTGATACGCTCGCGGATCTCCCTAGAAGAAGGCCGACACCGTGAACCGGACGGAGGTCGGCTCCAGCGGATGGATCTGCGGGCCCGTCACCGGAGCCGAGGTCGGAGTGAGCTGCGACGTATAGTCGAATGCCGCTGCGTTCGCGTGGCTGTTGGTCAGGTTGTAGATGTCGACCCGCACGCGAAGGTCCGGGCGCACCTTGTAGCCCACCCCCACATTGACCTCGCTGTAGCCCTTGTCCTGCGGATACTCGCTGCCGTCCACGATCGGATACGCGCCCAGGCGCCGCCACTGCAGGTCGCCGAACCAGCGGCCCAGGTGGTCGACCATTATGCCCGCCGAACCGACGAAGCTGGGGGCTTCCTCGATATAGTCGCCGGGTAGCCCGTAGACGTCCGCCAACTCCTGCAGCGACCCCAGATAGCGCGCATGGACGAACGAGAGGTCCGTGTTGAGCTCCAGCCAGGGCAGGGGGTGGTACTGCCCGGAGACCTCGACGCCCTGGCGGCGGCTGGGGGCGGTGGGCTGGTCCTGGCCCTGATCCTCGTCGAACGCCAGTTCGGAGCTGAAGTCCTCGCGGAACAGGGCAAGCTGCACCGCCAGGTTGGGAACGATCCGCGTTCGCAGCCCGACCTCCTCCCCTGTGGTGGGCGCCAACAGGGGCGTGGGTCCGGCGGCGGCGGTGAGCCCCTCCAGCCCGACCGTGCCGAACACGCCGCGCACGTCGTTGGAGTGGAAGCCACGCCCGCCGCTCAGATAGAGTTCGGTCTCGAACCACGGGCCGAAGATGAGGCTCCCCTTGGGCTGGGGCAGGGTCTGGGTCGTCGAGCCGGCGAAGGACGGTGAAAGCGTCAAGCTGCGGTCGAAGGCGTAGAAGGCCTCCTCGCGAAAGCCGATCACTGAGCGCAGCCAGGGCGTCCAGTGCGTGGTGGTCTGGATGTAGGCCCCGAAGTCATTGAGATGGACGCGGTCGGCGTTGCAGGCCCCGTTCACCGCCGCATAGGCCAAGCCCTGGCCGCCGTCGTTGAGTGCGCCGGCAGGCGTGTTGGGCGGAGGTGGGAGCAGCCCGTTGGGCAGGACGCCGCCCGGCACGAAGGGGACCTCGCAATAGTCGAGGGCCATGTCGCCGTCCCGGGTGTGCCGGCGGTCGACATAGATGTTGTCGAAGCGCTCCTGCAGGCCGACCACCGTCTCGGTCGGCAGGCCCAGCACCTTGCGGTCGAAGGTGAACGCCGCGTCGCCGCCGTAGACGTCCCGTGTCTCGTCCTGCTGCTCCTGGTCGCCGTTGACGGGGTCCAGCAGGAAGTGGGTGAAGTCGTTCACCAGGTACATCGTGCTGTGGATGACATAGGCGTGGGACGAGAAGGCCCAGCCGTCTCCCGTCGCGCCATAGTGGCCTGAGAGGCTCCAGCGGGACGAGGCGGCGTGGTCGGTGGGATCGAGGACGCCGTAGCGGCCGATCAGACCATCCTGGATCGCGTAGATCGACTGGTCGGTCTCGAGCAGGCCGGCGCTCTGATAGTACATGCCAGTCAGGCTGAAGCCGTTGGCTTCGTCGCCGTGGCTGAACCGGACCACGGCGTTGACCTTGTTGAAGTCGCTGGGCGGATCCCAGGGGCCGTCGACGTGGTCGATCTCCAGCGCGCCCCATACGCGGTCGTCGGCGTCGATGTGGTGCGTGCCGCCGACATAGATCTCGTCGTCGCCGAGGGTCCCGGCGCTGAGCGAGACCTCGTTGGGCAGGTCGTCCACCAGGTTCACCCGGGCCGAGCCCACCGCGCTGAAGTCGCCGTTCTGCGCGTAGTAGGGGCCCTTGGTGTAGTCGAGGCTGCCGACGACCTGCGGGATCAGGAAGTTCTGGTCCGAATAGCCCTGGCCATGGGCGTTGGTGCCCCGGTTCACCGGCATGCCGTCGACGAAGCTGGCGAAGTCCGTGCCGTGGTCAACGTCGAAACCGCGCAGGAAATACTGGTTGGCCTTGCTCTCGCCGGAGTGGACGGTGACCACCAGGCCCGGAATCGTCTCGTAGAGCTGGCCCACCCTGTAGATCGGCCGCAGCTGGATCGCCTCCCGCGTCACCACGCCCTGGCTGGCGGTGATCGCTCTTCCCAGCAGGTCCTGGCGTGAGGCGGTGACCACGACCTCGGAAAGGTTCTTCGGCGCCGGTGTCGCCGATTGGGCCAGGACCTGCTGAGGGTCCATCAGCAGGGCCAGCGCTCCGGCGCTCGCAATCGATATTGTCTTCACGTTTCCAGTCCCCGCTGGGGAGCGGACGCGCCTCTCCCCCGATCACGCACGAGCGCCGCCGCGTTTCGGCGGCGCGGTTCAGGCGGTGACGGGAGCGATGGGAGGGCCGCGGGCTCGGGGCTCGCGGGCGGGCGGGCCGCGCGGCCCGTGGCTTTTCAGCGTGACGAAAGTGACGAAAACGAAGGTCGTTGGGATTGGCGCGAGGATGAGCGCGCCGGCGAGCGGCGTATTCGCCGCCGCGGTGCAGAAGGGACAGGCGGCGTGGTGCGCGCCGTGGCCTGCCGTCTTGCCGGCGTCGGCGAAGGCGGCCCCCGCCATGTTGGCCATGCCGCAGATCGGCGTGGCGGGCGCGGGCGCGGTGGCGGCCGCCTGCATCACATCGGACTGGACGAAGGCATAGGACAGCAGCAGGACGGCGATGATCGCCGCCCCTGTCGTTCCCATACCTCGCCAGGTCCGCGTCATCGGCGTTGGCCGGTCAATGCACGCCCATGCCCTTGGCGGCTTGTCCGTCCCCGGCTTCGGGCGCCGCTTCCTGCACTTGGAACTCCACCTTCATCTCGCCGGCCCGCCTGAAGCGCAGGGTGGCGGGCACGTGGTCGCCCACAGCGAAGGGCTTCTTCGGGCCCATGAACATCAGGTGATAACCGCCGGGCTGCAGCTTCACGGTCTGACCAGGCGCGATGGTCAGGCCTTCGGGCGCGGCCCGCATACGCATGATCCCACCGGCCATGCTCGACTGGTGCAGCTCCAGGCTGGCGGCGGTCGGCGTCGACGCCCCAAGCAGGGTGTCCTGCGCGCGGCCGGTGTTGGTGATGGTCATATAGCCCACTGCCGTCGGCGCTCCGGGCGGGGTAGGGCGGCTCCAGGGGTGGCCGATGGTCAGGCCGCCCACCTTGTATCCCTGGGCGCCGGCCGCCGGAGGGACGGCCGTCATGGCGGCGGCCAGAGCCGCCGCGGTCGCGAACTTCATCATTCAGGTCATTCCGATCGATCCATGCCGCGCATGCGGCGACGCCCCCGCAAAGGCGGGGGATGAGCAGGGGATCAGACCGTAAGTGGTGGGCCTGTGGCCGGAGGCGGCGGCGCGGCGAGACCGCGGCCGGGCGACTGGTCGCCGGCGACGACGGGAGTCAGGGCCGCGAGGCGGGCAGGCCCCTCGAAGACGGCTGGCGCGGCGGGTGGCGGCGCTGTCGCGGCCGCCGCGAATGGGCAGGCGGCTCCGGCCTTGGATTTCTGCGCGGGCGCCTGATGGTCACCGGGGACGCCCACCTGCAGCGGGCCGTGGCCGGTGCAGATCACAACCGCCAGTCCTTGGCCGTCCGCCGCCCTGGCCGGCATAAACCCGGGCGGAACGATCACCGCGAAGGCAAGCGCGACCATCGCCGCCACGGCCATCACGCCGCGCAGCCACCATCCGCGATCTGCAGCCCCATGCTTCACGCCGGATGTGCTAGCGCCACCTACCGCCTTTGTCGCGCCCAATTCGCGCCGGTCGCGCCGAACCGCTCCAATGAAATCAACGAGGGGTCTCGGCCGCCCCCCGGGGAGGGGCGGCCGTCGCGGACGCCGGTCCCCTACGCTCAGGCCAGCGCCGCTCCCCATCGACGACGCAACACTACGCGAGCGCCGCCTATGCCGAGGGTCGTCAACGCCCAGCCTGCCGGTTCTGGCAGGTCGGACGTGAAGACCGATCCGCAGATCTGGTCGATCCGAGCCACGGTGAGAGTCGCGCCGTTCGATCGATCGTCATAGGCGGCGGCCGCGATCATTGCGGCCGCGCCGAACGGTGCGATGGCTGGACGATCGCCGCAAGATTCTGTCCTATCTGGCACATTCGCCAAGGGGGTGGCGGCGCCATGAATTGCGCGGTCCTGCATCGATCGGCTCCCGGCTCCGATGACGGCTCGAATTTGGCAGTCTGGCTGCCATCACGCCTCCCCCGTTTTGGGGTAGTCGGCTTGGCGGCCCCTGGCAAAATGCGGCGGCTGGCGGACAGGCATGCCGCGGTCTAAGCCGCCCTCGGGGCTCAGCGACAGTTTCCAGGCCGGCCTGGAGGCGCTTGGCGGCGCCTGGCCGGTTTCCCCCGGAGCCCAGGAGGCTGAGTCCGACCTGGAGGTCGTCGCCCGCAGCCTCGGGGGGCTGGCGCTCCACGAGGCGCCGTTCGACGCCCCGCCGCCCGGCGCCCTGTCCTTCGCCGTGATTGACGGAGATGGTCGCGCCCGCGCCGTCGATGCGGGATTCGCCGCCCTGTTTCCCGAGGAGCTGCGCACCCCACGCCTGACTGAGCTTCTGCGCCGCGCGCAGGATGGCGAGTGGAACCTCGGGCTGATCGAAGACCGTGCGGGTCGGCCCGCCGCGGTCTGCGCCGCCCGTCCGGAGGAGGCTCGCGACTGGCCGCTCGGGGAGCGACTGCGGAGCGAACTTGCGGGTGCGGGCCGGCGATGGGTGCTGATGGGGTTCGCGCCTACACGCTCGCCCGACCTGGCGGAGCAGGCGGCCCTGGCGTTCGGTCTCTCTCCGCTGCAGGCAGGCGTCGCTGTCGCCATGCTCGAAGCGCCGACGCTGGAGATTGCGGCGGAGAGGCTTGGGGTGAGCCATGAGACGGCGCGAGACGCCTTGCGCGGCGCGATGCGCAAGGTCGGCGCGCGGAGAACGGCCGGCCTCGTGCGCAGCCTCACCGACCTGATCTGCAACCGGCCGCAAGAGGATGAGATCGAGGCGCTCGCGGCGGCGCTCAACGTCACGCTCAGCGAGGCTCGCGTGGCGCGTCTCGCGTCAGGCGGCGACACCGCTGAGACGGTCGCCAAGGCGCTCGGCGTCGGCCGCGAGACCGTGAAGACCCATTTGAAATCCGCCTTCTCCAAGGTCGGCGTCGGGCGCGCCAAGGACCTGGGGCGCATCAGCGTCGAGCTCGCCGCCCTCGCGCGGATCGCCCGGACTTCCGAGCTCGCCACGTCGTCGGGCGATGGGCTGGGGCGTCTTCGCATCGCGCCGCGCGAGGATGGACGCCGTGTCGCCTTTCTCGACTATGGCCCGACCAGTGGGCGGCCCCTGCTGTTTTGCCACGCCCTCGCCAGTGGCCGGACCCTCCCGCCGCGAATGCGAAGGATGCTGCACGAGGCGGGATTTCGACCGATCATCCCTCAGAGACCTGGATATGGCCTCACCGATCCCGACCGCGGTGACTATCTCGCCACGGCTGCCGGCGACATGGCTGCCGTCCTCGACGCCCTCAACCTGCGCGAGGTCGATCTCTTCGTTCGCGACATCGCCGCCGCCCCGGCCCTGGCCTTCGCCGAACGGTTCCCCGACCGCGTGGACCGGGGCCTCTTGCTCAATGGCGAAGGGCCGGTGAATCCGGGACGGCGCCGCTATCCGATCTCCATCGCGGCGACGCTCCTGAGGCGCCATCCGGAAGTCACGGGCCTCTTCTTCGAACTGCTGCGCCGCCAGCTGCGCACGCCACGCCTGACGGCGTTGATCCGCCAGAGCTTCAAGGGCGGCGCGCCAAGCGATGTCGCAGCGCTCGAGGATCCCGAAGCGCTCGCCTGGATGGTGACCGACATCCAGGCCATGACGGCGCGCAGCGCCAGCGGCGTCGCCCGCGAGCGCCTGGCCTACTCAGCCGGTTGGACTCCGCCGGCTCTCGTGGGCGGACGGAGGTGGACCGTCGTCCATTGCGCGGAGCTGGGCGACAACGACTGGCGCAAATGGTGGTCCGCCCTGCCCAACGTGCGGTTCGAGACGCTGGAGGAGGGCGGGCTGCACCTGCAACTCTCCCACCCGGAGGTCCTCACGCGGCTGCTGATTGAACTCAACCGTTCTCCCTGACCGCCGCGCCGCCCAGCAGCGGCACGAAGGCCAGCAGGGCCGTCACCACCCAGAAGGCGCCGGCAAGCCCGACGGCATGCCCCACGAAGCCCAGGGTTGGCGGTCCGGCCAGAATGCCGACGTATCCGGTCGAGGTGACGGCGGCGACAGCGAGCGCGGGGGGCATGTCCTGCTGCCGGCCCGCGGCGCTGAACAGCACCGGCACGATGTTCGCCGCGCCCACCCCCACAAGAAGGAAGCCGCCGATCGCCCCTGCCGGAATGGGACAGCAGAGAACGAATAGCAGGCCGACGACGGCCGTCAGCCCGCCCCATTGCACGACGCGGCGTCCCCCAAGACGCGTTACGAGCGCGTCACCTGAGATCCGTCCCGCCGTCATCGCGATCGAAAACAGGATGTACCCGACCCCGGCTTCCGGTGGCTTGGTGAGCCCGCGCTCGAGGATGAAGAGGGCGCTCCAGTCAAACACGGATCCTTCGGCGAGGAACATGGTCGCTGTCAGGGCGGCGATCAGCAGCACCAGCCCGCTTGGCCAGACGAGCAACCGGCTAGGAGCTGGCGGTCGCGTCGCCAGCAGACCGAACGCGCCGAACGCGACCAGGCCAAGCGCTGCGACGGCGGCGATGGACGTCGCGACCGGCGGCGAAATGTGCGAGCGCAGAGCAAGCGTCATCCAGCCGGCGCCCGCGGCTCCGCCCAGGCTGTAGAGCGCGTGGAAGCCCGACATCAGCGGCGCGCCGGCCGTCGCCTCCACCTGGACGCCGTGAGCGTTCATCGCCACGTCCAGGGCGCCCAGGCACGCGCCAAACAGCAGGAGGGTCAAACCCAGCGCCAGCGGCGAGGCTGCGAGGGCGAGTGGAGGCAGGAGCGCGCACAGGCCGACACCGGCGACGATGACGACGGGCCGCGCGCCGATCCGGGCCGCCAGCAGCCCCGCGACGCTCACCCCCACGAGCGATCCCACGCCCAGGCACAGCAGCAGCAGGCCAAGCTGCGCGTCGTTCACCCCCAGGCGAGCCTTGGCGAAGGGGATCAGCGGCGCCCAGCACGCGGTGACAAATCCGGCGACGACGAAGGCGAGTCGCGTGGCGAGACGCGGGTCACGCGGCATTCGCTTACCTTTGCAGGGACCTAGGCCGCCCACAAGCGCGGCGGATGGATCCTCCCTCGCGTCGCGATCTCGTCGCGGGGAAGGATCCAATTCACCCCATCACCGCCGCCCGCCCCATAGCCGGATCGCTGATCGACGCGCGTCCCGTCTCCATCCGGCCGGAGAGACGGCGGAGCCATTTCGGATCCTCATCGGCGCGGATCACGAGGTCATACCAGCCGCCGCTGGCGCGGGTCGGCCAGGTACGCTCCGCGCGCCCCCCGGGTGCGAGTGTCAGCTTCCATGGCCCTGGGTCCGCGCCATAGGCGGCTTGCCCGATCGTGATCGTCCGCGGCGCGGCGCTGGGATTCGACACCGCTACGCGTAGCACCCTATCCGCTGTCCTGGCGCTCAGCCGCGGACCCTCTGTTGTCTCGCCCGCGAAATGGCGGTGGAAGCCGCCCGGTCCCAAGATCCAGAGGTCGTGGGCGCCAGGCTCCCATAGATCGCCGAGCCGCTTGCCCGCTTCGACGGTGTAGCGACGAGGCGGCCGCTCCAGGCGCAACCGGTCGTAGACGTGGAAGATCGCTCCGGCGCGCCCCTCGTTCACGAAGGTCAGGCGCATTGCCCCCTCCGCCGCGTCCTCGTCCACGGCCAGCACGTAGGGCAGGGCGCGGGAGGGCCGCACGCCGCGGACCTGTACAGGCAGGGCGGTCTCGGTCGGGGTCGGCGGCGTGGTCCGTCCGGGCAGGGCGGCGGCGCGCGCGGCGGCGGGCCTGGTGGCCGGAAGGCTGGCGATGAACGGGCGGGCGTTGGGCGTTCGGAAGTCGAAGGCTGCCGCGAGGTCGCCGCACACCGCGCGACGCCAGGGGGAGATGTTGGGCTCGGCGACGCCGAAGCGGCGCTCAACGAAGCGGATCACCGAGGTGTGGTCATAGACCTGGGAGTCGACCCAGCCGCCTCGGCTCCAGGGCGAGATCACGTACATCGGCACGCGGGGGCCGAGACCATAGGGCCGTCCCATCAGGTCGTCGCGCTCGGCCTTCGCTTCGCTTGGCGCGCGCACGAGGTGGTATTCGCCAGCGGTGTCGACCGTCGAGCCGCCAAGGAACGCGCCGGGCTTCGCGGGATCCCGCGACGGCGGGGCCGGCGGGGGCATATGATCGAAGAAGCCGTCGTTCTCGTCGAACATGACGAAGAGCGCCGTACGCGCCCACACCCTCGGATCGGCGGTCAGGGCGTCCAGCACTCGGGCCGTGTAGTCCGCGCCCTGCGCCGGGCTCGAGGGCCCGGGATGCTCGCTGTCCGCCGCCGGGGCGACGATCCAGCTCACCTGGGGCAGGGCGCCGGCGAGCACGTCGGCGCGCAGGCCGTCCAGCTTGCGCGTGCCAAGTCCCAGCGCCGCCAGGGCGGGGTCAGCGCCCCGCGTCCCGGCATGGCTGTCGCGCCAGGCGGCGAACCCTGCGCCGGGGTTGTCAGTGAAGTTGTCGGCCATGTCCTGGTAAATGCGCCAACTCACGCCCGCCGCCTGCAGGCGTTCCGGATAGGTGGTCCAGCGATAGCCCTCGGCGGCGCCGCCGTCGGCCGGCAGGTTGTCGTGGGAATTGCTGATCGAGGGTCCACCGAACTTGCCGGCCGGATCGTTGGTCCCGCTCCACAGGAACAGGCGATTGGTGTTTGTCCCGCCTTGGAAGGAGCAATGGTAGGCGTCGCAAACCGTGAAGGCCTCGGCGAGGGCGAACTGGAAGGGGATGTCCTCGCGGCGGTAGTGGCCCATGGCCCGCGCCGTCTTGGCGCTCGGCCAGCGGTCCATCCGGCCTTCCGCCCACGCGTCCTGAGCATCGACCCAGTTGTGCGGCGTGCCCTCCACCCGCATCAGCTCGAAGTTCTCGAGGGTGTTTAGGGCGAACGGAGAGATGAGCGTGGGCGGGGCGCCGGGATGCTCCAGACGTTGCGTCCACACCGTCTCAGGCTCGCCTGGACGTCCGGCCACGGGAATTGGGAAGCGGTCGCCGAAGCCGCGCACCCCCGCCATTGTCCCGAAGTAGTGGTCGAAGGCGCGGTTCTCCTGCATCAGGATCACCACGTGGGCGACGTCCTCGATCGTCCCGCTGCGAATGTCCGCGTCGATCGCCGCCGCCCGCGCGATCGCCGGCGGCAGCGCCAACCCCGCCGCCGCGCCCTTCAGAAAGCCCCGCCGCCCGATCCGTGTCATCGGATGGTCATCCCACGCCTGCGTGACACGGCCAAGACGTTACGATCTGCAAGGATCGCAGAACGAACCCGGAGCGCCGGCGCCCTCGCCGGCAAACGGCGTCGACGTCCGAGATGCGGCGCCGAAGAGAAAGAGCCGGCGAGGGCGCCGGCGCTCCGTGTGTTCGCGGCGCCGACCGTATTAGCGGTGATGATCTACTGTCACAGCCCCTTCCACGTCGGGACATCCGACCCCGGCCACGGCGTGGCTTCGTAGACCGCCCGGGCGATGGCGCGGGCGAGGGTGTCGGCGGCGAGGGCGCCCAGGCGGGCGGTGATCGCGGCCCGCGGCTCGGGGACGTCGACCTTGCCCGTGGCCATGGCGAAGACGATGTCGCCATCGAAGGGACTGTGCGAGGGGCGGATAGCGCGGGCCATGCCGTCCTGGGCCATGATCGCCATGCGCTTGGCCTCGTCGGAGGTCAGCTTCGCATCGGTGGCCACCACCGCCAGCGTAGTGTTCTCGCGCGCCCCCGGATGGGGTTTGGGGCGCCCCCAGTCGTCCGGACCCGCGTGAAGCTGCGAGGTCCCTAGCCCGCCGAACTCGCGGCCGATCTCGAACGGCGCCGCCCAGAACTGCTTGGTTCCGGGCGCCACGACCGAGCCGGCGGAATTCACAGCCACCAGGGCGCCCACGGTGAAGCCGTCGGCCGTTACGATGGACGCCGAGCCGATCCCGCCCTTGAGCGATCCGGCCATAGCGCCATAGCCCGCGCCGGCGGTCCCCAGATCGAACCGGTCGGAGACCGCCTGCGCCGCCGCGAGGCCCAGGTCCCAATAGGGCGGGCGAAGGCCCCAGTTCTTGTTCCCGCCATTGGCCAGGTCATAGAGCGCCGCGGACGGGATGACCGGGCTCTTGGGCGTTCCGGGTTTCGGCGAAAGGCCATAGCCCCGTCCATGCGCGCCAAGCCACGCCACGACGCCGTCCGCCGCCGCGAGGCCATAAACCGAGCCGCCGGAAAGGACGACCGCATCGAAGGCGTGCACGAGGTTCTGCGGCTCCGTCGCGTCCGTCTCCCGCGTCGCCGGCCCACCCCCGCGCACGTCGGCCGCCACGACCGCCGCCTCATCGGGCAGGATCACGGTGGTTCCCGTGCGCACAGCCGCGTCCTGGGCCTGACCGACCTTCAGGCCGGCGACGTCGGTGATGAGGTTGCGCGGACCGGGGCGCGCGACGCCCTCGGACTGGGCCAGGGATCCGGCCGGCGCCGCCAGCGCTCCAGTCCCCGCAGCCATCGCCGCCATCATCAGATCGCGCCTGTTCACCCGGTTCGCCCCGTTTGCCGTCTTGACCGACGAGCTATGTCCGCAGACGGAAAGCCCGTCCAGACGCCGCAGTCCTGCTGTTTTCTGAGGAGTCCCGCCGTGCCCGATGACGCATCGTCCCTGATCGCCGAGGGGGTCCTGATCGACGGGCGCTGGCGTCCCGCGACGGGCGGACGGCTACCGGTCGAGGATCCCTCCACCGGCGCGGACATCGGCGAGATCGCCGCCGGCGGCGCGGGCGAGATCGACGAGGCCGTGGCCGCGGCCCGTCGCGCGCTCGGCGGGGAGTGGGGAAAGCTCACGGCGGCCGAGCGGGGCCGCATCCTGTCGAAGATCGGCCAAAGCGTGCTCGAGCGGGTCGACGCGTTGGCGGAGATGGAAGCCCTGGACGTGGGCAAGCCGCTGCGCCAGGCGCGCACCGACGCCGTCGCGCTTGGCCGGTATCTCGAATTCTACGGCGGGGCCGCCGACAAGCTGATGGGTCAGACCCTGGAGTACCAGGCCGGCTACACCGTCTTCACCCTGCGCGAGCCGCACGGCGTCACGGGCCACATCATCCCGTGGAACTACCCGATGCAGATCCTCGGCCGCAGTGTCGTGGGCGCCCTGGCCGCCGGCAACGCGACCGTTCTCAAGCCGGCGGAGGAGGCGAGCCTCACCGCCCTGGCCTTCGCCCGCATCGCCACCGAGTGTGGCCTGCCCCCCGGCGCCCTCAATGTGGTGCCGGGGCGAGGCGAAGAGGCCGGCGCGGCCCTGGCGGCCCACCCGGACGTCGACCACGTCTCCTTCACCGGCTCGGGCCCGGTGGGCGCCCTGGTGCAAAAGGCGGCCGCCGACCGCGCCGCGCCGGTGACCCTCGAACTGGGCGGCAAGTCGCCCCAAGCCGTCTTCGCCGACGCCGACCTCGACGAGGCCCTGCCATTCCTGGTGAACGCCGGAATCCAGAACGCCGGCCAGACCTGCTCGGCCGCCTCGCGCATCCTCGTTCAGCGTGAGGTCTACGTCGAGGTGCTGGAGCGCATGGCCGCTCGTTACCGCGAGTTGAAGGTTGGCCCGGCCCTTGCCGATCTCGACGTCGGCCCGCTGATCAGCGCCCGCCAGCTGGAGATCGTCCGCGGCTATCTCGACCTCGCGGAGAAGGACGGGCTGCAGATCGTCGCCCGCGGCGCCCTGGTCGACCACGCTCCTGCCGGCGGCCACTACATCGCACCGGCCCTGATTGCCGGACCGCCATCGGGGCACCGGCTCGTGCAGGAGGAGATCTTCGGCCCGGCCCAGGTGGTGATCCCCTTCGACGACGAGGACGAGGCGGTCGCCCTGGCCAATGGCACGCCGTATGGGCTTGTGGCAGGCGCCTGGACCCGCGACGGCGCGCGCCAGTTTCGCATGGCCCATCGGCTGAAGGCCGGACAGGTGTTCATCAACAACTATGGCGCGGGCGGCGGGGTCGAGCTGCCGTTCGGCGGGGTGAAGCGCTCGGGTCACGGGCGGGAGAAGGGCTTCGAAGCTCTCTACGCCTTCACCCAGCTCAAGACGGTGGCCGTCAAGCATGGCTGAGGGGAGGGAAGGGATGAGACTTCAGGGCGAACGGGCGATCGTCACTGGCGGCGCCTCGGGCTTCGGCGCGGGTATCGTCCGGCGTTTCGTGGAGGAAGGGGCGCGCGTCGCCATCGCCGACCTCGACAAGGGCAAGGGCGAGGCCCTCACTAGGGAACTGGGCGGGTCCTGTATCAACGTGCCGACCGACGTCTCCGACGCGGCCAGCGTGGCAGCACTGTTCGAGACCGTCCGGGGCGCCTTTGGCGGCGTCGACATCATGGTCAACAACGCCGGCATGGGCACGGCGCCCGGGCCGATGGAGGCCATGGACGAGGCGGCCTTCGACCGCTTGATGGGGGTGAATGTCCGCTCGGTCTATCTCACCAGCCGCCATGCCGTGCCGGTGATGAAGGCGCAAAAGCGCGGCGTCATCCTCAATATCGCCTCGACCGGCGGCGTGAGCCCGCGGCCGAACCTCGCCTGGTACAACGCCTCTAAGGGCTGGATGATCGCCGCCGCCCGCGCCATGGCCATCGAGTTGGCGCCCCACGGCGTGCGGGTGAACGCCATCAACCCCGTGGCCGGCGACACGCCGATGCTCGGCGTCTTCTTTGGCGGCGATTCGCCGGAGGCCCGGGCGCGGGTGGTGAACACCATCCCGATCGGCCGCCTCTCCACCCCCGAGGACATCGCCGCCGCGGCGGTCTTCCTGTGCAGCCGGGAGGCCGCGATGATCACGGGCGTAGCCCTGGAGGTGGACGGCGGGCGCTGTCTCTGATGGGCGCCGCGGCGTCAACTTGACGGACGAGATCTAGAGGAACAACCACGGTTCTGCAGCGCTGGGGCTGGGGGCTTCTGCGCGCTGGAGTCGCTTCGTCATGACGACCATCGCTGTTCGTCCTCAAGCCATCGAAAAAGCCGTCGAAGCGATCGATGCCCGCCGCGACGAGGTGGTGGTCCTGACCCGCGAGTTGGTGTCCATCCCCACGGTAAATCCGCCCGGCGAGCACTATCAGGCCTGCGCCGAACTGGTCGGCGAGCGCCTGCGCCGGCGGGGCTTCGAAGTGACCTACGTCCGCGCCGAGGGCTCTCCCGGCGACAGCGACCGCTATCCGCGCTTCAACGTCGTCGCCCGCCGCGAGGGTGCGGGGCCAGGACCCTGCGTGCACTTCAACAGCCACATCGATGTGGTGGTGCCGGGCGAGGGCTGGACTGTCGATCCGTTCGCCGGGGTGGTGAAGGACGGCCGCGTCTATGGTCGCGGAACTTGCGACATGAAGGGCGGCCTCGCCGCCTCGATCATCGCCGTCGAGGCCCTGATAGACTCGGGGATCGACCTGCCTGGAACCCTGGAGATCTCCGGAACCGCCGACGAGGAGTCTGGCGGCTATGGCGGCGTGGCCTACCTGGCCGAGCGTGGCTGGTTTTCCAAGCCCCGCGTCGACCACGTGATCATCCCCGAGCCCCTCAATGTCGATCGAGTCTGCATCGGCCACCGCGGCGTTTGGTGGGCGGAGATCGAGACCAAGGGACGGATCGCCCACGGCTCCATGCCCTTCCTCGGCGACTCGGCTATCCGCCACATGGGCGCGCTGATGGAGCGGCTGGAGCACGAGCTTGGCCCCAAGCTCGCGGCGCGGCGCTCCGACATGCCGGTCGTGCCCGACGGGGCCCGGAGCTCCACTCTCAACATCAACTCCCTCCACGGCGGTCAGCCGGAGCCCAAGGACGGCCTGCCCGCGCCGATCGTCGCCGACAGCTGCCGCCTGGTGGTGGATCGTCGCTTTCTGATCGAGGAGCCGCTCGACCAGGTGAAGGGCGAGTTCGTCGAGATCCTCGAAAACCTGGCGCGCGAGCGGCCGGGCTTCCGCTACGCCCTGCGCGAGCTCTTCGCTGTCGAGCCGACCCTGGCCGACCGCGACGGTCCTGTCGCCGCCGCTACCGCCCGGGCGATCCAGAAGGTCCTCGGGAGGCCCGCGCAGTTCGTCTGCTCGCCAGGCACCTACGACCAGAAGCACGTCGACCGGATCGGCAAGCTCAAGGATTGCATCGCCTACGGCCCCGGCGTCCTGGACCTCGCCCACCAGCCCGACGAATGGGTCGGCATCGACGACATGCTCGACAGCGCCAAGGTCATGGCCCTGGCGGCGATGACGTTGCTGACGGGGGCGGCCTAACCGGATTTGCCCGGAGCGCCGGCGCCCTCGCCGGCTCTTCTTCCGGACTGCCGGCGTCTCGCCGGCTCTTCCTTTTCGGCGCCACATCTCGAGCGTCGAGGCCGCTTGCCGGCGAGACGCCGGCGCACCGGGAAGAAAAGCGAAGAGCGTTAAGTCGCCGGCATCTTGTCCCCGCGCCCCAGCGGATCGGGGAGGGGATCCCCCGTCTTCACAAACTGGAGTGAGACGGAGTTGATGCAGTACCGCAGCCCGGTTGGCCGTGGGCCGTCGGGGAAGACGTGGCCCTGGTGGGAGTCGCAGCGCGCGCAGCGGGTCTCGATACGGGTCATGCCGTAGCTGGTGTCGCGCACGCCGTGCACGTGGCCCTCGTCATAGGGCGCCCAGAAGCTCGGCCAGCCCGTGCCGCTCTCGAACTTGGTCCTGTGCAGGAAGAGCGGCAGGCCGCAGAGCCGGCAGCAGTAGACGCCGTCGTCCTTGTTCTCCAGCAGTCCCCCGCAGAAGGGCGCCTCGGTGCCGTGATGCAGCAGGACGTCCTTCTCCTCCCGCGTCAGGCTCGCCTCCAGCCGAGCGCGCTCGGCGGTCGTTGGCGGCGTGAGATCAAATCCGGAGGCGGAGACCTGCGCGGAGTGGGTGGTGTCGGTCATGGGCGGTTCCTTCCCGGCCGCGCCTTCCCTCACGGGATGTTGTCATCCCGCCTCGGCGCGTCTAACGCCCACAACATAGCGCGCAGATGGGTGACCCCAACCGGATGTTCTCGAAAATCCTGATCGCAAACCGGGGCGAGATCGCGGTCAGAATTATCCGGACCTGTCGCCGGATGGGGATCGCCACCGTGGTGGTTTACTCCGAGGCGGACGCCGACTCCCTGGCCGTCGCCATGGCCGACGAGGCTGTGTTCATCGGTCCCTCGCCGGCAAGCCAGTCCTACCTCGTCGCCGAGAAGATCCTCGACGCCGCCCGCGAAACGCGCGCCGAGGCGATCCATCCCGGCTTTGGCTTCCTCTCCGAGCGGGCCTCCTTCGCCACGGCGTGCGCGGAGACGGGCATCGTCTTCATCGGCCCCAATCCCCACGCTATCGACGCCATGGGCGATAAGATCGCCTCCAAGCGCTTCGCGGCCGAGGCGGGCATCTCGATCGTGCCCGGGCACATCGGCGAGATCGACGACGTCGACCACGCCGTTCGCATCTCCGAGGGGATCGGCTATCCGGTGATGATCAAGGCCTCCGCCGGCGGCGGGGGCAAGGGCATCCGCATCGCCGCCAACCGACGCGAGGTGGAGGAGGGCTTCCCCGCCGTGCGCGCCGAGGCCAAGGGCGCATTCGGCGACGACCGCATCTTCATCGAGAAGTTCATCGTCAATCCGCGCCACATCGAGATCCAGGTGCTGGGCGACAAGCACGGCAATGTCATTCACCTGTTCGAGCGCGAGTGTTCGATACAGCGGCGCAACCAGAAGGTGATCGAAGAGGCGCCCTCGCCTCTGCTCGACGAGGCCACGCGCGCGGCCATGGGCGCACAGGCGGTCGCGCTGGCGAAGGCGGTGAACTACGACTCCGCAGGCACCGTCGAGTTCGTCGCAGGGCAGGACAAGTCATTCTATTTCCTGGAGATGAACACCCGCCTCCAGGTCGAGCATCCAGTCACCGAGCTGATCACTGGCATCGATCTCGTCGAGCAGATGATCCGCGTCGCCTACGGCCAGGCGCTGGCGATCCAGCAGGAGGATCTCTCCATCCGCGGCTGGGCGATCGAGAGCCGCATCTATGCCGAGGATCCCTACCGCAAGTTCCTGCCCTCGATTGGCCGGCTGATCCGCTACGCCCCACCGCAGGAGGGTGAGCGTGGCGGCTACGTGGTGCGCAACGAGACCGGCGTTCGCGAGGGCGATGAGATTTCCACCTTCTATGACCCGATGATCGCCAAGCTGTGCGCCTGGGCGCCCGACCGCGCCGGCGCAATCGCCGGCATGGCCCGGGCCCTGGAGGACCTGCACATCGAGGGGCCGGCGCACAACACGCCCTTCCTCTCGGCGGTGATGGACCAGCCGCGCTTCGCCTCGGGCGCTCTATCGACCAACTACATCCCCACCGTATTCCCGGAAGGCTTCCATGGCCTGGAGCCCGAGCCCTGGCAGGCCGACATCATCCTCGCAGTCGCCGCAGCGGCCCACCGGATGCTGGCGCGGCGGGCCAATGCGACGGCGGGGCCGCTGAAGCGGCGCAGCCTCCGGCGTGACTGGGTGGTCGTCGCCGGCGGCCGGCGTCGCGAGGTGGAGGTGGGCGAAGTCGACGACGTGCTCGTCATCGGCCTTCCCGCCGAGGGCCGCGCCCTTCGCCTGGAGGTTCTCGACTGGCGCCCCGGCGATCCGCAGTTCCGCGGAAGCCTGGACGGCCGCGACTTCACCGCGACCATCACGCCGGCTGCCGAGGGCTTCGATATCCGATTCCGGGCCGTGCGCCAGCGAGTCCTGGTCCTGACTCCTGTCTCAGCAGACCTGCACCAGCGCCTGCCGGTCCGGCCGCCGCCCGACACCTCCCGCCAGATCCTCTCGCCCATGCCGGGTCTCGTGGTCTCGGTGGAGGCCAAGGAGGGCGAGGAGGTGAAAGAGGGGCAGATCATCTGCGTCATCGAGGCGATGAAGATGCAGAACATCATCCGCGCCGAGCGGGACGGCGTGATCCGCACTTTGGGCGCGCACGCCGGCGAGACCGTCGCGGCGGACGATGTCCTGGTGGAGTTCGCCTGATCCGCTCCCTTAAGTCTCCAAGGAAGGCCCAAAGCCGATGAACATCGAATTCCTCGCCGCCAACGCGGCCGCCGCCAAGGGATCGGCGCTGGCCGTGCTGGTTGCGGACCCGGCGAAGCTCGAAGGCGCGGGCGCCGCGCTCGACGCCGCAGTGGGCGGGGCGATCGCGCGCTCAGCGGGTGTCAGCCGCTTCACAGGCGCGGCCGGCCAGACGCTTGAAATCGTCGCGCCGCAGGGCGTGGAGGCGGACCGGATCGTAGCGGTCGGACTGGGCCCTGAGGCCGTCACCGACCAGGCCGTTGAGACGGCCGCGGCCCACGCCTACCAGGTGGTGAAGGCCAGCGGGTCGGAGGTTCTGCAACTGCGCCTGGATGGCCTCTCGGCCTCGGCGGCCGCGTCGGCGGCATTTGGCGTGCGCCTGGCGAGCTACCGCTTCGACCGCTACCGCACCACCGAGAAAGCCGACCGCAAGCCCTCGATCAAGACCACGCGCATCGCCGCTGACGATCCTGCGGGCGCCAAGGCGGCCTATGAGCAGCTCTCGGGCCTCGCCGATGCGATCCTCTTCGCCCGCGACCTCGTCACCGAGCCGGCCAACATCCTCTACCCGGAGTCCTTCGCCCGCCGCGTGAAGGAGCTCTCCAGCCTTGGCCTCGAGGTGGAGATCCTGGGCGAGAAGGAGATGGAGAAGCTGGGCATGGGCTCGCTGCTGGGCGTCGGCCAGGGCAGCGTGCGGGAGAGCCAACTGGCGATCATCCAGTGGAAGGGTGCGGCGGATCCGAACGCCCAGCCGGTCGCCTTCGTCGGCAAGGGGGTCTGCTTCGACACCGGCGGCATTTCGCTCAAACCCGCCGACGGCATGGAGGAGATGGTCACCGACATGGGCGGCGCGGCCGCCGTCACCGGCCTGATGTACGCCCTGGCGTCGCGCAAGGCGAAGGTGAACGCCGTGGGCATCCTCGGTCTGGTGGAGAACATGCCCGACGCCAACGCACAGCGCCCGGGCGACGTGGTGAAAAGCATGTCGGGCCAGACGATCGAGGTGATCAACACCGACGCCGAAGGCCGCCTCGTCCTTGCGGACGCCCTCTGGTACTGCCAGCAGCGCTTCAAGCCGAAGTTTATGATCGACCTGGCCACCCTGACGGGGGCGATCGTCGTCTCCCTGGGCAAGGACCTCGCCGGCCTCTTCAGCAATAACGACGAACTGGCGGACAATTTGCTCGCCGCCTCCAAGGCCAGCGGCGAGCCTCTCTGGCGCATGCCTTTGCCGCCCCAGTACGACAAGCTGATCGAGAGCGCAGTGGCTGACATGAAGAACGTCGGACCCCGCTACGGCGGATCGATCACGGCCGCCCTCTTCATCCAGAAGTTCGTCAACGGCCTGCCGTGGGCGCACCTCGACATCGCCTCCACGGCTTTCAAGCCGGGCTCGACCATCCCCACCATCCCCAGCGGCGCGACCGGGTTTGGCGTGCGCCTGCTCGACCGGTTGGTGGCGGACTCCTACGAGAGCTGAGCTTGGCCGAGGGCCGCTGCGAGGTCTGGTTCTACCATCTCGAGCGGTCCTCGCCCGAGGAGGTCCTGCCCGACCTCATCGAGCGCACGCTCGCGCGCGGCTGGCGGGCGCTGGTCTTCACGCCCGATCGCCGCGAGGCGGAACTGCTCGACGAGCGGCTGTGGACCTATCGCGACGACGGCTTCCTGCCGCACGGCCTGAGCGGCAGCCCGATGGATGCGCGCCACCCGGTGCTGCTCTCCGAGCGGTCGGAGAACCTGAACGGAGCTCAGGCCCTCTTCGTCCTCGGCGGCGAGCCGTCCGACCTCAGCGGATACGAGCGGACGATGGTGCTGTTCGACGGCCACTCCGAGCCCGACCTCGCCCGCGCACGCCGCCTTTGGTCGAACCTCAAGGCGAATGGGCACGAGGTGGTGTACTGGAAGCAATCCGAGACGCGCGGGTGGACCCGCCAGGGCTAGGCCGCCTTTTCCGCCACTTCGAGAGCCTCCGCGGCCGCCATCCACGCGGCTTCCGCTTCCGCCAGCTTCTCTAGCGACCGCGCATGCCTCTGCTGGATCTCGGCGAACTTCTCCGGATTTCGGTGCAGGGCGGGGTCGGCGAGCTGGGCCTCCAGCTCTCCGGCCAGATGATTTTGGCGCGACAGAGTCGCTTCGGCGGCTTCGAGCTTTCGGCGTAGCGGAGCTGCCGTCGGGGCGGCGCCGGCGGTCCGCGCCGGCGGGGCAGGGGCCTTCTTCGCCGCCTTTTCCCCGCCGCGCGCGCCACTGGTCACGTGACGGGCGTAGTCGTCCATGTCGCCGTCGAACGGCTGGATCGTCCCGCCACCGGTGAGCCACAGCCGGTCCACGACCGTCTCCATCATCGAGCGGTCGTGGGCGATCAGCAGGACCGCCCCCTCGTAGTCATTGAGCGCTTCGGCGAGTTGCGCGCGGCTGTCGATGTCCAGGTGGTTGGTCGGCTCGTCGAGGATCAGCAGGTGCGGCTTCTGCATGGCCACCAGGTTCAGCAGCAGACGCGCGCGCTCGCCACCCGAGAGGTTGCCGACCGTCGTCTCCACCTTCGCCGCTGTCATGCCGAACTGGGCGAGGCGCGATCGGCGCTGGGGCTCGCTGGCGTCGGGCAGCGCGCGACGGATGATCGTCAGCGGCGTGTCGTCCGCGTCCATTGCCTCGATCTGGTGCTGGTGGAACCAGCCGACGCGCAGGCCGCGGTGGCGCTTCACGTCCCCGGCGCTGGGCTCCAGGTTCTGGGCGAGCAGTTTGGCGAAGGTGCTCTTGCCCGAACCGTTGACGCCCAGCAGGCCGATGCGATCGTCCGGGTCGATGCGGAGGTTCAGGTTGCGCAGCACCGGAGGGCCGCCATAGCCCACGTCAGTCTTCTCGAAGCGGAGTAGCGGCGGGGCGAGGGCGCGCTCGGGCGAGGGCAGCAGAAACGGGGCGACATCCCCCTCCACCACCGGCGCCGTATCCTTCAGGCGCGCGATCATCTTCAGGCGCGACTGGGCCTGGCGGGCCTTGGTGGCGGAGGCCCTGAAGCGGTCG
>DATHPX010000336.1:0-25151 GCA_035483335.1 Caulobacteraceae bacterium | reverse complement strand
TCACTTCGACCTTGAACTGCGTTTCCGCGCCCTTGTCGGCCTTAGACCGCCGGCCAGCGAAACGGCGTACCGCCTCGTCCTGTTGGCGCTGAGGGCGCCCGACGAGCCGTGGTGGATGGTGAGGAAGTCGGCCGAGCCGTGAGGCAAGAGGGGCGCGGGGAGGGGAAAACCTCGCAACCTTTGGCTTAGACACGGGGTTCGTACGGCATAGGACTGTGGGGCGAGACGCTCCGCGGGCCGAGCCTTGGGAGCCGGAAATGCCAAGAGTCTTTCGTTCGCCCGCCTGGCTGGCCATCGCCGCGGGGCTTTGCACGCCCGCACTTGCGGGGGCGCAACCGACCAACGCCACCCAGCTGCCGTCGAATCAGGTCACCACCGTCAATGGAGTGAAGACCGCCTGCACCGGCGTCGGCAGCGTCGCGCGCGCGGATCCGCGCTGGAAGGACTTCGCGGTGAGACTCGAGGCCGCCTCGCCCTCCGGCGATTTGCTGGGCGGCCTGACGGTGGACATCGCCAACGACAGGGGGACGTCCGTCCTGACGGCCTCCTGCGCTTCGCCCTGGCTGCTGATGGATCTTCCGCCGGGCTCCTACAGGGTGACCGCCTGGAGCGGGCGGCGCGGGCCAAGGACGGTGACGGTCCAGGCTTCAGCAGGGAGGCAGACCCGCAGTGTGGTCGCCTTCCCCAAGGCGGCGCCCGCGAGCTGACGGCGGTGCGCGCTCTCCTTACGATTGAAGGGGAAGGAGAGCGTGCTCGCGTTCTCACACCAACGTCGTGACATCCACAGGCGCGCCGGACTTGAGGCGTTCCATTGAGAAGGTGGAGCTGACGTCGATGAGGCCGGGCACGGCGGCGATGAGGCGGCGGTAGACCCGGTCGTAGTGGGCGATGTCGGCCACCAGGATCTTCAGCAGGTAGTCGACCTCGCCGCTCATGCGGTGCGCCTCGACGATCTCGGGAATGCGCGCCACGGCGGCGGCGAAGGCGTCCAGCCAGGCGGCGTCGTGGCGATTGGTGCGGATGGCCACGAAGGCAGTGAGGGAAAGGCCTAGGGCCTCCGGGTCGAGCACGGCCACCCGCCCCCGGATCACGCCCTCCGCTTCCAGCCGCTTGAGCCGCCGCCAGCAGGGATTGGCCGACAGGCCCACGCGCTCGGCCAGCTGCTGGACCGAGAGAGTGCAGTCCTCCTGGATGATTCCAAGAATCCTGCGGTCTATGGAATCGAACTTGGATTCTGAAGCCATACCATAGCATGTACGTCCCATCATCCCCCACCGTCGAGGGGAAGTTTGGGACAACATCACGGTCAGGCGCGGCTAGGCTTCCCTCGTCGTCGGTGGATGGAGACGGGTGTGAACGGGTTGGCAAGAGCGTTCAGCGAGCACCCCAGCTCAGTAGGGGAGAGCTATCTGGAGCACCTGGGGACGGCGACGCGCTTCTCCGGCGCCCTGGCTCTCGCCTCGCTCGCCTGCCTCGTGCACGGCCTGCTGCCGTTCCTGTTCGCGAGCACGGGCAGCCGCCAGGTGCGACGGCTGCACGAGGCGATGATCACTCATCGACGGCGCGCTTAAATTCCTTGGCCCGCCTGGCTAGCGGGATGCGGGATGACATTGCTTCCGCCCTCCCAGCCGCGTGGGTCGTCGAGGGTAGCTTCGATCGGAGGCAAGGGGCCGCCGACGATGGCGTGCTCGAAGGCGCGTAGGCGCTTGTAGATCGAGGCCAGCTCCACGATCGTGGTCCAGGAGGTGACCAGGTACTGCAGGGATGAGCGGACCTGATCAAAGGCGTTCAGGATTTGCTGCAGTATGCCCAGCGTGATGGCGCCGGCGATAATGGTGGGCGCCAGGACGATGTAGGGGAAGATGCTGTCCGCCTGGATGTACAGGATCCGACCGAGGTTGAAGTACGTGTAGTTGAAGTAGATCCGAAAGTAGTTCTTGCGCACGTTGGCGAAGAGCTGCTTCAGGGTCGGCGGCCGCGCGCGATCGGCGTTGTCCTCGCCATAGACCAGCTCCTTGCGATAGGCCGCTTCGACCCGCTGATTGCGAAACTGCAGCCCGGGCAGGCGCACGCCGATGAGGGCGAGGAAGGTGGTGCCTAGGAGCGACCACAGAAGGGACGCAGCCACCAGGGCGTGGGGGACGTGACCGACGAAGGGCAGGCTGGTCACATGGCGCGAGAGGACCAGCAGCACCGGCACGAAGGCGATGAGGGTCATTACCGAGTTGACGAAGCTGACGCCGAGGTCCTCCACCGTGCTGGAGAACCGCATGGTGTCTTCCTGGATGCGCTGGGAGGCGCCCTCGACCCTGCGCAGCCGCGACCAGTGGGAGACGTAGAAATCGTTCATCGCCTGGCGCCACCGGAAGACGTAGTGGCTGGCGAAGAAGAGGGTGAGCATGCCCGCGGTGACCGCCACAATGGCGATGCGGGTGAAGACCAGGAGTTCCTCGTAGAAGGCGGGTAAGGTCGCGTGGCCCGAGTGGGTGAGGGCCGCCTGCACGAGGTTGTAAAAGGGGTCGTACCAGTCGTTGATCGCGACGGTGACCTGCACCTGCAGCCAGGTCATGAACACGATGAGGGCGGTTCCCCAGACCGACCACCGCGCCCACGGGTGGGGGGCGATCAGCCGCCAGGCGCCGCCGAACAGGCCGACCGCGGCCCAGTTGTAGAGATAGAACCAGAGAAACGGCCTCGACCAGAACAGGGAGACGCCGATCACCCGCGCCTGGCCGTGGGGGAGCTGCGGCAGGCCAATGAAGGCGCCCCAGTCCTTGCCGCCCAGGTTCCACACCAAGATGCAGAGCAGGATCCAGGCGAAGGCCGAGGGGAAGAAGACGCGGGGACGGGGGAAGAAGGACACGAACACGGGGTAGGCGTGTGCCCCACCGCCGTGTCACCGCCATGTCGAGTGTGAGACGTGCTCAGACGTTGAGGTGGCGAAAATCAGGTTTTCACCACCAAGCTCACCAAGGACACCAAGATGTGATGGCCAGGAGCAAATGGAGGCGCCTGAATTTTTGTTAATCTTGCGCGCGAAGTGCGCCTTTTTGATCCTCGATGTGCTTAGTGAGCTTGGTCGTGAGAGACGGCGGTTCACGTGTCGGAGGACATCCTCCCCCGCGCTCGGGCGCGGAGGAGGAATTCCCGGTGGCGCCGACGTGAGGCGACTAGGCTGAAATTCCGGCGAAGCGACGACGCCCGGACCGGAGCGCCACCCCGACAGCGCCGACGCCAAGGAGCATCAAAGCCCAGGACGCGGGCTCCGGCACGCTGGTGGTGATCGATACGTTGTCCACACCTTGTTGGAAGAAGCCTTGGTTGTCCGTCTCCGCGAAGCGGATCTGGTAGGTCCCGGCGGCGAGCGAAAGTGTGTCGCTGTACGATGTCCAGGGATTTGGATTGCCGCTCAGGCTGTCCGCGCCAGGGCCGTAGAGGACGCTGACAATGTCCGAGGCCGAATTGGTGAACGGATCGGCCGATCCGGTAAGGATGTCGACCTCGGCGTTCTCGTTCGGGAAGGTGTTGTAGTCGCGGCCGTTGTCGACAATCACCCCCGCCTGATCGTTGGCGAACATTTGGAAGCTAACCTTGACCGTCGATGCGGAAGCCAGGGTGAAGGATTGTGTCAGCGAGTACGAGCCCGGACCACTCTGATCCGTGATGGAGAAGAAGGTTCCACCGGCGGGATTATTCTGAAACGGAAAACCCGAGATCGGTGACACCCCAGCGCTATAGGGGACAACCGTTAGGGTTCCATCGCTCCCGGGTTCGACGTTCGCGCTCCAGCCCGTGTAGTCACCGGTCTCGAAGCCCCCGTTGACAATGAGTTGTTTCGCCTGGGCGTTCGCCCCGGCCATAGCGGCAAGCGAAAGCGTGGCCATAGCCATGGCATATGAAATGCGCATTTCGATTTCCCCTTTTTCAGGGCCAGGAACGGCCCTTCCGGCAAGCGGAACCATCGCATGGCTGCATTGCAGTTTACAAGAATTGACATCTAAAAAAAGACGAATTTCCGCCACGTTTCGGCACGCCGGTGGTCACAATCGACCCGGCGCGCGACACTCAGGCTCGGAGGACTGCGCCGGTCGTCTTGGCCGCGGAAGCGACGATCTTGGCCGAAAGGGCCTCGATCTCCTTGTCGGTGAGGGTCTTGTCCACCGGTTGGATGGTCGCCTCGACGGCGACGGACTTCTTGCCCTCCTCGATCCCCGGACCTTCGTAGACGTCGAACACGCGGGCCTGGGCGATCAGGGTGCGGTCGGCGGCGACGACGGCGCGGACGAGATCGCCGGCCGGCCGGTCGCGGTCCACCACGAAGGCGAAGTCGCGGGTGAGCGGCATGAAGGGCGAGAGCTTCAGCGCCGGCTTGGTCTTCACCGCCTTCTTCTTCGGCTCGGGGATCGCCTCGAGATAGATCTCGAAGGCGAGGACGCCGGGCTCGACGTCGAGGGCCGAGAGCACCCGGGGGTGCAGCTCGCCGAACTCGGCCAGCACGGTCTTGGCGCCGAGCTTGACGCAGGCGTGGCGCCCGGGCCGCCACCAGGCTGTCTCATCCTCCTCGACCACCTGCAGGGAGGCGACCGGCGCGCCGAGCTCGGCCAGGAGGCCGATCAGGTCGGCCTTGAGCGCGTAGACCTCCTCGCCTGACGCCCCATCCCAGCGGCGCGGGCCGCGCGGATCGACGGCGGCGGCGATGGCCGTGCGCTGGTCGCCCGGTTCGTCGCCGGCGAAGACCGGGCCGATCTCGAACAGGGCCCCGCCAGGGAAGCCGCGCCGGGCGTTGCGGCCAAGCGCCTCCGCCAGGTTGGGCAGGATGGACGGGCGCATGGTGTCGAGGTCGGAGGCGATCGGATTGGCCAGCACCAGGCGCGCATCGCCGCCGCCGAAGAGGGCGGCGTTGCGGCGGGCGGTGAAGGACCAGGTCAGCGTCTCCTGGTAGCCGGCGGCGGCCAGGGCGCGGCGGGCGGCGCGGATGCGCGACTGGCGCACGGTCAGCACGCCGCCGATGGCCCGAGGCATGGGCGGGAGGGGCTCGGCTGGAAGGGAGTCGAAGCCTTCGATGCGCGCGACCTCCTCCACCAGGTCAGCCTTGCCGTCGACATCGCGGCGCCAGGAGGGGGGCTGCACCGACGCGCCCTCGACCTTGAAGCCGAGCTTGCGAAGGATCTCGTTCACCCGCGCAGCGCTGACGTCGAGGCCGGAGAGACGGCGCACGTAGGAAGGTTCGAATTCGATCGGCGCAGGATCGGCGGGCGCCTCGCCGGCGAAGCGCACCTCGGAGGCCTCGCCGCCGCAGAGCTCGAGGATCAGGCGGGTGGCCAACTCGAGACCCGGAACCAGCGATCGCGGGTCGATGCCGCGGGCGAAGCGATACTGGGCGTCGGAGACGATGCCGGTGTCGCGGCCGGTCTGGGCCGTTCGCAGGGGATCGAACCAGGCGCTTTCGACGAAGACGTCGGTCGTCTCTTCCGAGCAGGCCGTGCTCAGGCCGCCCATGACCCCGCCAAGGCCGATCGCGCCCGAGGCGTCGGCGATGACGCACATGCTGGGCGTAACCGTGTAGGTCTCGCCGTCGAGGGCGGCCAGACTCTCGCCTTCGCGGCCCAGGCGCGCCTCGATCCAACGGTCGGCCAGCTTGCCTGCGTCGTAGACGTGGAGGGGCCGGCAGCGGTCCAGCGACAGAAGGTTGGTGATGTCTACCAGGATGCTGATGGAGCGCTGGCCGACCGCCTTCAGCTTGGCCTGCAGCCAGGCCGGGGAGGGGCCGTTGCGCACGCCGCGGATCAGCCGGCCGGCGAAGGCCGGGCAGGCCTCGGGCGCCGGCAGGCGGATGTCGATCGGGCAGGGGAAGGCGCCGGGAACCGGTTCGACCTGCTTGTCGATGAAGGTCCCGAGGTCAGCGGCGGCGAGGTCGCGGGCGATGCCCTGCACGCCCAGCCAGTCTGAGCGGTTGGGGGTGACCTCGAAGTCGATCACTGCCTCCAGCCCCAGCGCCTGGGCGGCGGAGGCGCCGACCGCGAGGTCGTCCGATAGTTCGAGGATGCCGTCGGACTCCTCGGCCGTCTCCAGCTCGGCGGCCGAGCAGAGCATGCCGTTGGAGACGACGCCGCGCACGGGCCGCGGCTCGAGGGTGATGCCGCTGCCTGGGATGTAAGTCCCGATCGGGGCGTAGATGGTCGTCAGGCCCGCGCGGGCGTTGGGCGCTCCGCAGACGATCTCCTTGCGCCCGTCCTTGGTGTCGACCTGGCAGACGCGAAGGCGATCGGCGTTGGGGTGCTGGACCGCCTCGACGACGCGCGCGACCGAGAAAGCGGCCAGCTTTCCCGCCGGGTCGTCGACGTGCTCGACCTCCAGGCCGGCCATGGTCATGGCCTCGACCACCCGCGGCAGGCTGGCGTCGGTGTCGATGTGCTCCTTGAGCCAGGAGAGGGTGAACTTCATGACGAGCCCTCTTCTCTCAGCTCAGGCCCGAGGCCGGGTTGGGGTCGGCGAAGGCCGAGAAGCCGTAGTGCGCCAACCAGCGGACGTCCGAGGCGAACATGTCGCGCAGGTCGGGCATGCCGTATTTCAGGCGCGCGAGGCGATCGACCCCGAAGCCGAAGGCGAAGCCCTGCCACTCGTCGGGGTCGAGGCCGCAGTTGGTCAGGACCTTGGGGTGGACCATGCCGCAGCCGACGATCTCGGACCACTGCTCGCCCTGGCCGATCTTCACCTCGCCTCCTGACACCTCGCACTGCACGTCCATCTCCGCCGAGGGCTCGGTGAAGGGGAAGTGGTGGGGGCGAAAGCGGGTGACGACGCTGGGCAGCTCGAAGAAGCGGGCGATGAATTCGTCCACCGTCCACTTGAGGTGGCCCATGTGGATGGCGCGGTCGATCACCAGCCCCTCGATCTGATGGAACATCGGGGTGTGGGTGGCGTCGCTGTCGCAGCGATAGGTGCGCCCGGGCGAGATGATGCGGATCGGCGGCTCGCGCCCGGCGGAGATCCAGGCCGCCGGCGGCGGGGCGTTGGTCTTCTGCATCGTGCGCACCTGCACGGGGCTCGTGTGGGTGCGCAGGAGCTTGCGCTCCCCGTCCGGGCCGGGGCTGAAGAAGAAGGTGTCGTGCATTTCCCGCGCCGGGTGGCGGGGCGGGAAGTTCAGCGCGGTGAAGTTGTGGAAGTCGTCCTCGATGTCCGGGCCTTCGGCCAGCGAGAATCCCATCTCGGCGAAGATGGCGACCATCTCGTCCATCACCTGCATGGTGGGATGGACGGCGCCGCGGCGGCGGGGCGGCGCAGGAAGAGTGAGGTCGAGGCGGCCGGCGGCGAGGCGGGCGTCGAGCTCGGCGTTCTCGAGCCCCTCACGCCGCTCGGCGATGGCGGCGGCGATGCGATCGCGCAGGCCGTTGATCAGCGGGCCCTGGGCGCGGCGCTCGTCCGGGCTCATGGAGCCCAGCGACTTGAGCAGGGCCGAAATGGTCCCCGACTTGCCCAGCGCCTCCACCCGCACCGCCTCGAGGGCGGCGGAGTCGGGCGCGGCGGCGACGCGCGCGGTCAGGTCGGATTCGAGGGTGGTGATTTCGTTCATCTGCTGCTCCGCCCTCCCTTTAGCTGGGAGGGGCGCCGCCAAGCGAGCGGCGACAGGTGGGGGATGAAGGGAAAACCCCCAGCGTTATCGGAGCTTCGGACTTCCCCGCCCGTCCTCCCTCGCCCTGCGGCTTCGGAGGACCCCCTCCCCGGAAGGGGAGGGACAAAAGGTTCAGGCGAGCCCCGTCACGCCAGGGCGGCGATGACCTTGTCGGCGATGGCCTTGAAGCCGGCCGGGTCGTTACCCGCGATGTCGGCAAGGACCTTGCGGTCGATGTCGATGCCCGCCAGCTCCAGGCCGTGGGTAAATCGCGAATAGGTCAGGCCGTGCTCGCGAGCCGCGGCGTTGATCCGCTGGATCCAGAGCGAACGGAACTGGCGCTTGCGGACCTTGCGGTCGCGGTAGGCGTACTGCCCGGCGCGGTCCACCGCGGCCTTGGCCGCGCGGATGGTGTTCTTGCGACGGCCGTAGAAGCCCTTGGCCTGCTCCAGGACCTTCTTGTGCTTGGCGTGGGCGACGACGCCCCTCTTGACGCGAGCCATGTGTCGTCAGCTCCCGATCACAGACCGTAGGGCAGGTAGGTCATGATGGTCGGAGTGTCCGACTTGGCCATGACCTTGGTGCCGCGGTTGGAGCGGATGTACTTGGCGTTGTGGCTGATCAGGCGGTGGCGCTTGCCGGCGACGCCGGCCTTGATCTTGCCCGTGGCGGTGATCTTGAAGCGCTTCTTCGCGCCCGACTTGGTCTTCAGCTTTGGCATTTCGCATCGGCGCCCGGAAAGGGACGCCGTCCTCTTGGATAGGGGTGCATCACGGACAGCCATGGCATGCCATTGGGCCAGGCCGCCCATACGAAGGCGCGGCTTCTATGCCAAACCCGCCCCAAAGGCAAGGACGGCGCCTGCTAAGGGGTCGGAGCGGCGAGGCCGTCTTTCACACAGAGGACACAGAGCAAGACAGAGGGCGCAGAGAGAAAAGCGCCGAAGGCGCATTAAATTCCCTCGTGTCCTTCGTGTCCTTCGTGTCTAAATATTAATCGCCGACGTACACGCATCGAGATGTTTACCACTAAGGCACAAAGAACACTAAGTTAGAATTTGTCCCAGAGATCGCCATGAATTATTGCGGCCTTCGGCCGCGGGAGGATCTGAGATCTCCGTGCCCTCTGTGTTTCTCTGTGTCCTCTGCGTTGAAATGGATCTCGCCGCAGTGACGGCGGTGGGGGTTAGGGGGCGACTTTCCAGGGGTCGGTGGGGGAGATCCAGATGAAGGCTTCGGAGTCGGACTGGGGGGCGCCATCGAGGGTGGAGCGGGCGACGTAGGCGGAGCCGCTCTGGGTGTAGGTCGCGCAGACCTCGTGGCCCACCAGGGGCTTGATCGCCTCGCCGAGGTGTGTCCGCAGGTCCGCGGTCTGGCGCGCATCGGCGGGCTGGCCAGCGACGGTGAACGTGGCCTGGGCGATGTCCTCGTCCCGAACGGCCGAGCAGACGCGGTCCTCGCGCAGGATCACGGGCGAGTGCGTCGTCATCGTGATGGGCGGATCGGCGGAGACGACGGCTGTCGAGGTGTTCTGGATCACGCCCGAGGCGTCCTGGGCGTAGGAGTCCAGTGTCTGGCAGGTGCGCTTCGTCATGTCCGGGACGAAGCACTGCAGCTTGCCCTCGCCCGCTGGCGCGAGCGGACCGCCAAGCGGCGCTGCGCGCGCCGCGATGGGGGCGGCCAGGACCAGGGCCGCAAGCCAGATGCGCATCTCCGCTCTCCCTCTCCTAGACGCTGCGAGCCCTAGCAGGCGGGCCGGCCAGGGCAAACGGGCGGGTGTGTCACAGGAGTGGCGGCGATGCAGGTCGAGAGGCTAGCCCAGAGTGCTGAGGTTGGTATGGAGGTTCGTGAAGAAAGTCGTGAGGTTGGTCCCGACCAGCGCCAGGGCCGTGATGATGGCCAGGGCGATCATTCCGGCGATGAGGGCGTACTCTACGGCGGTCACACCCGCACGGTCACGCCCGAGCGCGCGCAGGGCCGTAACGACGTCGTTCGCTGGCGTCCGGTCCATGCTCAACCCCTCAACGCTCCCCACCACCACAGGCGCGGTGCTCACACCGGCCCAGTTTGCTACGAGTCCGCACAGACATCAACTCAATGGCAAAGCTAATTGATTGAATTTGAAACGTGTTTTCTCGATCCTCCGGCGTGCGGGGTAGTTCAGGCTGCCTCGAACATTGCGGCGATGCCCTGACCGCCGCCGATGCACATGGTCTCCAGGCCGTATTTCACGTCGCGGCGCTTCATCTCGCGCAGGAGGTTGGCGAGGATCCGCCCGCCGGTGGCGCCGATCGGATGGCCGAGCGAAATGCCCGAGCCGTTGACGTTGAGGCGGTCACGGTCGTCCCAGCCCCAGCCCTTGAGCACGGCAAGGACCTGAGGCGCGAAGGCCTCATTGAGCTCCACCAGGCCGATGTCGTCCCAGTCCATCTTCGTGCGGGCGAACAGGCGCTCCACCGCCGGCACTGGACCGATGCCCATGCGTGAGGGATCGCAGCCTGCGGCCGCCCAGCCGACCATCCAGCCCATCGGCTCGAGGTTGAGTTCGGCCAGCTTGTCCTCCGCGACCACCAGGCAGGCGGAGGCCGCATCGTTCTGCTGGCTGGCGTTGCCGGCGGTGACCACCCCGCCCTTTTCCAACGCCGGCAGCTTGCCCAGGCTCTCGGCCGTGGCGTCGGCGCGCACGCCCTCGTCCTTGGCGAAGACCATGGGATCGCCGCGCTTCTGCGGCACCGAGACGGGCACGAGCTCGTCGTCGAACTTGCCCTCGGCCCAGGCCGCAGCGGCTCGCTGGTGGCTCATCGCCGCGTACTCGTCGCAGGCTTCTCGGGGGATCTGGTAGTCGCGGGCGAGGTTGTCGGCGGTCTCGATCATGCCGGAGATGACGCCAAAGCGGGCGACCGGCTGGCTCATCACGCGCCCGCGCGCCAGCCGGTCGTGCAGGGTGACCGAGCCCGCGCGCGCCCCGCCCCGCATGTCGGTGGTGTAGTACTCGGCGTTGCTCATGCTCTCGACGCCGCCCGCGACGACCACGTCCGCGGCGCCTGTCTGAACCATCATGGCCGCGTCGATCACCGCCTGCAGGCCGCTGCCGCAACGGCGGTCGAGCTGGTAGCCGGGAATGGTGATGGGGAAGTCGGCGGCGAGCAAGGACCAGCGCGCGACGCAGGGCGCCTCGCCGTTGGCGTAGCCTTGTGCGAAGATCACGTCGTCGATTTCTTCCGGATCGAGCTTCGTCCGCTCGACGAGGGCCTTGAGCACGATCGCCCCCAGCTCTCCGGCCTGGACGCTCGACAGGCTGCCGAGGAACTTGCCCACGGCGGTGCGGATGGGGGAGACGATGGCGGCGCGTCGCATCGGCCGGCTCCTTGAGCTCGAGTGATCTTCCAAAGGGTCGTGACGGCGGACGACGCGCGGGTCAAGGGAGGGCAAATGAGCGAAGCTCTGTCGCTACGGCCTCTGCAGGCCGAAGAGATCGAGACGGTGGCGCAGGTCTGGTGGCGCAGTTCGGTCTCCGTTGCAAACGGGGCGGATCATCCGACCTGGCAGGCGCTCGCCGAGCGGCTGGCCCACGAACCCTGGGTGGTGACGGTCGCCGAGCGGGGCGGAGAGCCTCTGGCCCTGCTGGCGGTCGTGCCAGACCAGCGCTGGCTTCGGCAGCTCTTCGTCGAACCGCGCGCCCACGGCTCCGGCGTTGGAACCGCTCTGCTTGAAGAGGCGAAGCGACAGATGCCGGACGGCTTCTTTCTCCATACCGATGCCGACAACACCCGCGCCCGGCGTTTCTACGAGGCGCAGGGCCTTCGCCTCGCTGGCGAGGCGCCGCACCCGCAGTGGGGCCAGCTGCAGGCGCGCTACGAGTGGTCGCCGTCGACGGCGCAGCCGGAGAAGATCTGACCATGGCCGGCAGCCAGGACTTCGCCGAGGATCCCCGCAACGAGACCGTGCTCGTCTATGTCGACGGGGCTCTCGTCCCGAAGGCGGAGGCGAAGGTGTCGATCTTCGACGCCGGGTTTTCGATGGGCGATGGGGTGTGGGAGGGGCTGCGACTGCGCCAGGGACGGCTGCTGTTCCTCGAGGAGCACCTGGACCGGCTGATGGCCGGCGCGGCGCAGATCCGCATGGCGGGGCTCGAGCGCGAGGCCGTGGCCCTGGCGTTGCAGCGCACGCTCGAGGCGAACGCGATGAGCGACGGCGCGCACGTGCGCCTGATGGTGACACGGGGCCTGAAGACGGCGGTGAACCAGGACCCGCGCAACGCCGTGGGCCGGCCGACGATCGTCGTCACCGCAGAATACAAAGTCGCGCCGCCCAGGCTGCCGGGTTGGGGCCTGCGGCTGGCGACGGTCTCGATCCGCTGTCCCGACCGTAGCGTGTTCGACATGCGGCTCAATTCGCACAGCCGCCTGCCTCTGATCCTGGCCCTTCTCGAGGCGATCGAGGCGGGCGCCGACGAGGCGCTGATGCTCGATCCGCACGGCAAGGTCTCGAGCTGCAACGCCACCAACTTCTTCTGGGCGAGGGGCGGGACGGTTTTCACCTCTACCGGCGAGTGTTGCTTCAATGGGATCACCCGCGGGCACGTCATCGGCCTGTGCCGCGCCAACGCGATTCCCATCGAGGTCGGCGACTTCGACCCCGGCCACGCCCGGGCCGCCGACGAAGCCTTCGTCACCGGGACGATGGGCGGTCTGACGCCGGTGGCCGCCATCGACGGCGTGGAGCTAGCGTCCACGCCGGGGCCTCTGACGGAGCGGCTGACGGCGCTTTATGAATCGTTGAAGGACGGGGACGCGGCGCAGGGAAGGGCGGCATGACCGAGACCGTGCGCATCGCCGCCTGGTCGGGGCCCCGCAATATCTCCACGGCCATGATGCGATCGTTCGAGAACCGGTCGGACACGGCGGTGATCGACGAGCCTTTCTACGCCGCCTGGCTGGCCTGGAGCGGCGCGGACCATCCGATGCGCGCGCAGGTGCTGGCCTCGCAGCCGACCGACTGGCGCCGGGTTCTCCACGCATTGCTGGGGCCGATCCCTGGCGGCCGGGCCGTCTTCTACCAGAAGCACATGACCCACCACGTCACGCCCGACATGGACCTCGCGTGGATGAGCGTCTGCCGCAACGTTTTCCTGATCCGCGCGCCGGAGGAGGTGGTCGCCTCCTACCGCGAGCGGCGCTCGGAGGTGACGCTGGAGGACATCGGCATCGCGCAGCAGGCCGATCTGTTCGAGCGCGAAGCCGACCGCCTGGGCAAAGCGCCGCCAGTGATCGACGCCGCCGACGTCCTGGCCGATCCCCGTGCTGCGCTCACCGCCCTCTGCGAGGCCGTGGGGATCACCTTCGACCCCGCAATGCTCGCCTGGCGGTCGGGCCCGCGGGACACCGACGGCGTCTGGGCGCCGGCCTGGTACGAGTCCGTCTGGGCCTCCACCGGCTTCGCTGGTCTACGGACGGCGACCGCGGCCTCAACGCTGGATTCAGCTCTCCGCGCCGTCGCCGAGGCGGCGCGGCCGATCTATGAGCGCCTGGCGCGGTACCGCCTCGCCCTCCGCACATCCGAAGGATGACTGCCCACTCGCAAGGCGTGCCCGGAGCGCCGGCGCCCTCGCCGGCGAACCGCCTCTCCGCCTCCACGCGCGCCGCCGACGATAACCCCCAAGAGCGTAGCCGCCCAAACACGCCGGCGAGGGCGCAGGCGCTCCGGGTCTTGTCTGCGGGCGAGGGTGAATTTTACCTCGGCGCTGGCGGAGGGGTGACCGGCGGCGCATTTTCCCAGCCGCCGCCGAGGGTCTCGAAGAGACCGATCTGGTCCGTGGCGAGGACGGTGTCGGACAGGGCGACGGCTTGGTTGGCCTGCACGACCGTGGACTGGATCGTGAGCAGGTCGAGGAAGCTGTACGAGCCGGCCTGGAACTGAACGTGCGAAAGCGAATAGGCCTCGTTGGCCGCCTTCTGCGCCGCGACGAGGATTCGGTTGTGGTCGATCTCGGTGGTGTAGGTCGCAAGCGCCTGCTCTGTCTCGCTGAGGGCGGTGAGTACGGTGCTGTCGAAGCTCGCCAGATTGGCCTGCGCCTGCGCCCCGGCCTCGCGGATGTGATCGCGGGCGATGAGCACGTTGGGGAAGGTCCAGTTGAGCAGGGGACCGACGCTGTAGGTCGCGTTGTTCAACTTGCCCAAGCCGCCTGGCGTCAAGGCGGAGGCCGAGTAGCCGCCGCCGATGCTGATCGTCGGGTAGAGATCTGCGGTGGCCACGCCGATCCGGGCGGTGGCCGCGGCGAGGTTGCGCTCCGCCTCACGCAAGTCGGGCCGCCTGCGCAGGAGCGCCTTGCCATCGCCTACAGGGATCGGCTGGGAGAGGGTCGGCGGATTCACACACGCGGCCACGTCTGGCGGGATTTCGCGCGGCGTCTTGCCAATGAGGGCGGCAAGGACGAACAGGTTCGCGCGGCGCTGGCCTTCCAGCGGCGGGATGGCTGAGCGGGTCTGCTCGAGCACCACCCGCTCGCGCGAGAGGTCGAAGTCGGCGAGGAAGCCGGCGTCGCGCTGGATCAGGGTGAGGTCGTAGACCTGCTGCACCAGGGCGAGGTTCTGCCGGGCCACAACGATCTGCTCGCCAAAACCGCAGACGTTGGCGTAGGCGGCGGCGGTCTGCGCCGCCACTGTCACGCGCGTGACGTCTTCCGCCGCCTGGACCGCCTCGGCATTGGCGCGCGCAGCCTCGATTGAGCGGCGGATGCGTCCGAAGATGTCCACCTGGTAGGAGGCGGTGAAGCCAGCCGAGAAGAACTTCGAAGGCGGCGAATTGGTGATCGACTCAAGGGTCGAGCGGCCGAAGGCCGGGCCTTCGGCGGTGAGGTCGGTGGCGGGGAACCGGTTGTCGCGCGCCTCCTGCAGGAGGAACTGGGCGTAGAGCAGGTTCGCCGCGGCGGTCTTGAGGTCCTCGTTCTCCTGAAGCGCCTGCAGCACGAGGCGGTCGAGGACCGGGTCGTTGTAGAGGCGCCACCAGTCAGACGGCAGGGGCTGCTCGGTTACATCGCTCGCGCCCTGGGCGCTGACGAATGGGCCTGCGGCCCTGGGTGGCTCGGAAGGAGCCTTGAAGTTCGGTCCGACCGCACAGCCGGCCAGGACGACGCCGACGAAGGCGGCCAGAAGAGGACGCGCGCGCCTCATGGCGACGCCTGGGCTTCGGGCCCCGGCCCGGTCGGCGGCTCCTGGGGCTGGGGTGGCCGTCGTTTGGGCAGCCTGTCGGCGATGTCGCGGAAGACAACGTAGAAGACCGGCGTGAACAGCAGGCCGAACGCCGTCACTCCGATCATGCCGAAGAAGACGGCCACACCGAGCGCCTGGCGCAGCTCCGCGCCGGCCCCCGTCGCAAAGGCCAGGGGCGCCACGCCGAAGATGAAGGCGAAGGAGGTCATCAGGATCGGGCGCAGGCGCGTGCGGCCTGCTTCCGAGGCCGCCTCGTGCCGCTCCAGGCCGTGCTCGATTTCCCCCTGCCGCGCGAATTCGACGATCAGGATCGCGTTCTTGGCGGCCAGGCCGATCAGCACGATCAGGCCGACCTGGGTGAGGATGTCGTTGGGCATACCACGCAGGTTGATCCCCACCATCGCCGCCAGGATGCACATCGGCACGATCAGGATGACGGAGAAGGGCAGCGTCACGCTCTCGTAGAGCGCGGCCAGCACGAGGTAGACGAAGACCACGGCGAGGGCGAACACGAGCATGCCCGTGTTTCCCGCCAGCTTCTCCTGGTACGACAGCTCCGTCCATTCGTAGCCGAAGCCCGGCGGCAGCACCTGCTGGGCGAGCCTTTCCATGGCGGCCATGGCCTCGCCGCTGGATCGGCCGGCCTTGGCGTCACCCTGCACCTCGGCCGACGGGTAGAGGTTGTACCGCAGCACACGCCAGGGGCCGGTGGTGTGGCGGATGTTCACCACCGAGCCGAGGGGGACCATCTGGCCGGAGGTCGAACGGGTCTGCAGGGTCTGAATCTGCGCCTCGTTCTCACGGAAACGCTGGTCGGCCTGGGCGTAGACCTGGAATGTGCGGTCGAAGAGATTGAAATCGTTTACGAAAGTCGACCCAAGATAGACCTGCAGGGTGTCGAAGACGCTCGTGTCGGTGACGCCGAGCATCTCGGCCTTTATCCGGTCGATGTCCGCATAGATGCGCGGCGTCTTGGTGTTGAAGGTCACGAAGGCGCGGTCGATCGTGGGGTCCTTGTTTGCCGCCGCCGCGAGCGCGTTGGCGGCCGCTTCGAGTTGCTGGAAGCTCGCCCCGGACTGGTTCTCGACGATCATCTTGAAGCCGCCGGTCGTGCCGATGCCGCGGACGGGCGGCGCCTCGATGATCTTCACGTCGGCGTCGGTGAAGGTCGCCGCGCGCTTGCGCAGGCGCGCCACGAGATTCTGGTAGGTTATGTGATGCTTCTGGCGCCACTCGAACGGCTGGAAGATCAGGTAGATCTGGATGCCGTTGGTGGCGGTCACGTTGGTGGTCGGGTCGACGCCGGCATAGACCGAGCCAGCCAGGACGCCTGGTTCCTGCTGGAAGGACGCGATCATCTCCTGCGCCACCTGGTCGGTTCGCGTGAGCGAGGCGCCGGCAGGCAGGGTCCCCGAGATGATGACGTTTCCCTGGTCCTGCGAGGGGATGAAGCCCCGCGGCGTGGCCTCGAGTCGCCAGCCGGTCAGGGCGAGCAGGCCGGCATAGAGAACCAGCATGAGGACCAGCAGGCGCACCAGGCGGTGGATCAGGCGGGAATAGCCGTTGCTGACCCGGTCGAAGGTGCCGTTGAAGAGGATGCCGAAGCGCCTGAGCGGGCGTTGCGTCCACTTCGGCTTCTCGTCCCCCTCATGGTGCTGCTCGTGGGGGACCATGATCAGGGCCGCCAGGGCCGGTGAGAGGGTCAGGGAGACGATGAGTGAGAAGACCGTCGCCGTGGCGATGGTGAGGGCGAACTGGCGATAGAACTGGCCCGATATGCCGGTGATGAAGGCGGCCGGGACGAAGACGGCGCACAGCACCAGCGCGATGGCGATCAGGGCGCCGCCCACCTCGTCCATCGTCATGTGCGCCGCCTCGGAAGGCGTTCTGCCCTCGCGCAGGTGGCGCTCGATGTTCTCGACCACGACGATCGCGTCGTCCACGACGATGCCGATCGCCAGCACCAGGCCGAACAGGGAAAGGTTGTTCAGGGAGAATCCGAAGGCGCCCATCACCGCGAAGGTGCCGACCAGAGACACAGGGATGGCGATGATCGGTACGATCGCCGCACGCCAGCTCTGGAGGAAGATCATCACCACCAGGACGACGAGGCCGAGCGCGATGAACAGGGTCTTGTAGACCTCCCGGATCGAGGCGTTCACGTAGTCGGTGGGATTGTAGATGATCTTGTAGCCAAGTCCCGGCGGGAAGTTCTTCCCGAGGCGCGCCATCGTGTCCTTGATCGCCTGCGCGGTCTGGACCGCGTTGCTCCCCGGCAGCTGCAGTATGCCGATGGCGGTGGCGGGAAACTGGTTCAGGAAGGCGTCGGTCGTGTAGTCGGCGGCGCCGAGTTCGACGCGCGCGACGTCCACCACGCGGGTGACCCGCCCGGTCGGATCGGTCTTGATGACGATGTTGCCGAACTCTTCGGGCGTGGTCAGCCGGCCAAGCGCGTCGACGTTGAGCTGGTAGGCGCTGACGCCCCGCCGCTGGGGCGGCTGGCCCACCGCGCCAGCGGCGATCTGGATGTTGTGGGCGCGCAGGGCGTTGACGATGTCGTCGCCGGTCAACCCGCGGGCGGCCGCGCGGTCGGGATCGATCCAGATGCGCATGGCGAAGTCCCGCGCGGCGCGCTCGCCGATGTCGCCGACGCCGTGGATCCGTAGGATCTCGTCCCTGATGTGAATATTGATGTAGTTGGCGATGTACTGCTGGTCGCGTGACCCATCCGGCGAATACATGTGGACCGCCAGCAGGATGTCCGGCGAAGCCTTGCGAACGGTGACGCCGGTCGCCTGCACCTCGGGCGGCAGCGTGGGCGTCGCATTCTGGACCCGGTTGGTCACCAGCACCTGGTCGATGTTGGGATCGGTGCCCAGGGCGAAGGTGCAGGTGATCTGCATCTTTCCGTCGCCGGTCGACTGGGAGGACATGTAGAGCATGTTCTCCACGCCGCTGACCTGCTCCTCGATCGGATCGGAGACGGTGCTGGCGACCGTTTCGGCGGAGGCGCCCGGATAGGTGGCGCTGATCGTCACGGTTGGCGGGGCGATGTTGGGGTACTGGCCCACGGGGAGGGTCGGATAGGCGATCGCGCCCACGAGGGTGATGACGATGGCCACGACCGCCGCGAAGACGGGGCGCTCGATGAAGAAGTGCGAGAGCCTCATCTGACCGTCGGCGCGTCCGCCGCTGGCGAAGCGGCGGTCGGGACCGGATTGATATAACCGGGGGCGGACGGGTTCACCGGAACTTCCGGGCCCGGTGTGATGGTGGTGCGGTTAGGTGTGATCTTCAGCCCCGGCCGCGCGCGGACGAGGGTATCCACCACGACGAGGTCGTCAGGGCCCACGCCGCTGCGGACCACCCGCAGACCGCGAAAGAGCGGCCCCACGGTCACGGCCTTCTCTCGCAGGACACTGTTCGGCCCGAGGATCAGGACGACGCGCTGGTTGAGATCGCTGCTGATCGCCGCATCTGGAATGAGCAGAGCGGCATAGGCTCCCGATCCGAGCAGGCGCAGGTGGCCGAACATGCCGGGGGTGAGGAAGTTGTCCGGATTCTCGATCACCGCGCGCTGGCGGATCACCCCCGAGGCGGGGTCGATCTGGTTATCGACGAAGTCCATTCGGCCGCGCCAACTATAGCCGGGCTCATCCTGCAGCTGGATCTGCACCGGCGTGGGCGCTACGCGAGAGGAGTGGCGCGCCCCGTCCTGGGCCATGCGCTGGTACTTGAGGTAGAGCGCCTCGGACCCGGTGAACTGGAACCAGATCGGATTGATGCTGGTGATGTTCGTCAGGACGGTTGTGTCCTGGGTCACGAGGTTGCCGGGCGCCACCCGGCGGTCGGAGACGCGACCGGCGAGCGGTGCGGTGACGCGGGTCCACTCTACATTGAGGGCCTGGGCCTGGACATTGGCCTTGGCGGTGACGAGGTCGGCGGCGGCCTGCCGCTCAGTGGCCTCGAGTATTTCGAAGGCCTGCTGGCTGATGGCGTGGGCGGCGACCAGGGTGCGGCCTCGCACCAGCTGTTGCTGGGCGTTGAGCACCGCGGCCTCGTCGTGCGCCTCGACGCCCTTCGCCTGGCCGAGCGCGGCCTCGTACGGTCGAGGATCGATCAGGAACAGGACCTGTCCCTTGCGGACCATGTCCCCGTCCTTGAACCCCACGCTCAGGAGGTAGCCCGAGACCCGCGGACGGATGTCGACCGAATCGACGGCGATGAACTGGCCCTGGTAATCGTCCCAGTCGACGATGTTCATCCGCAGGGGCTGCGCGACAGCGACTTTTGGCGGAGGCGGGGGCGGCGGTTTCCCTGGACCGCAGCCGGCCAAACCCGCTGCGGCTCCGAGGGCGACGGCGAGTCGGAGGGCTGGAGTAGTGGAGCGCACGCGCGCGCTCTTGGAGTTCCAGCGCGGGGAGGTCAAGCCGACGGCGCGGAAATGGCCAAAATGCAGCAGGACCGAGCCGCTTGGGCCAGCCGTGACAAGGGTTTATGCGGGGCTAAAAGGCAAAGCCCGGAGGGGACACATGGCGAGCAAGAGGTATCTCGGCGCTGCGGCGGCGGTGATCTGCGCGGCGATCGGCGCGGCGGCATGGGGTCAGGCGGCGCCTTCGACCGCGCCGCCGCCGGGTCTGCAGGCCTTTCTCGCCTATCCATTCACGAGCGACCTGGCCGCCGCAGAGAAGGGCGGCGTCATCGCCTGGGTCCAGAACGTTCGCGGCGTGCGCAACCTGTGGGTCGCACAGGGCCCCGACTTCGCGCCCCACGTTCTCACTCGCCTGACGGCCGACGACGGACAGGAGCTGAAGAACGTCGCCCTCTCGCCTGACGGCAAAACGGTGGTGTGGACGCGCGGGGGCGACCATGACGCCAACTGGCCGGCGGAGGGCGGCCTGGAACCCGACCCGAATTCCTCGCCGGTGCAGCCGAAGGTGGAGATTTGGGCGGCGCTTGCCGACGGCTCGCGGCCGCCGGCGAAGATCGCCGAGGGGGATGAGCCGACGATTTCTTCACAGGGCAAGCTCGCTTTCATCAAGGATCATCAGGTTTGGACCGCGCCGCTCGACGGCCACGGGCAGGCGGAGCGGCTGGCTTTCGACAGGGGCAAGGCCGGGGAACTCGCCTGGTCGCCCGACGGCTCAGCCCTCGCCTTTGTTTCCGATCGCGGCGACCACGCCTTTGTCGCCGTGTTCCGCGACAAGGATCAGCCGCTCGTCTATCTGGCGCCCTCGACAGGGATCGATGGCGAGCCGCGGTGGTCTCCCGATGGACAGCGGATCGCCTTCGTGCGGCGCGAGGGCCATGGCGGTCCGCCGGAGCCGATCCTGACGGAAGTTCCTCATCCGTGGTCGATCTGGACCGCCGATCCCCACACGGGCGCCGGCCAGGCCGTGTGGCGCTCGGGGAAGGGGATCGACGATTCTTTCCCGCACGTGGAAGGCGAGGCCAATCTCGCCTGGGCCGCCGGAGACCGACTGGTCTTCCTGTCGGAGGCGGACGGGTGGCAGCACCTCTATGCGATCCCAGCGACTGGCGGCGAGGCCAGGCTGCTGACGCCCGGCGCCTTCATGGTGGAACACGTGGCGTACGGCCCGGGGCGCAGCCTCGTTCTCTATGACGCCAACACTGGCGGCGCGCCGGACGACATTGAACGGCGACATGTCTTCGCCGTGCCGGTCGATGGGGGTGCGCCGAGCGCGCTCACCGACGGGACGGGCGTGGAATACGAACCGGTGTGGGCCGGCGAACGGGACGTGGCTTTCGTGGCCGCCGGACCGAAGGCTCCCCCTGCAGTGGCTGTCGTCACCCACGGGCGCGCCGGCCATCGCCAGACGCTCGGCACGGGCGGCGGGAGCGAGTTCGCCGCCGACCAGTTCGTCACGCCCCGCGCGGTCACCTACAAGGCCCCCGACGGCCTCACCATCCATGCGGACCTGTTCGAGACCTCCGGCGGCGGTCGCAAGCCGGCGGTGATCTTCGTTCACGGCGGTCCGCCGCGGCAGATGCTGCTGGGGTGGAGCTACATGGATTATTACAGCAACGCCTACGCCGTGAACGAGTACCTCGCCACGCACGGTTTCGTGGTGCTGTCGGTGAACTACCGCCTGGGCATCGGCTACGGCCGCGCCTTCAATCATCCGGCCCGTGCAGGCTATCGCGGCGCCTCGGAGTACCAGGACGTGCTGGCCGGCGCGCGCTGGCTGCAGGGGCAGTCGAACGTCGATCCCGCGCGGATCGGCATCTGGGGCGGCTCGTACGGCGGCTTTCTGACGGCCCTCGCGCTTGCCCGCAATTCGGATGTGTTCAAAGCGGGGGTGGATCTCCACGGCGTGCACAACTGGACGAGCGAGCACTCGGGCTTCTTCGGCCGCTTCGGCGCCGAGGGCTATGAGAAGGGGGATCTTGACCAGGCCAAGACGGCGGCGTGGCAGGCCTCCCCGGTCGCCTCCATGGACAGCTGGAAGTCGCCCGTGCTGCTGATCCAGGGCGACGACGACCGCAATGTCGACTTCCACCAGACGGTCGACCTCGCCCGCCGCCTCGCCGCCCACGACGTCCCCTACGAGGAACTGGTGATCCCCAACGAGATCCACGGCTTCCTGCGCCACGCCTCGTGGCTGGAAGCAGACTCGGCGACGATCAACTTCCTGGACAAGGAGCTGAAGCCGGGCGGGTGAGGCTTCGCACGCCTCCCTACCCTTCCGGGGAGGGTGTCGCGCCAGAGGCGCGACGGGTGGGGAAGTTTGGGGAAGGACCGAGAGGCCGGGGATGATCTAGACTTCCCCACCCGGTCTCGCTGCGCTCGACCACCCTCCCCAGAAGGGGAGGGACAGGCGCTACTTCGGGATGCCGCGGGTGAGGACCACCCAGGCGAGGCGCCCCTTGCTGAGCTTCACGCGGTCGCGCGGGGGCTTCCATGAGGCGCGGATCATGCGGCGCAGGATGTGGCGGTAGACGCCGATCATGAGGCGGGGCGCGCGCAGACGCCCGCGCGGTCCTGATCCGATGATCTTCTCGGCTGCGTGGTACTGTTCGAGCGCCTTGGCGGCGAGCCAGCGGGAGGCGCGATCGATGTTCGGGTCCGCCAGAACGGCGTCGGGTTCGCCCACACCGATGCCCGCCGCCTCCAGCGCCTCGCGCGGAAGGTAGAGACGGCCGACGGCGGCGTCCTCGTCGAGGTCGCGCAGAATGTTCGTGAACTGCAGCGCGCGGCCCAGATGATGGGCGAGCTTCACGCCCGGCTCTTCTTCCATGCCGAAGATGCGCACGGACAGCCGGCCCACCGCGCTGGCCACCCGGTCGCAGTAGAGATCGAGGGTCTCGAAGTCGGGCGCGACGATCGGCTCGCCGATGTCCATCTCCATCCCGTCGATGACAGCGAGGAAGTCCTCCTTCTTCAGGTCATAGCGCCGCACCGGGTCGACCAGGGGACGCGTCCGCTCGGTGGATCCTCCATCGTAAAGGGCGTCGACGCCGCGTCGCCACACGTCCAGCTGCGCCCGGCGTTCTTCGGGCGTGGGGCCTTCCTCGTCGGCGATGTCGTCGACCCGCCGGCAGAATTCGTAGATGGCGAACATGGCGCTGCGCTCCGCCTTCGGCAGGAGTCGCATGGCCGCGTAGAAGGACGAGCCAGAGGCCTGCGCCTCGGGCGTCGCCATTTGGGCCTGGGTCTGCTTCTTGGCCGTCGCAGTGGTCATGAGTCGCTTATGCCGGAGCCAGGCGGCTTTGCCGACCCGCAACTCGCGAGCCGAGCGCCAGGCCCACGCCACGCAACGCCGCGCCCATTGCCTCGATCGGCTTCAGGTGGACCCGCTCGCTGAGCGGATCGCGCCGCCTCAAACGAGCGGTAAGGTCCTCGGCGATGATCTGGATGACTCCTACCTCCATGGCGATCCGAAGGTCGGTGAGCGCGGGCGCGAGGGTCCTCGAAACGACCAGCAGCTCCGATGTGCGGGCGGCGAGGCCTGCGATCACCCCTTTCAGCGCCGGCGAGGCGCAATCCGCCCCGAGCGCCGATACGTCCGTTCCCGCAGCGGCCAGGGCGTCGAGCGGCACATAGATCCGGTCGATCTGCCGATAATCCTTCCCACAGTCCTGCAGGTGGTTGATCACCTGAAGCGCGGCGCACAGGGCGTCGTTCGCCGCCCATGTGGAGCGCGCCTGGCCATGGACGTCGAGCATGAAGCGCCCGACTGGGGCCGCCGAGTATCGGCAGTAGTCCATCAACTCGTCCCAGTTGCAGTAACGCGACTTGACCGCATCGCGCCGGAAGGCCTCCAGCAGGTCCAGGATATGGTCGAGGGTGATCTTGCGATCGGCGAGCACCTGTCGCAGCCGGGCGGCCTGCGGCACGGCGTCGCTGCGCCCCACGAGCGTGCTCTCGATCAACTTGAGCTGTCGCAGCTTCTCCTCCGGGGCGAGGCCCGGCTTGTCAGCGACATCGTCGGCCATGCGGGCGACGCGATAGAAGGCCAGCACGACCGGGCGGTTGCGCGGCGCGATCAGCACCGAGCCGACCGGGAAGTTCTCGTCGTGGTGGCCCTTGCCCGAGCCGTCGGCGATCGTCACGAGTTCGCTCCCACGGCCGCCTGCGAGCGACCTTTCCACATTCCGCCTCGGCCTCGCCAGCTGTCGAGAGCCGACTTCAACGTGAATAGCGTGTAGAGGGCGCCGATCGCCGGCAGGGCGGCGCCCCAGGCCGGATGGCGTCGGTAGAACCGCAGCATCGGCTGGAAGGCGGCCGCCATGGCGATCCAGGCGATCAGGCCGAGGGCTCGGGCTGCGCCGTGGGCGAACAGGGCCAGGCAAGGCGCCGCCAGATAGACCACCGCCATGCCGGCCACCGTGCCGGCCAGGACGGCAGGCGAGTACCCCAATTGCGCATAGGCCGAGCGCGAGATCATCCGCCCCACCGCCGCAAGGTCTCGATAGGGACGCAAGCTGTGCGCGCGGTGGGTCAGCCCCAGCCAGATCGGGCCCTCCCGCTTGAGCGCCCGCGCCAGGGCGCAGTCGTCGATGATCTCTCCCCGGATCGCCGCCACGCCGCCGGCGCGCTCGAGCGCCTCGCGGCGGACCAGCATGCAGCCGCCGGCGGCCGCAGCCAGGGACCGCCCGGGGTCATTCGCCCAGCCGAACGGATAGAGCATGTCGAAAAAGAAGACGAAGGCCGGGATCATCAGCCGCTCTGCCCAGGTCTGGACGGTGAGTTCGGCCATCAGGGAAGTCAGGGCGAGCTTGCCGTGCTCCGCGCGCGCGACCAGGCGGGTGAGGTTCTCGGGCGCATGGGCGATGTCGGCGTCGGTGAAGAGGACGTAATCAGGCGCATCGGCCGTAGCGTGGTCGACCCCCTGCTTCATCGCCCACAGCTTGCCGGTCCAGCCGGGCGCGAGGGGACCGCCGCGCAGCACTTCGAGCCGCCCCGGAGCGGACGGCGCGGCTGCAGCCGTGCCATCGTCGCTGTTGTCGTCGACGAGGATGATCCGGAAGGCGCCCGGATAGTCCTGGCCGACCAGGCTGCCGATGGAGGTCGCGATGACGTCGGCCTCGTTGCGGGCCGGCACGACGGCGACCACTGACGGCCAGGCTTTGGGCGCCGCCGGTTCGGCGCGATCGTCGCGCTCGCGCATCAGCCAGAACCCGCCGCGGAGGAACATCAGATAAGCCCAGGCGAGGACCGCGAGGACGCCGAGGCCGATGGTGCTCCACAGGATCGGACTCATTGCAGGTAGCCCTCGGCGCGGAACCAGGCGAGCGCGTCGCTCAGGGCCTCGCGGTAGGGTCGGGCGCGATAGCCGAGGTCGCGCTCGGCCTTGGCGGAGGTGAAGAACATGTGGTGGGAGGCCATTTTGAGCGCGTCGCGGGTCACGAACGGCTCCTTGCCGGTGATCTGCGCCACGGCTTCGGCCGCCACGGCCAGCGGGTAGAGCGGGGCCCGGGGCAGGCGCACGGTCGGCGGCCGGCGCCCCGCAAGGCGCGCGATCTCCGCCAGCATCTCCGCCAGCGACGCGTTTTGGCCGCCGAGGATATAGCGCTCGCCCATCACGCCCTTCTCCATGGCCAGGAGGTGGCCCTCGGCGACGTCATCTACGTGGGCAAGGTTGAGGCCGGTGTCGATGAACGCCGGGATGCGGCCCTGGGCGGCCTCGACCAGGATCCGACCGGTGGGCGTGGGCTTGATGTCGCGCGGTCCGATAGGCGTCGAGGGATTGACGATCACCGCCGGGAGTCCACGTTCCGACACCAAGCGCTCGACGAGACGTTCGGCCTGGACCTTGCTCTCCTTGTAGGCGCCCACCGCCTCTCCCGGCGCGAGGGCGGCCGTCT
>DATHPX010000335.1:0-2699 GCA_035483335.1 Caulobacteraceae bacterium | reverse complement strand
AGCGTCTGCGACGCCCTGATCGCCCTAGTCGTCGGGCTGGAGGCGGATGGACCGTCCATCCTGGTGATCGACGTGATCGAATACCGCCTCGACGAAGCCACACAGGAGGCCGTCGCCACGCATCTACGCCATCGCGGCCCTGGCGCGCGGCCGCTGTTCATCCTGACGCGCTCGTCCGCGATCCTCGACCTCGCCGCCATGGGCCCGGACGAGACGCTCATCCTCTGTCCGGCCAATCACAGCCCGCCCATGCCGGTTGCGCCCGTCCCCGGCGCGCCCGGCTACGAGACCGTGGCGACGTGCCTTGCCGAACCGGCAGTCAGGGCCAGGACCGAGGGGACGATCGCCTGGCGGCCGAACGCCGCGTGATGAAGACGGCGCTCCCTGTGCCTGCCTGTAAAGTCGGCGCCCATGGGCGAAGGCGACGGCGTCACCGCACGCCCATTTCCGCAAACTCCTCCCGGACCCGCGGCCGGCCCTTGAGAGCCGCGGCGATGTCCCTGGTGCTGTCAGCGGCGCGACCGAGGCGCGCTTCCGCAAGGCCGCGGCCATAGAGGGACTCGAACTGGTCAGATTTGGCGGTGATCGCGGCGTCATAGGCCGTGAGCGCCTCGGCGTAGCGTCCGAGCCGAAACAGCACGAAGGCGCGACTGTCGAGGATCGCCGCTTCGTTCGGCCGAAGCTTCAGCGATGCGTCACACAGGGCAAGGGCGCGGTCGAGGTCCATGCCTTCGGCCGCGATACTGTAGCAGATGTCGTTCAGCATAAAGGGATCGTGGGTCATGGTCTCGAGCGCCGTGAGGGAATTCTCCGCTTCGGCAGAGCGACCAAGACGATGCAGGAGGATAACCTGGTACAGGCGGGGCGCTACGTCGTTCGGAGCAGCCTGGAGGGCCTTTTCGCAGTCGCCGAGAGCCGTCTGCGGTCGCCACCTCCCCGCAACCTCCGAGCTGCAGAGAGTGGCCGGATCGGGCGCCGCGTCGCCGGTTGCGGCATGCGCCTTTGTGAAGTCGGCGTCCATTTCGGCGCCATGGCCGAGCTTTCCTTCGATCTGAGCCCGCGCGACGAGGAACCGACTTGCAAGCTCGGGGTGTTCGCTGACCAGGCGGTTCGCCAGCGGAAGGGCGGCTGCGAAGTCGCCGCGCGACATCGCCGCGTCCGCCTTCCAGGCCTGGGCCTCCATGTCGTCGGGCGCCAGTTTGAGGGCCGCGTCGGCATCGGTGTTCGCAGCAGCGCTGGCGTAGCCGCCGTCGATTGCCGCGCGTTGGAGCCAGGCCGCCGCCGTAGGCCGCACCCGGATGGCTTGATCCACGTCCGCGCGCGCAAGGTCAGTCTCGCCAAGGCGCAGATAGACGCTCGCCCTCGCGAGTCGCGCTTCAGGCGTGGCCACGTCAACCTGGGCCAATTCCTTCTCGGCGATCTCCTTGTGATTGGCCGCCGCCTCCAGGATTCCCCGCCACAGAGGGGCGCTACGGGCCAGCTCTGGATGCGCGCGCAGCAGGTGTTCGAGGTCCTTTCGTGCGGCGTCGAAGTCGGAGCTCTGGGTCTCGAGATCGACGAGGCGCAGAAGGGTGAATTCGTCATCCGGCGCGATTGTCAGGGCATGGCGATAGGCGGCAAGCGCGCCCTCCAGGTCACCCATATTGGCCGCCAGGATGCCTCGTGCGCGCGCCGCGCCGATTTCCGGAGGTCCGAGCGTATCGGCCTCGTCAGCCTCGGCGAACGCAGAGCGGTCCCCGAGCCAGGCGTGCGCGACCGCGCGGGCAGCCCAGGCCCTCTGCGACTTCGGATCGAGTGAGACAGCGGCGTCGAATTCCTTCAGCGCCTCTCGGAACCGCTTCGCATCCAGCAAGGCGTTCCCGCGAAACAGGTGGCCTTCGATCGTCGTCGGCTGGCTGTCGAGGGCGGCGGCGTCGTTCGCCTCCTGCGCCCGAGACCCCGCTGCCGCATAGACACCCACGGCGCCGAGCTTGGTCAGCGGATCGACCGAAGCGCGCGCCTCGGCGGCCGAGATCTCGGGCTTGAGAGCGCGCATGCTCGCAGCCACACGGAATACATTCCCCGTGACCGTCCCCTTTCGGCGATAGGCCACCCCGGCGATCGTCGTATCGACATCTGTCGCCTTCGCGCGGTCGGGCGACAGGGCGTCGCCGCGTGGCAGCACGACGCTTTCATCGGTTTCAACCCAGGCCGGGAACTCGGTCTGGTAGGGGGCGTCGGGGTCGCTGGAGGCGGGGTCGCGCTTGACGTCGGCCGCGTGGTGGAACTCGACATTCTGAAGTTCGAACCCAGCGCCAGACCAGCCGATCTTGCTCGTTCCGTCGGCGGTCAATTTCAGCTCGGCCGTATCCGGGTTCCAGGTCTGCGCCACGTGGACCGGGGTGAACGCCGTATGCGCGGTCGTCCAATAGGCCTTCAGCGCGGCGTCCATTCGTTCGGGCGGGATCGCCGACAGCTTTGCATGAAGGGCGACGGCCACGTCGTCGCGGATAGTCGTCTCCAATTGAGTGGGCTCCGGGGCGGTGACGCCGCCCGAGGCGTCGTAGCGGATCACCTGGCTTATCTGCGGGCGCGAAGGCGGCGACGGATCGAGGCGGATGAGTTGGCCGTCCGGCGAGTCCAGCGGCAGGACCCAGCCGAAGCCGGGCGTCGCAAGGTCATCCAGGCCGCGGTCGCTCTCGCGCGTGCCATCCAGCCAG
>DATHPX010000334.1:0-5157 GCA_035483335.1 Caulobacteraceae bacterium | reverse complement strand
TCCGCCGACGCGAGCTGGTCTATTCAGGCCACAGGTGACTTCAATGGCGACGGCAAGGCGGACATCCTATGGCGCAACACGAACGGCGAACTGGGCGAATGGCTCTCCAATTCCGGTTCGCCATACAATGGGATGACAGCGGTCGACCTTGGAATGGTTCCGACGAGTTGGGTCATCCAGGGGGTGGGCGACTTCGACGGAAACGGCCTGGCTGACATTCTCTGGCGCAATGTCAACGGCGATGCTGGCCTTTGGCTCACGACCAGCGGCGGCGGTCATTCCGTGGTCGATTTTGGCGTGATCGACCCCGGCTGGAGCATACAAGGGGTTGGCGACTTCAACGGCGACGGCAAGGCGGACATCCTCTGGCGCAACGCCAGCGGCCAGGTCGGCGAATGGCTGTCGAACGCGGGCGCGGGATACGCGGGGTTCACCCCCGTGGAACTCGCCAACGTCTCCAGCGACTGGAGTATCCAGGACGTGGCCGATTTCAACGGGGACGGCCTCTCCGACATCCTTTGGCATAACAGCAATGGCGATACGGGCGTTTGGTTCACTGGCGCCGGCGGCGGCTATTCGGTCGTGGATTTTGGCTTGGTCGACACGAGCTGGAGCATCCAGGGCGTCGGCGACTTCAACGGCGATGGCAAGGCGGACATCCTGTGGCGAAACGCGGACGGACAGGTCGGCGAGTGGCTCTCCAACAGTGGGACGGGCTATACGGGCTTTACAGCCGTCATCCTGGGAACGCCCAGCCAGGGCTGGCAGATCGCCGCTTCGGGATCGTCCAACCTCGGCGCCGCCGTCACGTCGTTCACCCAAGCCATGGCGGCGATGGCGAGCGCATCCACCTCAGGAATGGACTATCGGAACGTGCCCGAACCGGCGATGTCCCCGGTCCTGGCGGTCCACCCACGCGCGATTGCCTAGACGAGCGCAGGCCCGCCATCTCCCGCGGCCAACGACTGTGCGCCAAGAGGGGGTTCCACTTCGTTGCGTGGTGTTCGCGGTTAGGGGGCAAGGTGTTGCTCGCGGCTGGTGAGTGATGACCTGCCTGAGCCGGCGCCGGTCAGGTGCGGTCGCACCTCGAACAACGATCATGCCTCTAGGAGAAGACCATCCGAGCCTCGGACAGGGATGCGGAACTGCTCTTCACCGGAGACAAATTGCCGTTTGACTGACTCCACCGCCATCCTGCTTCGCCCTACGGGCATCGCAGGACAGGCCCTTCGCCTCACTCGAAGCAGGATGCCCTCCGAAGTCTTGGCGTAGGGAGGCTGTCGCAGCCTCAGTCCGGCCAGGCAAGCCGCGCGCGCACCCGCCTGGCGCGGCGTTCCGACAGGGATGTTGCGATGACCTCGTTCGAGGCGAGCGCGCGGCCCAGTTCTTCGACGAGCCTCGCCGCGACGATCGTTTCCTCGCCGGGATGGAGGTTACAGGGGTCCATGAAGAAGTAGCCGTGCTCGATCTCGTGGTCGCGCACGATCACCGGGCGGCTGCCGGAGGCGAGCCGGTCCGCCAGGTCCCAGGCGGTGATATGCGCGGCGGCGGGCTCCAGGGCGACCTGCAGGCGGTCGAGCGGGTTGTTGGTGGGATCGGGAACGATGGCGACGGTCACGCCGGGCCGGCCCTGCAGCGTGTCTCGCCACAGATGCAGGGCCTGCGTCTCGCATGCGCGGACGGCGGCATGGTCGCGCCGCTCCCAGGCTTCCAGAGCTGCGATCGCGCCCGCGACGCCCTCCTTGCCGATCTTCATGCCGCGGCCGATGCCGCTGTTCTGCAGGAAGGCGGCGCGAACGAGATCGCGGCGACCGGCGACAATGCCGCCGGTCGGGCCGCCCAGGAACTTGTGCGATGAGTAGAGGGCGAGATCGGCCCCTGCGGCGAGAAAGCCGCGCAGGTCATATTCCGATGCGGCGTCGACAATGACGGGCACGCCCCTGGCGCGTGCGATTTCCGCGAACTCGTCCAGCGGAAGCATGCCGTACTGAACGGTGTGATGGGAGACGACATAGACGGCCGCCGCCGTGCGCTCGTTGATAGCGCCGGCAAGCTGATATGCGCGGGCCGAGGTCGCCTGCCCGACCGGGACGACGCGTGCGCCGGCGAGACGGATGGCCTGCTCGACAGGGGCGCCATAGGAGACCATGTGGCCTGCGAGGATAACCACCTCGTTCTTCAGGCCGCTCGTGTCGGGCAGGCGCTCTATGGCGGCGAGGTCGCTTCCCGTCATCGCGCCCGCCACGCCCATGGTGATCCCTGAACTGCAGGAGGCGGTTACGAACCCCGCCTCGGCCTGGCAGAGCCGCGCGATCGTGGCGCTGGCCTTGCGCTGCAGATCGTCGATCTCAACGAACTCGGGCAGGATTGCGCTGACGGCCTCCACCGCCTCGGGAACCACGATGGAGGCGCCCAGGGCCGTCATCGTCCCCGAGACATTGATGACGGGGCGCACCCCCAGCCGGGTGCGGATATCGCCGGCGTTCATGGTCAGAAGACCTCCCCACGCCCTTTTTCGCTTGGGCGTATTCCCGAAGCCTTTGCCCATGCGGACTTCGATTGAAAGCCTCGCGTCGCCGGACCCAGTGTGACCGGGTACAAAGCCTGACTTCCGGTGGGGCCAATGAAGATCGTCGCCGTTACTTATGGCACTGAGGGCGATACGCGGCCCATGGCGTTGCTCTGCCGGGCGCTGATGGACGCTGGCCACAGCGCCCATCTGCTGGCCGACGCCGCCACGCTCGGCTACGCCGCAGGCCTCGGCGTGCCCGCGACAGGCCTGGCGGGCGACATCCGCGCCGTGCTGGCCAAGGATGCGACGCTCGCCGGAAACGGCGGCGGTCTCAGCGACACAACGAACGCCTTCGCGCGCATGGCCACGGCCAATTCCGAATCGTGGCTCCGCGCCACGGTTACGGCTGCCGAGGGCTGCGACGCGGTGGTTCTGGGCGGGCTGGCCGCCTTCGTGGGCCTGTCCGCCGCCGAGGCCCTCAGTCTTCCGGCCATCGGCGCCGGCCTCATCCCGATCACCCCGACGCGCGACTTCGCCTCGCCATTTCTGCGTCCGGGCCTCGCGCCCCCCTGGTTGAACCGATCGAGCCACAAGCTGGTCAACGCCCTGCTGTGGCGGGTCTTCAAGGCCCCGGTCAACGCCGCCCGCGCCGAAGTGTGTGGGCTGCCGCCGCGCGCCAGTGTCTGGAGCGACCATCCGATGCTCTACGGCGTATCCCTGAGCCTCGTGCCTCAGCCGGCCGACTGGCCGCCGACCGCACAGATCTGCGGCCAGTGGCTAGCTCCCGCGGCGGATTGGTCGCCGCCGCCGGCGCTGGGCGAGTTCCTCGCCGCCGGTGAGCCGCCGATCTATCTCGGCTTTGGCAGCATGGGGGCTCTGGGCGGCGCGCGACTTATGCAGGAGGCGCTGGCGGCGCTGCGTGGTCGGCGCGCCCTGTTCTACCCCGGCTGGGGCGGCGCGGCGGCCGCCAACCTGCCCGCGAACGTCCATCTGTTGTCGGACGCGCCGCATGGCTGGCTGTTTCCGCGTATGGCGCTGGCCATCCATCACGGCGGCGCCGGGACCGCTCACGCAGCATGCCGCGCGGGCGTTCCCTCGGTGGTGGTCCCGTTCGCAGGCGATCAGCCCTTCTGGGCCGATCGCCTGCGCAGGGCCGGGGTTGCGCCGGCGCCTGAGCCCGCCAGGCGCCTGAGCGCCGACCGGCTGGCGCGCGCCATCGACGCGGCGGACAAGGACGCGCCGCGAGCCAGGGCCGCAAAACTCGCAACGTCGATCGCGCGCGAAGACGGATTGAAGACAGCCGTCACCGCGATCGAAACCCTTGTGCGACGAAGCGGTGGGAGCGGCTGAAGAGCAAATCTCTCCTCAGGCGCTCTCGGTTGGTCACATCCCCGGCGCCGCCTTCAAGGTCAGCGCGCCGATACCGGCCGCGACATTGAGGCCTGTCGCCCCTTCGATGCTGACCGGTTGCAGGGTGATCGACTTGTTCGAGCCGCCGACCAGGACGTTGGCGCCCACCCCGACCCCAACCGCGGCGGTTGCTGTCGCGCCGCCATAGCTGCCCGCCAGGCTGCCTGGGCCAATATCGCTGGTTGGCGCGAACACGCCCCAGATCAGGACGCCCGAGTGGTAGTAGCCGATGTCGACGCCGAACTTCTGGATCGTGCCGGTATACCGCTCCGCCCGCTGGCCGGCGTTGAAGGTGCAGTTGATCGAACGCGACGAGCCGAAGATGAAGCCCCAGCCGCTTGAGACGTTGCAGGAAAGCGTGCCGACCTCCACGCCACCCGCGGCGAGGGCGGGCGGCGCGATGGCGACGCCAGCCAACAAGGTCGCGCCGAGCACGATCGCGCCCGTCTTCAGTCCCCGGTCGAAAGACTTGCTCTTTTCCATTACAGAACCCCTCGAAAGAGACGGTGGTCTCGAAGCCTGACAGGGGAGCGAGATCGGCACAAGGTGCGCTTTGATACACATCAAGGAGTCGCGCAGCGAAGCCGTAGTCTGCCGATTTGGGGTGGATAAGACCGAAATCGCCGGTTCTGACGGCTCAGTCGCAGCACCGGGTCACACTCGGCGCCCGCCGGGCGATGGTCTATTCGGGGGGAGGAGTTGGGCCGCGGGGGCCCTAGAGCCTGATTCAGCGTTTGCATCTGTTCCATGCAAACGGATCAGGCTCTAGGGCTTCAGAGCCACAGCGCCTCACGCATGCCGTAGAGGCTGGGGGGCTTGCCGTGGACCCAGAGGCCGCGGCCAAGGCGGCGCGGGCGGTCGCGGTGCTGAGGTCGACGATGACATCGCAAACCTTGGCGGCGGCATCGAAGTCGGACAGCGCAATGGCGTGCGCCGCGGGGTCTGTCGCGACCAGCTGCCTCGCTGCGAACTTTCGTGAGACCTCATCGTGGAAGCGTCGGCAGGCCGAACATGTTGGCCAGATTCCACTCCAGGAAGACGCCGACGAACATCGCGTGCGTGTTGTTTCCGCTAGGCGAGGGGACGGCGGCCTGGTCGGGGTGGGAGATGAACTCGACGAAAGGCTTGATCGATAGACCCGGCGCCACGGCGAATCCGTAGTTCACTTCATAGGAGATCTCCGCGCGGCTCGCGTTTCCTCCGGTGGTCTGCGAGAGGATGCTGTCGACCCGCTC
>DATHPX010000333.1:0-2013 GCA_035483335.1 Caulobacteraceae bacterium | reverse complement strand
GACCCGTGGCCCAAGGCGCGCCATCACAAGCGCCGTCTGGTGAACGCCGCCTTCGCCGCCGAGCTCGCCCGTGTGATGCGACCCGCAGCGCGCCTCCGCTTCGCCACCGACTGGGCCGACTACGCTGACCACGCCCTGCGTGCGCTTACCGCCGAGCCGCGGCTGGCCTGGCTGGCCCAGCGCGCCGACGACTGGCGCCTCCCCCCGGCCGACCACGTCACAACCCGCTACGAATCCAAGCGCCTGGGCGACTGCGCCCCCATCTTCCTGGACTTCGAGCGGGCAATGGATCCTCCCCCATGAAGCGCAGCGAAATGGGGGAGGGGGACCCCGAAGGGGTGAAGGGGGCGGGGTTCGCGACGCCTTTCCGCTGCGAACGGCGCCAGACGCTGTCACCATGGCCCGAGCTGCGGCCGCCTCCTCCACCGCTTCGCGGTCCCCCTCCCCCGTGCTTCGCACGGAGGAGGATCCGATCCCCCGCAGGTCCGAACACCTCCCCTCACGGCTCGATTTGTCGGCCCATCTCGGTCACAACAGCCCCGTCATGAAGTTCCTGGACCAGTGCAAGATCTACATCCGCTCCGGCGACGGCGGCGGGGGCGCGGTCTCGTTCCGGCGCGAGAAGTTCATCCCCTTCGGCGGTCCGGACGGAGGCGACGGCGGGCGGGGCGGCGATGTGTGGATCGAGGCGGTGGACGGGCTCAACACCCTCATCGACTACCGCTACAAGCAGCACTTCAAGGCCGGGACCGGCGGCCATGGCATGGGCAGGAACCGCCACGGCGCGGGGGGCGCCGACGTGGAGCTCAAGGTCCCGGTCGGGACCGAGGTGCTGGAAGAGGATCGCGAGACCCTGATTGCGGACCTCGACCATGCCGGAGCGCGGGTGCGGCTGGCCGCGGGCGGCAATGGCGGCTTCGGCAACACCTATTTCAAGGGGCCGATCAACCAGGCGCCGCGCCACGCCAATCCCGGCCTGCCGGGCGAGGAGCTGACGATCTGGTTGCGGCTCAAGCTGATCGCCGACGTGGGCCTGGTGGGCCTGCCCAACGCCGGCAAGTCGACCTTCCTCGCCGCGGTGTCGGCGGCCACGCCGAAGATCGCCGACTACCCGTTCACGACCCTCGCGCCCAATCTCGGCGTGGTGGACCTCTCGCCCAATGAGCGCTTCGTCGTGGCCGACGTGCCGGGCCTGATCGAGGGCGCCTCGGAAGGCGCGGGCCTTGGGACCCGCTTCCTCGGCCACCTGGAGCGCACCTCGGTTCTGATCCACCTGATCGACGGCACCGACGAGGATCCGGGCCACGCCTGGCAGGTGATCCGCGGCGAGTTGGAGACCTACGGCGCGGGCCTGGAGTCGAAACCCGAGCTGGTCGCTCTCAACAAGGTCGACGCCCTGGATGAGGCCGCCCGCGAAGAGGCGGCCGCGGCTGTGGAGGCGGTCAGCGGCGAGCGGCCCTGGCTCGTCTCCGGCGTGTCCGGCGAGGGCGTGCGCGAGCTGCTCCGCGCCGCCTGGGCCCGTGTCGGGCGCCAGGCTTCCGATGCGTCCGGGACCGACGAGGCCCAGGCGGAGCCCTGGCAGCCATGACCGCCCTCGTCGAAGCGCGGCTGGCCGTCGTCAAGGTCGGCTCCGCCCTCGTGGTCGACGAAGCGAGCGGCCTTGCCGACCGGGCCTGGCTGGCGAGTCTCGCCGCCGACCTCGCGGACCTGCGCGCGCAAGGCAAGCAGGTGGCCGTGGTCTCCTCCGGCGCGGTGGCCCTTGGGCGCAGGCGCCTTGGCCTGCCGCGTCGCCGGCTCAGCCTGGCCGAGAAGCAGGCCTCTGCAGCGGCCGGCCAGTCCCTGCTGATGCACGCCTGGGAGGAGGCGCTGGAGCCGCATGGCCTTCGCGCCGCCCAGGTCCTGCTCACGCCCGACGACACCGAGGTGCGCCGCCGCTTTCTCAACGCCCGCGCCACCCTCGAAACCCTGCTCGCCTGCGGGGCGGTGGCGGTGGTCAACGAGAACGACACGGTG
>DATHPX010000332.1:0-4560 GCA_035483335.1 Caulobacteraceae bacterium | reverse complement strand
AAGACGCTGGGCGGGGCGGTGTGGCTGAACGCCGACCGGTTGAGCCCCTACGACTACTGGCAGATGTGGCGGAACACCGAGGATGCGGACGATGGCCGGTTCCTTCGGCTGTTCACTGACCTTCCGCTGGACGAGATCGCGCGGCTGGAGGCGCTGAAGGACGCGGAGATCAACGAGGCCAAGAAGGTGCTGGCCAACGAGGCCACCACCCTGCTGCACGGCGCGCAGGCGGCCGCGGCGGCGGCGGGCGCGGCGAAGGCGGCGTTCGAGGAAGGCCGTCTGTCTGCGGATCTGCCGACCCACGAGACGCCGCGCGCGGAGCTGGAGGCAGGCGTGCAGTTGGCCGCCCTCGCGGCGGACGCTGGCCTTGCCTCGTCGAGGTCAGAGGCGCGGCGGCTCGCGCAGGGCGGCGGCCTTCGCCTCAACGACGCGCCGGAAACCGACGGCCAGCGCTTGGTCACCCTCGCCGATTGCAACAGCGAAGGCTTGATCAAGCTGGCCGCCGGGCGAAAGAAGATCGTCCTGGTCAAGCCTGTCTGAGGAGAGAGCGAATGAGCCTGAACGCCGGCGATCCCGCCCCTGATTTCCGCATGCCCGGCGACGCCGGCGAGGTCGCCCTGGCGGACCTGAAGGGCAAGACAGTCGTCCTGTACTTCTACCCAAAGGACGACACCAGCGGCTGCACCGCCGAGGCCCAGGGTTTCACCGCCGCGGCGGACGACTTCGCCAAGGCGGGCGCGGTGGTGGTGGGGGTGTCGAAGGACTCCGCCGCCAGCCACGGCAAATTCCGCGCCAAGTACGACCTCAAGCCCCTGCTCGCCTCGGACAAGGACGGCGAAGTCGTCGAGCGCTACGGCGCCTGGGTCGAGAAGAGCATGTACGGCCGCAAGTATATGGGCATCGACCGCTCGACCTTCCTGATCGACAAGACCGGCGTCATCCGCCGCATCTGGCGCAAGGTGAAAGTCACCGGCCACGTGGCGGAAGTGCTGAAAGCGGTGGGGGAGTTGGGGTAAGCGGCCCTAAGAATTGGCCACGAACCTCACGAACCACACGAACCCCCGCTGGACCGCTGGGGCCTTACTCGACCTTTGCGGATGCGGCCCTCGTTCGAGCGCGCCTTCGGCGCACCTATAGAGTTCACCGCCGAGGCGCAGAGAGAGGAAGAGGCGCCGAAGGCGCAATCAGTCCCCTTTCACGGCTCCGCCCCACGCAGAGGTGGTTCCCCAACTCGCGGCAGCGTTCGTGAGGTTCGTGAGGTTCGTGGCCAAAAAGACGGTGACGCTGCGTCCGACCGTTCTAAAGAATGAGCCACGAACCTCACGAACTTCACGAACGGGAATGTGCTTGGGCGTTAGACGACCAGGCGCTCTATGCGCGCCTTTGGCGCGCTTCCAAAATTCACCAGCAGCCCCAGTTTCAATCCAGTGGCTCGAAGGTAGTTGAGGACCTGCGCTCGATGCTCGGGCGCAGGCTCCCTGACTGCTTTGAGCTCGACAATGATTTTGTCGAAGCAGACGAAATCCGGTTGATAGCGTTGGCGCAGCGGAACGCCTTTGTAGCTAAGCGCCAGCGGCGGCAGCGCGACGAATGGAATGGCGCCAGCCTTGAACTCCATGGCCAAGCATTCCTGGTAGACCGCTTCCAGGAAGCCCGCGCCCATGTGGCGATTGACCTCGAAGACGGCGCCTTGGATCGCGAAAACCTCCTCGGCGTGAACAAGCCCTTGTTCGTGGGGTTCGTGAGGTTCGTGGCCCATCTTTACCCTCAGCCGGGACAGGGCCGAAGCTTTGCCATACCGCGCCGGTAGTGTCAGGTCGGCGGCGCGGTGAGCGGGACGGTGGCGGGTGTCGGGATTGGGGGGATGGCTAGGGGGGCGGGGTTGGCGACCTCCTGAACCGGCGCAGGCTGGGCCGCAGGCGGTCCGGGCGGGATGGGCTGGTTGGGCAGGCGGCGCATCGCGGTCAGCATGAAGCTGCGCCAGAGGTCCACCGGAGCGCTGCCGCCGGTGATCTTCGACATCGGCTTGTCGTCGTCCCGGCCCAGCCAGACCACCGTGGTCAGGTTGCCGGTGAAGCCGCAGAACCAGGCGTCGCGGAAGTCGGAGGTCGTGCCGGTCTTGCCCGCCAGGTCGCGTCCGGGAATGGCGGCGCGAGCCCCCGTGCCGCCGTCCTGGAGCACAGTCTTGAGCATCCCGTTGAGTTCGGTGAGCGGAGGGTTGGCGATCACCGGCTGAGGCGCGTCGGCGTGATGCTGGTAGATCACCTGGCCGCCGGCGTAGCGGATGCGCTCGACGCCGTAGGCGTAGACCCGGTTGCCGCCGTTGGCGAACGCGTCATAGGCCTGCGCCATCTCCAGGGGGCTGACCTGGCTGGTTCCCAGCGCCATGGCCGGATCGGTGTTGATCGGCGAGACGATGCCGAGCTTGCGCGCCTCCGCGGCGACGATTGGCCGTCCGATCTCGTCCGCGAGCCGCGCGGCGACCGTGTTGATCGACTTCGCCAGGGCGGTCTGCAGGGTGATCTGGCCGAGATATTCCGGCTCGAAGTCTGCGGGCGTCCAGCCGTCGATGGTGACCGGCTCGTCCACGGCCACGGTGTCGGGCGTGCGACCGTTCTCGAGAGCGGCGAGATAGACGAACGGCTTCCAGGCCGAACCGACCTGACGCTTTGCGTCCACGGCGCGGTCGTAGGGTCCCGTGGCGTAGTCCACCCCGCCGATCATCGCCCGGATGCGCCCGTCCCCGTCCAGCGTGACCAGCGCCGCCTGCTGCACGCCGCGGCTCGCATAGCGGTCGGCGACCGCCTTGGCCTCTTCGCCCGCGGCCGCCTCACTCGGCAGGTCGAGCGTCGTGTCGACCACCAGGTCCCGCGTAACGCGTGCGGCCGCGCGACGGGTCTGGGCGTCGACGAAGTCGACGAACCACTGGGCCGAGGCCGTGCGGGCGGCCTTCCAGACGTGCGGGTTCTGGGCCAGGGCCTCTGCGCGCTGGCCGGACGTGATCGCGCCGGTCTCCACCATCGCGTCGAGCACCAGGCGCGTGCGCTCCTCCGAGCGCTCGGGCTGGTCGACCGGATTGTAGTCCGTGGGAGACTTCATCAGGGCCGCGAGCATGGCGGCCTGGCGGATCGTCAGCTTCGCGGCGGGCCGATCGAAGTAGCGCTCGGCCGCCGCGTCGATCCCATAGGCGCCGGAGCCGAAATAGACACGGCTCAGGTAGAGCCCGAGGATCTGCTTCTTGGTGTAGGCCTGCTCGAGCTCGACCGCGTAGACCAGCTCGGTCGCCTTGCGCTCCATCGTGCGGTCGGCGTCGAGGAAGAGGTTGCGCGCGAGTTGCTGGGTGATCGTCGAAGCGCCTTCGCGTGCGCGCCCCGCCGCCAGGTCGGCCACCAGGGCGCGGGCCATGCCCATCGGATCGAAACCGTCATGGGAATAGAAGCGCCGGTCCTCGATCGCCACGAAGGCCGCCGGGACATAGGCCGGCAGCCGGTCGATATCCGCCGGCGGACCATAGCGGCCGCCGCGCACGCCGATCACTGCGCCCGAGCGGTCGAGATAGGTGATCTGGGGGTCACGCCGGATCGGCGGCAGCCGTGGGATCTCCGGCGTCGTGCTGAGGATCGAGACTGCGGCGATAAGGCTAAGCGCCAAGCTTATGCTCCAGGGCCGTTCGCGGGCGCGCCTCCACTGCGCCGCCGCGCGCGATCAGCCAACACAATTCCGGTTAATGTTCGCTTCGCGGCGGCCGCTCAGGTTCAGGATACTGGAGCCGCCGCCACCTCCGGCGGGCGCATCTCCACCCCGATTTCCGTCGGAGCGAAGGCGGCGGCCTGAGCGCGGTCCCATTCGTCGCGCATCACCTTGTCGGCAGTTCCGTCGATGAGGGAGCCTTCCTCGAGCCAGTCGTAGATGCGGTCGGCGCGGGTGACCATGTTACCGGGCCCGCGCATGTGCAGGTGGTGGGGCCGAAGGTCTTCCGGATGGTAGAGGCCCGCCGCGCCCACCACCTCGGCGACGGCGTGCAGGGTGTTGTGGTGAAAGTTGGCGACGCGCGCAGCCTTGTCGTCGACCACCAGCGCCCTCTGGCGCCACTGGCTCTGCGTCGCCACCCCCGTGGGGCACTGGTTGGTGTGGCAGGTGCGCGCCTGGATGCAGCCGACGGAGAACATGAAGCCGCGGGCAATGTTCACATAGTCGGCCCCAATGGCGAACGCGCGGCAGACATCGTAGCCGCTGACGATCTTTCCGCTGGCCGCAAGTCTGGTCCTGTGACGGACGCCCGCGCCGACCAGGGTGTTCTGGGCGAAGGCGAGGGCGTCCACCAGTGGCATGCCGACGTTGTTGATCAGTTCGAGAGGCGCCGCGCCGGTCCCGCCTTCGGCTCCGTCGATGGTGATGAAGTCGGGCGCTATGCCAGTCTCGATCATCGCCTTCGCCAGGCCCATGAACTCGTAGCGGTGGCCCACGCACATCTTCAGGCCGATCGGCTTGCCTGCGGAAAGCTCGCGCAGGCGGGCAATGAAGCCCATCAGTTCGATCGGGGTGGAGAACTCGCTGTGG
>DATHPX010000331.1:0-9051 GCA_035483335.1 Caulobacteraceae bacterium | reverse complement strand
CCAGTGAGCCACCGTCCCTAGACCGTTGTAAAAGTGAGCATTCCACATCGCTCCCGACGCCTCCCCTGGGGGGCCGCCGCGGCCTTGGCCGCACTCGCCGTGGCCGGCTGTGCGCCCCACAAGCGCCCCCCGCCCATGGGGCCCGCGGTGGTCCAGGTGATCACCGTCCAGACCCAGCCGGTCACCCTCACCAGCGAGCTTCCCGCACGGACGAACGCGCTCGAAGTGGCCGACGTCCGTCCCCAGGTGAACGGCATCATCAAGGAGCGTCTCTTCACCCAAGGCGCCATCGTCCACGCCGGCCAGGAGCTCTATCAGATCGACCCCGCGCCCTATCAGGCCGCCTATGACCAGGCGAAGGCGCAGCTGGCGAGCGCCCGGGCCGGGGTGGTGACCGCCAAGTACAAGGCCGAACGGTACGCCGAGCTGGCCAAGATCAAGGCGGTCAGCCAGCAGGACGCGGATGACGCCCAGGCGGCGTATCTGCAGGACGCCGCCGCCGTCCTCCAACAGGAGGCGGCGCTCGAGTCGGCGCGGATCAACCTTGGCTATACACGCATCATCGCGCCCATCACCGGCCGCATCGGCCCATCGGCCATCACCAAGGGCGCCCTGGCGGTCAACGGTCAGACCAACGCCCTGTCGACGATCCAGCGGCTCGACCCGATCTATGTCGACCTCACCCAGTCCGCGACGGACCACCTCAAGCTGGCGGAGGATCTGGCGCGGATCGGCCCGGCCGGGGGACCGCCACGCGGCGCGGTGGTGCGCGCGCAACTGGTGGACGGGCGACCCTACCCGCTCGAGGGGCGGCTGCTGTTCAGCGACGTCACGGTCGACCAGAGCACCGGCTCGGTCACCCTGCGCGCGCGGTTCCCGAATCCGAACAGCGTCCTGCTGCCCGGGATGTACGTGCGCGCCACGGTCGTGGAGGGCGTGGATCCCAAAGGCATCCTCCTGACGCAGGCCGCTATCGGGCGCGACGAGAAGGGCCGTCCGACCGCGCTCATCGTGGACAGCGCCGGAAAAGCGCAGTTGCGCCTGCTGGAGCTGGGCGGAGCGATCGGACCGAACTGGCGGGTGATCTCCGGCCTTTCGCCAGGCGACCGGGTGATCGTCTCCGGCAGTCAGGACGCCAAGCCCGGCGCGCCGGTGCGGATCGCCGGCGCCGTCGCCGGTCCAGGCTGAGCAGGCTTAAGCGTGCTCTCCCGTTTCTTCATCGAGCGGCCGATCTTCGCCTGGGTCGTGGCGATGGTCATCATGCTCGCCGGGATTCTGGCGATCCTGACCCTGCCCGTCGCGCAGTATCCGACCATCGCCCCGCCCGCGGTGACCATATCGGCGACCTATCCCGGCGCGTCGGCCGAGGTGCTGCAGACCTCGGTGACGCAGGTCATCGAGCAGCAGCTCAAGGGCATCGACCACCTGCTCTACTTCTCGTCCACCAGTACGGTGAACGGGCAGGCGCAGATCACTGTGACCTTCGAGCCGGGAACCAATCCCGACATCGCCCAGGTGCAGGTGCAGAACAAGGTGCAGCAGGCGGTCCCGATTCTGCCGTCGGTGGTGCAGCAACAGGGGCTGATCGTCGCCAAGTCGCAGGTCAGCTTCCTGATGGTGATCGCGCTGTTCGACCGCAGCGGCCGCTACACCGACATCGACCTCGGCGACATGGTCAACAGCCGCATCGTCGATCCGATCTCGCGGGTGAACGGGGTCGGCGACAATCAGGTGTTCGGCGGCCAGTACGCCCTGCGGATCTGGCTCGATCCCTACAAGCTCAACAATTTCAAGCTCAACGTCTCGGACGTGCGCGTGGCGGTGCTCGCCCAGAACGTGCAGGTCGCTTCCGGCGAGCTCGGCGCGCCGCCTGTCCTTCCGGGCAACGAGCTGGACGCCACCGTCAACTCCCAGGCCCGCCTGCAGACAGCCGATCAGTTCCGCGACATCATCCTCAAGGCCCAGCCGGACGGCTCGCTCGTGCGCCTGCGCGACGTGGCGCGGGTGGAGATCGGCGGCGACAGCTACGCCCAGAACGCCCGCTTCAACGGCTACCCCGCCGCCGGCATGGCGGTGAAGCTGGCGCCGGGGGCCAACGCCCTTCGTACGGCCTCCCTCGTGCGAGCGCGCATGGCGCAGCTGGCCAAGACCCTGCCGCCAGGCGTGGAGGTAGAGTTCCCGGTCGACAACACCAGCTTCGTGAAGCTCTCGATCCGGGACGTGATCACCACCCTCATCATCGCCATCCTGCTGGTGGTCGCGGTGATGTACCTGTTCCTGCAGAACCTGCGCGCCACCCTCATCCCGGCCATCGCCGTGCCGGTGGTTCTGCTCGGAACCTTCGGCGTGCTCGCCGCCGCCGGCTATTCGATCAACACGCTCACCCTCTTCGCCATGGTCCTGGCGATCGGCCTGCTGGTCGACGACGCCATCGTGGTGGTCGAGAATGTGCAGCGGATCATGGAGACCGAGGGCCTGTCGCCCAAGGACGCGACCATCAAGTCGATGGGCGAGATCACCGGGGCGCTGGTGGGCATCGCCACGGTCCTTTCCGCGGTGTTCCTGCCGATGGCCTTCTTTGGCGGATCCACGGGGGCGATCTACCGCCAGTTCTCGATCACCATCGTCTCGGCCATGGGCCTGTCGGTGATGGTGGCCCTGGTGTTGAGCCCGGCGCTTTGCGCGACCCTGCTAAAGCCGGTGGTCCGCGGCCACGCCCTGGTGCAGACGGGCTTCTTCGGCCGGTTCAACCGCGGCTTCGACGCCGGCGTCACCCGCTACCAGGCCGTACTGAGTGGCCTCGTGCGCCGGCCCTGGCCGGCGGCCGTGGTCTATCTCCTGGTCGTCGTGACCATGGTGACGCTGTTCGTCCGCCTGCCCACCGGGTTCCTGCCGGATGAGGACCAGGGCACGATCATCAACCTGTTCACCCTGCCCCCTGGGGCGGTGCAGTCGCGCAGCCTCGCCGTCGCCCGCAAGCTCGAGCATTTCTACCTCGGCCAGGAGGGCCACAACGTAAGCGGCATGTTCGACGTCGTCGGCTTCAACTTCGCCGGAGCCGGCCAGAACATGGGCCTCGCCTTCATCAAGCTGCGCGACTGGAAGTACCGCACGGCGACGAAGAACAAGGCGCCGGCGATCGTCCAGCGCGCGATGAGATACTTCTCGCAGATCCACGAAGCGCGGGTTTTCGCCTTCGTACCCCCGCCGGTGCAGGAGCTGGGCAACGCCACCGGCTTCGACATGGAGCTCGAGAACCAGGGCGCCATTCCGCGGGACCAGTTCATCGCCGCGCGAAACCAGCTGCTGGGCATGGCAAGCCAGGATCCCATCCTGGTAGGGGTGCGGCCGAACGGACAGGAAGACACGCCTCAGCTGATGGTCGACGTCGACCAGGCGCGGGCCGGCGCGCTCGGCCTCGCCCTGTCGGACGTCTACGACGCCCTGGGCTCCTACATCGGCGAATCCTACATCAACGACTTCATCGACCGCGGGCGGGTCAAGCACGTCTACATGCAGGCGGACGCCCCCTACCGGATGATCCCCGAGGATATCAGCGGGCTCTATGTGCGGGGCGTCAACGGCGTCATGACGCCCTTCTCGGCCTTCGCGTCCTCGCACTGGCTGATCGGCCCGGCGAGGCTGGAGCGCTACAATGGCCTGCCGTCGTTCGAGATCCAGGGCCAGGCCGCGCCGGGGACCGCGTCCGGAACGGCGATGATCCGGATGGAGCAGCTTGCCTCCAAGCTGCCCGCCGGCGTCGGACTGGAATGGACGGGGACCTCATACCAGGAGCGCCTCGCCGGCAACGCCGCGCCGAGCCTCTATGCCCTCTCGATCCTGGTGGTCTTCATGTGCCTGGCCGCCCTCTACGAGAGCTGGTCGGTTCCGTTCGCAGTGATGCTGGTCCTGCCGCTCGGCATCGCCGGGGCCCTCGCCGCCGCGACGCTGCGCGGGTTCTACAACGACGTCTATTTCCAGGTCGGCCTGCTGACGACCATGGGCTTGTCGGCGAAGAACGCGATCCTGATCGTCGAATTCGCCTATGAGGCCGAGCGGGACGGCGCCACCGTGGTGAACGCCGCCCTCGAGGCGGCGGCCCTGCGGCTGCGGCCGATCCTGATGACGTCCCTCGCCTTCATCGCCGGGGTGACTCCCCTGGCGCTCTCGAACGGCGCCGGCGCGGGAAGCCAGAACGACATCGGCACGGGCGTGATCGGAGGCATGCTAAGCGCCACCGTCCTCGCCATCATCCTGGTTCCCTTGTTCTATATCGCAGTGCGCGGCGGATTCTGGCGGCGGCGTCCCGCGGAGCCGGCGGCGGAGGCCCAAACGTGAGGCGGCCGCTTGCCATCGCCGTGTCGGCGCTGGTCCTGACCGCCTGCTCGCACGGGACGCTGGAGCCGCCCTACCATCGCCCGGCGCTGCCCGTACCTCCGGCCTTTCCGACGGAGGCGCCGTATGCCCAGCAGGCGCCGGGCGCGAGGCCCGCCTCATGGCAGAGCGTCTTCACGGGTCCTAAGCTCCAGCGCCTGATCACCCTGGCCCTGGCGCAGAACCGGGACCTGCGATCGGCGGTGGCGCAGACGGAGGCCTCGCGGGCGCAGTTCCACGCCCAGCGGGCGGCCCTGTTCCCCACGGTCAACGGAACCGCCTCGGCGCAATACGGCCAGGAGTACATCAACCTGCCGCCCCAGCTGGGGATAAATCCCGATTTCAGCATAACCGAGTACCAGCTCGGCCTCGGGACCACGTCCTACCAGGTCGACCTCTTCGGCAAGATCCGGAGCCAGACGCGGGCCGCCTTCGAGCAATACGTCGCCACCCGGGAAGGACAACTCAACGTCGAGATCACCGTCGCGGCCAACGTCGCCGCCGACTGGCTGACCATGGCCGGCGACGAGTCCCTGCTGGAGGTCTCTCGCGAAACCCTCGACGCCGGACAGCAAAGCCTCAACCTCACCCAGAGCCGCCTGGCGAACGGGGTCGGCACCGGCCTCGACGTCGCCCAGGCGCAGACGATCGTCCAGCAGGCGCGGGCGGACATCGGCCGCTACGAGACCCAGGTCGCCCAGGACCTCGACGCCTTGCAACTGGCAGTCGGAGCGCCGATCCCGGTGGAATTGCGGCCGACGGATCTTGACGATCCGAGCGCGGCCTTGCCGGTCATCCCAGGCGCCCTCCAGTCGAGCGTGCTCCTGCGCCGTCCCGACGTCCTTCAGGCCGAGGACCAGCTCCGGTCCGCCAACGCCAACATCGGCGCCGCGCGCGCGGCGTTCTTCCCGTCCATCAGCCTGACCGGAAGTGTTGGGACGGCCAGCGCCTCCCTCGCCCAACTGTTCGCGCCTCCCACCATGATCTGGCAGTTCACGCCGACCGTGACGCTGCCGATCTTCACCGGCGGGCTGAACCGCGCCAACCTCGCCTATGCGAAGGCCGAAGATCGCCTGGCGGTGGCGCAATACGAGAAGGCGATCCAGACCGCCTTCCGGGAGGTGGCCGACGCCCTCGCGGTGCAGGGGCGGATCGACGAGCGGATCGCAGCGCAGCAGGGTCTCGTCGCGGCCTCGGCTGAGAGCCTGCGCCTGTCGACCGCCCTCTACGAGCGCGGCGAGGACACCTATCTCGATGTGCTCACCGCCCAGCGAACCCTGTTCGTGGCTCAGCAGGCGCTGATCTCGCTTCAGGTTCTCGCAAAGACCAACATCGTCACCCTCTATCAGGTGCTTGGCGGCGGCTTCGCTTGATCGCGGCTTCGCACGAGGTCTACCGTTCCTCCATGACGGAGGCGGCCTTCACCGTATCCCCACTTCCCGCCACCTTCGGCGCGATGGTCGCCGGCGTGCGCCTGACCGGGTTGTCGGAGCCCGCCTTCCAGGAACTCTACGGCGCCTGGCTCGAGTACGGACTGCTGATCTTTCCCGGTCAGCACCTGACGCGTACGGAGCAAATCGCCTTCGCCCGCCGCTTCGGCCCTCCCGAATTCGAGTTCGCGCCCATCAGCAACGTACGCGCCGATGGCTCCGTCCGGTCCGACAACAATGGCGACGACGTGGTCAAGATCCTCAAGGGCAACATGGGCTGGCACTGCGATTCCACCTACATGGCCGTGCAGGCCAAGGGCGCGGTGTTCAGCGCCCAGGTCGTGCCCCCAGAAGGCGGGGAGACCGAGTGGGCGGACATGAGCGCCGCGTGGGACGCCCTCGAGCCCGAGGCGCAGGCGAGGCTGGAGGGCCTGAGCGCCAGCCATTCGCTCGCCTATAGCCAGGGCAAGCTCGGCCACGCCCACCACCAGGGCAGCGCCTACAGCGGCTATGGTCTTACCGAGGCGCATGCCCGCGTCCGCCCCATGGTGAAGATCCACCCGGAGACCGGCCGCAAGGCCCTGATGATCGGGCGACACGCCTTCAACGTCACCGGCCTTGGCCAGGAGGACGGAGATCGGATGCTCGCGGAGTTGTGCGACTTCGCCTGCCGCCCACCGCGGGTGTGGCGCCACCGCTGGACGTCCGGCGACATCGTGGTCTGGGACAATCGCCGGATGATGCACCGCGCCCTGCCCTGGGACATGAGCCAGCCCAGGGTCATGTGGCATTCGCGCATAGCCGGCGACCCGGCCACGGAAGGCGCGCCGGAAGCGGCCTGACAGTGCGGCCGCCTTCAGGGCCGCGGGCGAGGCGCCCGCGACCCTGACAAGTACGGCCTAGAGCGTTTCCTTCGACGTCTTCGGCTGGCCTGTCGCTGTCGTCGTCGCTCCGGCGGACGTGCCGGCGCCCGCGGCGGCGAGGCCGCCGGACGTGACCTTCAGGCGCAGGTTGTTCTGCACGTGGCGGACTCCCGAGACGTGTTCGGCCAGGTCCTCGGCGTGATGCTTGTCGTGGCGATCGTGCACCATCCCGTTCAGCGTCACCTCGCCTTCCCGGACGTGGACCTCGATATTGGAGGCGTCCAGCCAGGAGTCGTCGCACAGGCGGTCGTTGAGGTCCTCGCGGATCCGCTCGTCGGAGCGGCGGTAACCGCTCGGGCCGCGACCGCGATGTTCGCCCTCGCGCATGCGGTCCTGCCTGCGACGGTGCTCGGCGTCGCGGTCTCCGAACCAGGACTGGACCTCGTCACCAGCCTTGTCGAACCAGTTGCGGTCGTCGTTGGAACGATAGCCGCCATAAGCGCGCTCGTACTCGCCTCGCCCATAGTCGCGGCGCCCATGGTCGGGGCTGCTTCCCCAGCCCGCGCGCTCGTCACGGCCATAGCCTGAGCCGTAGCCGCGCTCGAGACGCGAACCGGCATAGTCGCGCTCTCCACGCCAGGCGCCGTAGCCTCGGCCGTAGTCGCGGCCGGAGGCGCCATAGTCCGAACCGCCGCCGCGATAGTCGCGCCGATAGTCAAAGTCGGAGCCCGAGCTGGGCCAGTCGCTTGCGGCGTAGGGCTGGGCGCCGCCCCAGGCCTCGCGGCCAAAGCGGGCGGGATTGCCCGCGTCGTAGTCCATCCGCCCGCCGTAACGGCGCTGATCATACACGCTGTAACGCTCGCCCCCGCTGGAGCGACCCAAGCTGCGCTCGTCCTGCCGCCCGCGTTCGCCATAGTCGTAACGGTCGCGATCACTGCGCCAGTCGCGGTCTCGATCATCCCATCGCCGTTCATCGGACATAAGCGTGACCTTTCATGCTGATGGCGGGCGTTACGGGCCCGCCGCACAGTCACAACTTGAGGTATTCAGCCCGGTTCCGGTTTGTTCGATTTCGTTTAACTTGGCCGAGAACAAAAAGCTGAGAGCCTGTACCTTGCCGGGTCGGGAGGCGACACAACACCTGTCTCGCTCAAAACAGCAGCGCTCTTTGCAGAGACTTGAGCTCACCCTTGTTCAGGTTGAGCGCTCCTGTCGTCGCCTCCCGAAGCAAGGCCCCGCTAGAGCAGGTCCCCGCCGGCCATCGACGCCGTGGTGCCGTGCTGTTCGAAGGCCCGGATCACATTGCGTCCGACGGTCCACCGGTGGACCTCGTCCGGCCCGTCGACGAGACGTTGCGAGCGGATGTGGGTGTACCAGGCCGCAAGTGGGGTATCGCGGCTGTAGCCAAGCGCCCCGTGCAGCTGGATCGCCGTGTCGACCACGTGGTGAACCATGTGGGCCAGGTAGACCTTGGCCATGGAGTTCTCCTGCCGCAGGTCCAGGCCGTGCTCGGCCTTGTAGGCGATGTGCAGGAGCATCAGGCGCGCGATGTAGAGCTGCGTGGCGCACTCGGCCATCATGAACTGGACGGCCTGCCGCTTGGAGAGCTTCTCGCCGAAGGTGGAGCGCTTGGTGATGTGGGCCGCGGCCAGGTCGAGCGCGCGTTGGGCCATGGCGATGTTGTGCATGCCGTGTCGCAGACGCCCGTAGGCCAGACGGTGCTGGCCCATGTTGAAGCCATTGCCCTCGCCACCGAGCAGGTTCTCGGCCGGCACGACCAGATCCTTGATCTCGATCTCGGCGTGGCCTCCGCCCATGATGTGGCTGAGGGGGCCCTCCAGCGCCATGGTGGGGATGTCGCGCTTGATCTTGTAGCCCTCGTTCGGCAGCTCGACGATGAAGGTCGAATAGCGCTGGTGCCGGGGCGCGTCCGGGTCGGTCATGGCCATGACCAGGGCGATGTCCGCCGCGCTCGCCGCGGAGGAGAACCACTTCTCGCCGTTGAGGACATAGTTCTCGTTGCCCTGGCGCTCGGCCCGGGTCTGCATCCCTGTGGCGTCCGCCCCCGCCGCCTTCTCGGTCATCGAATAGCAGACGCGCTTCTCGCCATTGAGCAGCGGCTTGAGGAACTTCTCCTTCTGGTAGTCCGTGCCGTGCGCCAGGAGGGTGAGGATGGTGGCGTCGTCCGGCCCCTGGCTGTTCATCGACAGGGCGCCGAGGTGGCTTTGGCCAAGCTCCATCTGGACCAGGGCATTGGCCAGCGGGCCAAGGCCCATGCCGCCATGCTCCTCGGGGATGAAGGGCAGCCACAGACCCTGTGCGCGGGCCTTGGCGCGCAGCTCGCCGAGGACGGTCTTGAAGTCCTCGCCGCCGGTCACCCGCTT
>DATHPX010000330.1:0-14295 GCA_035483335.1 Caulobacteraceae bacterium | reverse complement strand
AGACGGCCGGCGCCGAAGCGTCGATCCCGCGTGACGCCAGGCAGGTCGTTCACGATCGCGAGCTTCTTGCCCGCCAGGCGATTGAACAGCGTGGACTTGCCGACGTTCGGCCGCCCGACGATGGCGAGCTTCAGCACGGCGTGACCTGCCCGCCCCTAGAGCACGTCCCGTTCAGGCGAAATCGCCTGAACGGAGATTATTTGCTCTAGAATTATATACTTGGAGCGCTTTCTCGTCGCCGAACCAGCGCCCACTTCGGCGGAAAGCGCTCGCCTCATCACCGTATCGCCACGAGCTCGGCCTTGTCGGTGACGAAGTAGACCATCCCGTCCACCGCGATCGGACCGATCAGGTCGTCGGAGCCGAGTTTCAGCTTCTCTATCACGGTCCCCTTCTTGGGATCGAGCGCCACCGCATCCCCGAAATTGTCGGCGACGATGAGGCGGTTCGAAGCCAGCAAAGGGCTGGCCCAGTAGAGCCGCTGACGTTTCTTTGGCTTCGTGACAGACGAATCGGGGTCGAGCTCGTGGATCCAGTAGACTTGGCCGCTCTCGCGCGAAATGCACGCGACTCTCCCGGACAGGTCCACTGCGTAGACGACGTCCCCCGCCGCCCAGGGCGAGGTGATGCCCGACAGCGGAATGGTCCAGCGCGGCGCGCCGGTGCGGAAGTCCACCGCGGCCATCACGTCGGCATGGCTGATCGCAAAGACGTCCGTCTGGTAGATCACCGGCCGTCCGGCGATGTCGCGGATCTCGGACAGCGCATTGGTGCGGCTGGTCCGCGAGAGACTGGTGTTCCACAGCTCCGAGCCGTTGGCCGCTTGCACGGCCACCAGTTCGCCCGAGGCGAACGAGGTCACGACGGTCTCCCCGGACACGGCGGGACTGCTGGCCGCGAGCATGCGCGCCGGTTCGGTCAGCGCCTGGTAGGTCCACACCTGGCTGCCGTCAGCCGTGTTGAACGCGAGCAACTCGTCATTGACATCGGACACATAGACCCGGCCGCCGGAGACCGTCGGCGCGGAATGGATAGGGGCGTCAGTGAGGCTGCGCCAACCGATCTGCCCAGTCTGGGCGTCCAGTTGCACCACTTCGCGGAAGCCCGAGCTGGCGTAGATCTTGCCGTCGACCCAGGCGAGGCCGCCGCCCCAGCCCTCGTGGTTCCGGCGCGACTTCGGCATGATGTTGCGCCGCCAGAGGGTGGCGCCGGTCTTGGCGTCGTGCGCCGAGACGGTAGCCACGCCGTCCATGGTGAAGATTCGCCCACCTGCGGCGATCGGCGGAGCGATGACGTGACGCCTCCGGGTCGAGGCAATGCCGATCGACTTGCGCCAAGCGACCTTGAAGTCCGGCGCCGCGGCGACGTTCTCCACCGATTGTTCCAGCGTGCCCCCGGCGACAGGCCAGCTCGTCATCGGGGCAGGCTGGGGAATGAAGAAGTCCTGACCCCTCAGGGTGTCGGACACCTTCAGCTGCTCGTTCAGGGAGACGACGGGGATCCGGTTCGCTCGCGCGTCGGCGCGCGTTCCGACTTCCTTTTCGGGATGCTCGTGCCCGTGGAACGGATTGACTTTGCCGACGGTCGAACAGGCGGTCAGGGCGACCGAAGCCATCAGGGCGACGCTGAGCGTCCTTCGGGTGGTCATCTAGGAGTCCAGAACTAGCTTTGAGGCGCAGGGGCGGGAGTTTCTCCCGACGGTGGCGGCGCCGCATCGGGCGCACTGCCGCTCTCGCCAGCCCCGCCCGCATTCGGGGCCGCTCCGCCCAGAAGCTCAGGTGGAATATTCGCGGCGGAGGGCGTGATTGTGGCGGCCTGGCGAACGATTGCGCCGACGCTCGCGGCCTGGCCGCTGTCGATCAGCTGGATCGCCGCCGTGGCCCGCTGGCGCATGGCGGGAGAGACGCCAAGCGTAAGGCTGAGAGCGTTGAGATCGCCCCGCGCCTCCTGAAGCTTCCCGGCCTCGATCTTGGCCATGGACAGGGCTTCGCGCGCCAGGAGATCGAAGGGTTTCTTCTCGCCGATCAGGGGCTGCAGGCGGGCCTGAACCTGGGCGTAGGGCGCAGTGTCCATCAGGGCCTGGGCTGCGCGCAGGCGGGCCAGATCGCGCATGATGCCGTTAGGCGCGACCCTTGCGGCCTGATCAAAGAGGGCGGCCGCCTCGGTGGCCTTGTCAGCTCCCAGTCGGATGTCGGCCTGCGCGATAAGGGCAAGAGTGCGGTACCCGGCCGGGCCATTCTTCGCGAGCGGCGTCAGGGCGGTGAACGCGCCGGTCTGATCGCCGGCGGCCAGCTCGTTCATCGCCGAATCATAGGTTACCGACGCGCGGCCGATATTGCGGTCCTGCCAGGTGCGCCATCCCCAGACGCCCAGCCAGCCGATCACGATCGCGACGAGCGCAGCAACGATCAGAGGAAGCCAACGATTGGCGAAGTTCGCATAGCGCTCCGCGCGCAGGCGCTCCTCGACCTCTTCTACGAAATCGACCACCGACCTTTTGAACTCCGATTGATTGGCCCGGGCGGAAGAGGGCTTGGCCGGACCCTACGCGGTGCCGTGCTCGCCTGCAACGCGAGCGCCGCGCGACTTGATGTCGGCTGGATCGCGCGCGAGCTGGAAGTCCAGATGTTTGCGCACCGTCGGCCACTCCGACGCGAGGATCGAATAGACGCAGGTGTCCCGCAGCAGGCCGTCCCGGCTGCGCTGATGGTTGCGGAGGATCCCATCGAGCTTCGCGCCGAGACGCTCGATTGCCCGCCGGCTCGGATGGTTGAAGAAGTGGGTGCGAAACTCGACGGCGATGCAGTCGAGCTCCTCGAACGCCTGCGCCAGAAGCATGCGCTTGCACTCTGTGTTCAGCCCCGTCCGCTGAACGGAGCTGGCGTACCAGGTCGAGCCGATCTCCACGCGCCGATTCGCCGCGTCGATGTTCATGTAGGTCGTCATGCCGACCGGGCGGCCTGAGCCGGGCGCCAGTACGGCAAAGGGCAGCATCGATCCCTTCGCCCGCAGGTCCAGCCGCCGCGCGATCTCCTGCTCCATCTCCTCTGGCGCGGGAACGTTGGTGTACCATAGTCGCCAGAGCTCGCCGTCCTTGACCGCCTCGCTGAGCGCGGTCGCATGCTCGGCGCGCAGGGGAACCAGCCAGGCATGTTCGCCGCGCAGCTCCGCCTCGGGCGGCCAGGGGCCGACACTCGGATCGGGGCTCACGGGGTCGCCTGCCGGAAAGGCGAATATTCCTCGGCCAGCCAGTCCATCTCGCCCTGCACGCTGCGGCGCTCCTCTTCCAGGAACCGGGCGACCGGCGCGCGCAGCGCCCGGTCGGCAATGTAATGGGCGGAATAGACGGCGTTCGGAAGATAGCCGCGCGCGATCTTGTGCTGGCCTTGCGCACCCGCCTCCACGCGCTCCAGGCCATGAGCGATGGCGTAGTCGATGGCTTGGTAATAGCACAGCTCGAAGTGAAGGAAGGGCACGTCCTCCACGCAGCCCCAGTTTCGCCCGTAGAGGCAGTCGGAGCCGATCAGATTGAGAGCGCCGGCGATCCACCGGCCCCCGCGACGCGCCATGACCAGCAGAACGCGATCCGCCATCCGCTCGCCAAGCAGAGAGAAGAAGCGCCGATTCAGGTACGGCCGACCCCATTTGCGCGAGCCGGTGTCCATGTAGAAGCTGAAGAACGCGTCCCAGTGCTCTTCCGTGAGGTCGGAGCCGCTGAGCTGGACGACCTCGAGGTCGGCGACCGCGTCGCGCCGTTCACGTCGGATCGTCTTGCGTCGGCCGGACGAGAGAGCGGCGAGGAAGTCGTCGAAACCAGCGTAGCCAGGGTTCGCCCAGTGGTATTGCTGGTTCTGGCGCAGCAGCAGACGGTGCTCGCCCATGAACCGCCATTCTGCTTCGGTCGGAAAGTTGACGCCGAACGCGCAGACATCGAACCGATCACAGACCGTCAGGGCGGCCTGGAGCAGCCATTGCCGCCCTCGCTCGAGTTGGTCGGGGTCTCGCACCAGAAGGCGAGGTCCCGTGACGGGTGAGAACGGCGAGGCGCTTACCAACTTGGGATAGTAGCGCCCTCCCGCACGCTCGTAGGCGTCGGCCCAGGCGTGGTCGAAGATGTATTCGCCCTGACTGTGCGACTTCAGATAGAGGGGCATCACGGCAGCGACAGCGCCGCTCTCGTCCCGGGCAGCCAGATGCTGGGGACCCCAGCCGGTGCGCTCGACCGCGCAGCCTGATTCTTCCAGGCAATCGAGGAAGTCGAAAGAGACGAACGGATTGTAAGGCCCGCCGGCGGGGTTTGCGCAGGCGTCCCAGTCCTTGCGGCCAATCTCGGCGACCCGCCGATGGACGCTGACCGAGACCGTAGGTGAACTCAAGCGGTGAAGCCCTCGAAGATGAGGTTGTCGCAATGGGCTCGGACACGATCCCATTGCGCCGGATCCCGCACGGTCCAGGCGATCACTGGCGTCCCCCCTTTGCGGAGGGTCGTGGCCCGCGGGTGTGGCAGCATATCCAGGCTGAGGGCGAGAAAATGGGGCCGGGCGATCGTCACGTGTTCCAGAGCTGCATATTTTTTGCGGATCTCCGGCGAAAGATGACGCGCGTCGGACCCGGCGTAGGAATAGCTGTCCAGCCCCCGCAGGATCTGGGGATGATGATCGGCGAACCAGGCGTGGCTGTAGGGATTGAAGCCGATGACGCAGGTAGGCCCGTTGTGATCGACCAGCACCTCGCAGACGCGCCGCTCGAGCGGGCCGACCTCGCCGAATGGCGTCTTGATCTCGATGTGCACCATGGCCCGGTGGCCGACGAGGGTCAGCACATCGGCCAGTGTCGGGATGGTTTCGTCAGTCCCCCTGAGCCGCAAGGCGGCGATATCCGCGGCGGTATGATCTGACACCCGGCCCGAAGCGCCAGTCATCCGACTAAGCGTGGCGTCATGGAAGACCACCGCCTCGCCGTCCGCCGTCCGCTGGACATCGAGCTCGATGCCATATCCTGCCACGCAGGCGCCCTGAAATGCGGCCAGGGAGTTCTCAGGCGCACCGTCAGGTGACCACAATCCGCGATGCGCGATCGGCGGGTGGAACAGCAGGTCCCATGACTCGCCGAACGTCGCCTTCATGCGACCTCGACTATCGCGTCGACCTCGACCGCAAAGTTCATTGGCAGGCGATAGACGCCCACTGCGGAACGGGCGTGCCGGCCCGCTTCGCCAAAGATCTCGACCATCAAGTCGGAGGCGCCGTTCACCACCCTGGGGATGTCGAAGAAGCTGGGACCCGCTTGAACAAAACCGCCAAGCTTCACCACGCGCCGCACGCGCGAAAGATCGCCGTCGAGGGCGGAGCTCATCTGGGCGATCAGGTTGAGACCGCAGAGCCGCGCCGCCAAGGTCGCGCGATGCAGATCCACGTCCTCGCCGACGACACCGCGGATCCCGCCGTCCGCGTCGAGGGAGACCTGGCCGGAAATGTGGACCAGGTTCCCCGCCCGCACGAACGGGACGTAGTTCGCCACCGGCGCGACCGGTGTGGGAAGGGTTATTCCGAGCTCCGCGAGCCGGGCGTTGGGAGTGCTCATCGCAGCCGTCTTAGCGCGCAGCCCAGGACCGGGGAAGCCGCACCGTACGTCACGTCGATGCGAAAAGGCCCGGCCGTCTTTCGACGACCGGGCCCATCGGAACTTGGCCGGAAACGGCCGAAGTCTTTAGCGGACGGTTTGAACCCGCTCGACCATGGCGGTGACCCGCTCATTGATCGGCGACATGGCGTCCTTCACCGAGCCGGAAACGGCGCCGGCGATCTCGTTCACTTCGGCGACCATCGCCTCGAGGGCGGTCTTGGCGTAGTTCGTCTGCAGCTCGACGACTTCTTGCACGCTCTTGGCGTTGGCGAGGGCCTTGCCGGCGGCGAGTTGGTCTTCGACAGACTTCTTCGAGAAGGCGATGGCGCGGGCGCCTACCGTCTCGGCGCCCTTAGTGGCGGCGGTCATCGAAGCGATCACCGCCTCGAAGTTCTTCTTCGAGTGGTTATTGAGTTCGTAAAGTGCGGCGATCGACTTCTCGATGCTGTCCTTGAATGCGGCGTTACCGGCGTAGAAATAGTCATGAGCCGTCTTGGCGGCTTCGGTCGTGGCGTCCATGAAGCGGGCTCCGTAGGGGTTGTGTGAGGGCTGCGGGTACGGCGTACTGGAGCCGCGGCGCCCATCACGGAAGCCGGTCTCCATCGATCATGATGGTGCCATGCTGCACTGCGGTCGTCAACGGATTTTTGTGCACTGCACAATAAATCACGCCTTCGTGATCCCGGCGCCGCGATACGTCACGCTTGTGGGTCTCCTTAGGTCTTGTTTACTTTCGCGAAACACCGATAGGTCACTGTCAGTGTCCCGAGGGTCAGCGTAAACGCGGGCTCTCCCCAGTAAGCTGGAACCGCCGATTGTGATGTCCGTGCGCGCTCGCCCGATTGCCTTGATCGCCGCCCTGCTCTGCTCGGCTATCCCGATGTCACCGGCGGCGTCTCAGGGACTGAGCCCATTCGCACGGGTGCCGGTGGGCGAGCCACGCGCGACGGCCATCGTCATGGACGCGGCAACCGGAGAGACCCTCTACAGCGAACGCTCGGACAGCCTTCGGTATCCGGCGTCAGTGACCAAGGTCATGACGCTCTACATGACGTTCGAGGCCCTCGCCTCCGGCCGCCTGCGTCTCGATGACGAGGTCGTGGTCTCTCCCCTCGCCGCTGCCCAGCCGCCGACGAAACTCGGACTGCGGGCGGGCGAACGCATCTCTGTGCGCGACGCCATGTACGCGATGGCGGTCCACTCGGCGAACGACATGGCCATGGCCCTGGCCGAGAAGATCGGCGGTACGTCCTCCAACTTCGCGGCGATGATGACGCTCAAGGCCCATCAGCTGGGCATGACGAACACGCGGTACGTGAATCCCAACGGGCTTCCGGACAACCGTCAGATCACCACCGCGCACGACATGGCCATCCTCACGCGGGCGGTGCTGCACGACTATCCGCAATACTACAGCTTCTTCGGCCAGCAGACCTTCACCTATCGCGGCCACACGATGGTGAACACCAACCACCTGTTGGGCCACATGCCCGGCGTGGACGGTCTCAAGACGGGCTTCACCAACGCGGCGGGTTTCAACCTCGACGCCTCAGCGATGCGCAACGGCCACCGCCTGATTGTCATAGTGATGGGCAATTCATCCGGCGGCGTCCGCAACGCCCATGTGGAGCAGCTGCTGCTCACCGGCTTTGACCTCGAGGACCGCCGCGACCACGGCGAACAGATCGCCTCGACACAGGACTTCTTCGAGCACACGACGCCAGGCGCAGGCGAAGTCCGTTATGCGGCGAACACGCGCGCCGAGCCCGAGTCCGATCCGATCAACCTCATCCTCACCCACGACGCGAGCCGGGGAGCCGAAGCACGGCCCGAACACGCCGACCGGCGCGCAGAAGCCCGCGAGGATCGGCGGGACTGGTGGGTCCAGGTCGGTCAGTTCCGCAGTCGTCAGGCCGCCAGAATCCGCGTCGAGCTGGTCTCGCGTCATCTCGGGCGCCTGCTGGACGGCGGGCAGCCGGAGGTCGCCAGCCATCGCCGCACCTATGTCGCGACGTTCCGGGGCCTCGATCGCGCTTCGGCCCACGAGGCCTGTTCGGCGGTCCGCAGTCACGGCCTGCCCTGCGTCGCGGGCGCCCGCCGGGTCTAATTAGCGCTTGAGCAGACGGTCCCGCGCGGCGTTGAGCTGGGCCGCGAGGCCCGATGAACCGCCCCGATCGGGATGCGCTAGCTGCATCAGGCGCCGGTAGGCCGCCTCGATCTCCTCGCGCCCTGCCTCAGTTCCTACCCCCAGGATCGACCGGGCCTCGCTCTCGGTCATGCCGCCCTGGGCGCTCCGCGCTCCCGAAGGGCCTGCGCCGGCGCGGGCCCTGTAGCCGAGCCATGTGGAAAGGCCCACCAGGGCCAGGCTGATCATCCAGCTCCCGCGCAGCCCGCTCACCACGGCCCCCACGGCAGCGAGACCGGCAAGCGCGCCCGAGCCGAGACGCACGGCGTTGGAGGCCTGGGTCGGGCGGCGACCAGCCCAGACGAGCAGGGCGATAATAGCGGCGGCAGCAATAAGGTAGACCACCGCGCGCGCACCTCACTCTACCGGGGCTTCGACGAGATCGAGATCGCGCAGCAGAAGCCTCAGCTCCTGCCGCGCGGCGACGTGGCCCAGCGATACCTGGATCGGACGCACCTTTGGCGAAAGATCACTCACCGTCAGACCGAACGGGAAGAGTTCGCGATAGATGACCCGGTCGCGCAGTCCGGCCACCTCGCGGAACCCGACACGCTTGGCCAGGACGCTCAACCGTTCCTCGAGACGCTTGCGGTTGCGAGGCTCGGCCGCCGCAAGCCGGTTACGGACGACGACCCAGTCGATCGACTCCCGACGCTGCACGGCGCCGAACTTCCTCGCCTCCCAGACGGCCTCGGCGTAGAGGCTCGCCTTCACAACGGTCATCGTGACCGGATCGATCACGCCCAACATGTCGAAGTCGACGAAGCTGTCGTTCATCGGCGTCACGATGAGGTCCGCCGCGCGGTGTGCGGTCCGCGACAACTCGGTGTCCGCCCCGGGCGTATCGATGATCAGGAAGTGCGCTTCGGCGGTTCGGGCCCGGGCGAGCGCGATTTCGTCGCCGACGTCCAGCACGTCAGGATGGGGCAGCTCGACGCCCTCGGCCGCGGTCCAGGTGGCGCGATTGGTGAAGAAATGCTCCATCGACCTCTGCCGCCGGTCGAGGTCGGCGATCGCGACCCGCGCGCCCTCGTACATCAAGGCGACGGCCAGATGCGTGGCCACCGTGGACTTGCCCGCGCCGCCCTTTTCGTTGCCGACGACAATCACTCGCGCCCGCGACACCTTGCCCCCGATTCCCCAGATTCGGTCCGAAACAGGGCCCCACGCCCGGCGGCCGTCCTTGCGTCAGGACCGAGCGACTCGCAAGTGCGCATAGCGCCCCGCTTTGCGCGCCGCGGCGCGATGCGTGCACGCTCTCCATACAGGCGGCTGACTGGACCGCGCGGCTCCGCTAGTCAGGGCCGGCGCAGCCGCAGTCGTCAGGAAGCCCGATGTCCAAGATCGATCTCGTCGCCCTGTGGGAGGCGCATTGCCGCTACGAGTTCGAGACACGCGACGTCGACGCGACGATGGCGACCATGGTCGCCGAGCCGTACGTGAACCATATCCCGACCCTCACCGGAGGCGTGGGCCACGACCAGCTCAAGCGCTTCTACAAGTACCACTTCATCGGCGGCAATCCGCCCGACACCGAACTGCGGCCGGTGAGCCGCACGGTGGGCGAAGACCAGATCGTCGACGAGATGATCTTCAGCTTCACCCACACCTCGGAGATCGACTGGATGCTGCCGGGCGTGGCGCCTACCGGTCGGCGGGTCGAGATCCCCCTGGTGGCGATCGTGCGGTTCAGGGACGGCAAAGTCGCCCACGAGCACATCTACTGGGACCAGGCCTCAGTCCTCGTGCAGATAGGCCTGCTGGACCCGCAGGGCCTGCCCGTCGCGGGGACCGAGACGGCGCGGAAGGTGCTGGACAACGACGTCCCGAGCAACCGGCTGATGGCCCGATGGGCGCAGAGCGAAGGAGAGTCGATCTGATCGCGCGCGGCGGTCTCGGCTTCAGCTGTGCGTCCAGTCCATGGGCGGCGGGACGAAACCGCCGAGTACGGCCTCTACGGCGCCCGCGGCGGCCAGGGTCGCCGCGTCCTTCCTCGGCGCGCCAATAAGCTGAACACCGATCGGTAGCCCCTCCCCCGTCCGGCCGGCGGGGACGACTGTGGACGGCAGGTCGCAGAGCGTGGCCAGGGCGATCCAGTCGAAGGTCTCGAGGTAAGGGAGACGCCGCCCGTCGGAGGCGACGATCCTGCGCGCCGCCAGCAGAGGCCCATGGTCATGGCGGAAGGCTGCCGTGGGCGTCACCGGCGCGAGGATCAGATCGCAGTTCTCGAAGACGCGCGCCACCGACTGCTTCAGTCTTGCGCGCGCCTCGTCGGCGGCTAGCCATTCGCGGTGGCGAGCGGACACCGCCAGCACCCCGTGCGCCCAGGACAGTGGCCCGGCCCCGGCCGCGACGGCGAGACGGGCGGGGCCTCGAAGCGCCTCGAACAGTCCGCGCACCGCCGGAGGCCAAGTCGATCCGAGCAGCGCCATCAACAGGGTCATGTAGGCCGACATCATCGGCCGCACCGGCAGCGGACTGGGCTCCGCGGCGACCACGGCGCCCTTCGCCCCCAGGAGTTGCGCGGCCTCGCGCACGATCGCCTCCACCTCAGGATCGAGCGGAAAACCCGGCTCGTCCGCCCATACCCTCACGCGCAGCGCGCCCATGTCCGGCGCTTCGACTGGAGGGAGCGAGGCGATGACGGACATCAGCAGCTGTAAGTCCCGCACGGAACGCGCCATCGGCCCGACCACCGCCATGTCCAGATCCGCTGCGCGGTCCGCCGGCGGGACGAGGCCGCACTGCGAGACCAGGCCCCAGCTTGGGCGATGGGCGCACACGCCACAGAAGCTCGCCGGGATGCGCAGCGAACCGCTGATGTCGGCGCCGATCTCCAGCGCAGTGAAGCCGGCCGCGAGCGCCGCAGCCGAACCGCCGGAAGAACCGCCCGGCGTGCGCTCGAGATCCCACGGGTTACGGGTGGTTCCGTAGAGCGGATTGTAGGTCTGCCAATCGGCCGACCCGACCGGAACGTTGGTGTGGCCCCAGACGATCGCCCCGGCGGCGCGCAGACGAGAGACTACTTCGGAGTCGACGGCCTTCCGGGCAAGCAGCGCCTTCATGCCTGCGCTGGCGGGCAAGCCCTCGATGTCCAGCACGCACTTGACCGTCATCGGCAGGCCGGCCAGAGGCCCTGGCGCCTCGCCTCGAGCTCTCGCCGCGTCGGACGCGCGGGCCTCCGCCATCGCCCGGTCGACATCGCGGGTAACGACGGCGTTGATCCTGGCGTCCAGACGCTCGACCCGCTCAAGGCTCGCACCCAGCAGTTCGACCGCCGTAACGCAACCGGATCGAAGGGCCGCGAGCTGGTCCGTGGCGTCAGAAGCGAGGAGATCGATCTTCGTCGCCTTGGCGTCCATTTCGCCCCCCGTCCCGGTCGTGAACCTTGACCGTTGGTGCATCACGTACGCCTGCGCACTGGCAGGTCACAAGATCTGTGCGAGGCCCAGCGTCTCGCAGATCGCCGCCCAGGCCTGACGCCCCAGAGCCATGTCGGCCTCGTCGGTTCCGCCGTGCAGATTTACCTCCGATCTGGGCGTCGTCTCGCCCGGCAGAAGAACCCGATGGCCAGCCTTCGGGTGCGTGACGAGCCGCGACGCTCGGCCGCTGTCCGCAAGTCGGCGCGCCAACTCGCGAGCGAACCGCGCTGAAGGCCACACTCGGTCATCTTCCCCCGCGACGAGCACGACCTCACCTCCGAAGCTCTCGATCGGTATGCGGGCGGTCGAAGCATGATCGCCGGCGGTAGCGAGGCTCGTCTCAAACAACGCCAGCCACGGGACCGGCGGCGCCTTCTGCGTCGCCTCGAAGGCGGCTTCGTCGTACGGCACGAAGGCCAGGGGCTCGCCATGATGGGTCCAGGAAGCGCTCTGGATCCACCGATCGCCGGCGGACGATCGATAGATGCACGGCCAGACGAGCGAGGAGGGGCTGAAGGCGATCACGGCCTCGACGTCGACGCCAACCCCAAAGCTGGCGGCCAGCAGCGCCGCCTCTGCTCCGCGTGACGTCCCTGCCATGGCGATGCGATCGCAGCCCCTGGCTGTGAGCTCGGCCCCTGCGCGGCCGAAGGTCTCCAGCGGGATCTCGCAGATCGCCGGCGCCTGGCCTTCGCCGCCGAACCACTTCTGGGCGAGAGCGAAGGCGCCGCCTCGGGCGAACAGGGCCGCGCGCTCCACGCCCACCCTGCCACTCGAACCGTGCAGCACGACCACACCAAGACCGTTCGGCCGCTCCGGCGCCAGCAGCACGCCCTGTGTCTCGCCGGCGAGTTGGGTCGTCTCGTATTGCACCGGATGTTCTCCCGCCAGCGTTCAGCGCGGGGCAAGCAGTTCGACGAAGTTGCCCGCCGGATCCTCGATCATGGCGTCAATGTGAGAGCCGGCGGCGCTGGGGTGAACTTCGACTTCCGACTGCAGCGAACCTCCCGCCTTCGTCGCTTCCACGACTATGGAGCCCCCCTGCTGCTTCGCGCGCGCCAGGACTGGCGCCATCTCCGGAACAACCAGCGCAACCCGCGCCCTCGCCCACCCGTGAAGGTCGGGAAAGTCGGCAACGGCGGTAGTTGGGCGGCTGATCAAAATCAACGCGGCGCCGGGGGCGGCGCGGGCCGCCCTGGCGTCCGCTCCCGGTTTGAGCACGATCTCCAGGTACTCAGGCCGCGCGTCGATGCGGCGGATTTCGGAGAACCCGAAGACGGATTCATAAAACCCCGCCGCGCGCTCGACGTCCGGAGCCGAGAGTGAAGCTGCGGCGACCATCAAGCCGGTGGTCGGACTCGCCGTGTCCTGCGCCGTCGCGGCGAGGGGCGCCCCGATCAGGTTGACCACACAAATCCCGCAGAAGACCTCGGACCGCATCGCCATTCCCCCTTGTTTCTCATCACAGCAAAGCTGTTTTCGAAGTCAGTGGGAAGGTCTCCCGAGTTCAGGCGTTCACGTCCACCACCACGCGACCTCGCACCTGGCCAGCGAGAATCTCCTCGCCCAGGCGCGGGACATCGCCCAGGTTCGCCTTATGGGTCATGGTCGCCAATCGGCCGAGATCGAGATCGCGTGCGAGGCGCGTCCAGGCCTCCGTCCGCCGCGGCGTCGGGCACATTACAGAGTCGACGCCCGCCAGCGTCACGCCCCGCAGAATGAAGGGCGCGACCGACGACGGCAGGTCCATCCCCTGGGCGAGGCCGCAGGCGGCCACCGCGCCGCCATAGCGCGTCTGGGCAAGCACGTTGGCCAGGGTGTGGCTTCCGACAGAGTCCACGGCGCCCGCCCATCGCTCTTTTCCGAGCGGCCGGCCGGGACCCGAGAGTTCGGCGCGGTCGATGATCTCCGCCGCGCCGAGCCCGGTCAGATAGTCGCTCTCCGTCGCCTTGCGCCCGGTGGACGCGATGACGCGATAGCCAAGCTTGGAGAGCAGGGTCACCGCCACGCTGCCCACGCCCCCGGCGGCGCCGGTGACCAGGACCTCGCCCATGTCCGGCGTCACGCCCTGACGCTCCAGCGCCATGACGCACAGCATCGCCGTGTAGCCGGCAGTGCCGATCGCCATCGCCTGGGCGGCTGACAGGCTCGCAGGAAGCTTCACCAGCCAGTCGCCCTTCACCCGCGCCCGCTGAGCGTAGCCACCGTGGTGCGTCTCGCCCACGCCCCAGCCGTTGAGCACAACCTTGTCACCCGGCGCGAAGCCCGCATGGTCAGAGCGCTCGACGACGCCAGCGAAATCGATCCCCGGTGTCAGCGGCCACACCCGCACGACCGGCGCGCGACCGGTGATCGCCAGGCCATCCTTGTAGTTCACCGTCGAGTAGTCGACCCGCACGTCGACATCCCCGGCCATGAGATCCGCATCGGTCAGATCGACGAAGCGCGCTTCCTGGCCGGCGTCAGTCTTGTTGAGGCGGATCGCCCGAAAGGTGTCGCTCACTTGTCTTCGCCCTTTGTCTGCGGGGTCAGGCCAAAGCGCCGACCCTCCTTTCCACGCACGGCCAGATCGACCGTCAGCAGGCGGCGCTCGCCCTCGACGCGGTGCGGCATGCCCGGCAGGTGGTACATGGCCTGGTAGTCGCCCAGCGAGTCTTCGAGCGCCCCGGTGTAGCCCTGCGCATCCTGCGCCTTGTTGATCTCCACCTTGGCGAAGCGCAGGGCGTCCGGGCTGTTCTCGGCCACCCGCCGCGCCCAGGCGAAGGTCTCACGCTCCAGCTCTGCTGTCGGCAGGACCCGGTTGACGAAGCCGTACTGCGCCGCCTCTGCCGCAGTGATGAATCGGCTCTCGAAGCAGAGCTCCTTGGCGCGGCGCACGCCGATGTCCCACGGGATCGACATGTATTCGACGAAGCCGGCGAGGAATTCGGCGCTGTCGGCGGCAAAGACCACGTCCATCGCCGCGGCGAGCATCCAGCCGGCGTAGATGCAATAGCCCTCGACCATGGCGATGGTCGGCTTGGGGAAGTTCCGCCACCCCAGCAACAGGTCGAGGTTGTACTT